>CAZNPP010000074.1:4137-20034 GCA_964574785.1 uncultured Chloracidobacterium sp. | reverse complement strand
CATTGCCCACCCGGTAAAACTTCTCGAAAATCTTTGCCTGTTCCGGGCGTGGAATTCCAATGCCGTGATCTGCGATTTCAACAGAAAGTTCAGACCGAACGGTTTTCGCGGTGATCGAAAGTTGCTTTACCTCGCCTGAGTATTTGATGGCGTTATCAACCAGATTTGAGATAGCCTGCTCCATCGCATCGCGATCAATTAAAATTGGCGGCAGATCAGGTTGTATGTTTGTTTGAACTTCAAAGCCGGAATTGATGATCTGAAAGCGATAGCTGGAAAGCGCATTCTGAATCACTTCTGCCATATCACCATCGGCGAGATGATACGTTTTCCGTCCCGCCTCGATTTTTGAGAAATCGAGGATGTTATCGATGATCTTGTTCAAACGCCGGCTTTCATGGCGAATGATCCGGTAGTACTCGATCTTCTTTTCTTCATTCTTGACGCGACCTAGTTCCAGGATTTCAGAAAACAGGCTGAGTAGCGATAGAGGTGTCTTTAGTTCATGCGAGACATTTGCGACGAAATTTGATTTCGCCTGCGCCAGACGTGCTTCGCGATCAGTGGCCCGGATGGTCAGGGCCATTCCACAGAGTAAGACGACTAGTACCAGGACAGTTGCGCCGAGACTATGCAAAAAACTGTCGCGCGCAAGGTCATCGAGATTTGTGTTCGTCAGGCCGATTCCGGCCCTCCAATTTGAGAACGGACGATCAAAGTTGCTTTCGAAAAGGTATCCCTTTTGAGCCTCAGCGTTTGAATAAAGTACGCGCTGATTTTCGTCGATGATCGTAACGGCTATGGCTGGTGAGTCTTTCGATGCATGATAGTGTTTTGAAAGTCTCACTATAGTGCCAGCTATCAAGTCATCTCTGACGAAACGTTCGTTTAATAAGACACCCGCAAAACCGCTCTGCTCTCCTTCTGCCGCATCCTTTGTTAGATCCTTCAACGGATAAAATAGATATGTTCCCTCCCGCATGCTCGGCGGACAGGTCGGACAGGAATCATGTACGAACAAATAGTTGTGACTATCGTCGAGAAAACTTTGAGCCAGCCGCGATTTCTCAAATAGAGAGAGTGTGTGGGACTGCCCAGAGGTGAATTCTGCCTGAGCGATTTTCAAAAATTTGTCTGAATAAATATACGCATAACCGTTTGTTTCTTGCTTACTATCCGAGTAGGCGAAAGCAAAAATCTCTTCAATCTCAGGATGCGAACGCTTTACGTTTGCAAAATATTTTTCGAGTTCTTCCGCGCCCCCAGGGGATGAAGGCGACGAAAGGTGCAGACTGCCAACCGGGTTCAAGGTTTGAGCTGCGACGTTCTCAAGGCGTTGTTTCATTTGGCGCTGTAGTATGGTAAATCCCTGTCGCAGGTTATCCTTGAATGCGCCCTTGGTTTTGTTCTCGAGTTCTGCAAGCGATCGATACTGCATGAATGTCAACACCAGGAGGGGAAGGAACACGCCTACTGAAGCCAGTATCGTCAACTTTTTTCGCAGCGATAGTTTGCTGATTGCATCTCGGAACATACCGGGCATAGCATACATCGAGTTCTACAGAAGGCTGCCACTACTTCGCACCGGAATTGTAAAAAGTTGTCGCCTCCCAGCCGGTCCCCGGTTACTACTAACTTAGCGGCCCAAGTTGGTCCATTTGTCAACGCTACAACATAACCTGGCAGTTGATTGGAGGAGAAGGAACGAGGGTGTGGAACGATGACTTTTCGAATATCCTTCGAGCATCAGGTGGCGATAAGCATTACATGGCTGCCTGGGACAGACTCTTCACTGACGATGTTGTCTATGTCAATCGTGGCGGTGGTTGGTGGAACTCAAACACCAAATCTGCCACCAATGCAGAAATGATTGGTTGTCTCAGCAGTTGCCTAATTAACCCAAGCTAAACAGCGACCAGAGGCAAGCTGCGATACTGCTTTCCTGTCAGTTTCGTCAAAGCGTTCACGACCGCCGGTGAGATAACCGGCACTGGGGGCTCGCCGCAACCTGTGGGTGCTTCGGTGCTCGGCACGATATGAACATCGACAGCCACCGGTGAGTCCACGATGTGAGGCGGAACGTAATCATCAAAATTCCTCTGCTCCACAACTCCATCCTTTAGCGTAACCGCGCCCTTGGCCATTAACTGCGACAGGCCGAAAGCCACCCCTGCCTCGAACTGACTCTCTACCGATAAAGGATTAACCGCCAGGCCACAATCGACAGCGATCGTGGCCCGGTGAATCCTCGGTCGCTTGTCCTTGATTGACACATCAACCGCACAAGCGACGCCGGTTCCAAATGACTCGTGACAAGCAAAGCCAACGGCGTGCCCTTTTGGAAGTGTGCGACGCCAGGCAGCACTCCTCGCTTCCATGAGGTCAAGTACTGCGTGCAGCTTTTTGGCTTCAGGCTTGAGCAGTTTGCGCCGGTAAGCGATGGGATCAATCTTAGCGCGCGTGGCCAGCTCTTCAATCAGTGTCTCCATGACAAAGGCAGAATGAGTGTGCCCAACCGACCGCCACCACAGCACAGGCACATTCACTTTTGGATGATGCACCGAGACGTGAAAGATCGGGATGCTGTAATGAGTATCGTTGACGCCTTCGACAGTCGTTGGATCGATATTGTCCTTCATCATTACGGCGAAGGGTGTGTCCGCCAAGATGGACTGGCCGACGACTACATGTCGCCATGCCGCAGGCATACCGTTGGGGCCGATAGCGATCTCGACACGGTGAACGTGCATGGGCCTGTAGTACCCTCCCCTGATATCGTCCTCGCGGGTCCAGATGAGTTTTACCGGGGTGCCACGCAGCCGCTTGGCGATCTGCGCAGCCTCGCGTTGCAAGTGCGAGTCTGGCGTGGCCCGTCTGCCGAAACCGCCGCCAGCCATTTCGGTGTGAAAGGTTACCTGCGCAGGTTTGAGCCCCAGCACTTCCGCAATCGCCATCTGATCGACGGTTTGAAACTGGGAACCGACCCAAACCTCTGCCCGGTCGCCGTCAAACCTCACAGTCGTGTTCAGAGGCTCCATGGGCGCATGAGCTAAGAAGGGAAAGTCGAATTCGGCGATGATCCGGCGCGAAGTGTCAAAGCCCTCGATTGCCTTTGCCTCACCACGAGCGACCGAACGTAAGCCGGCACTGCGCGCGAGCTGTTTGTAATCAGCCAGGAGACGCGAGCTGTCAGCCCGTTCGACGCCCGAAAAATCCCATTCGATCTTGAGCCGGTCACGCCCCAGCTTGGCAATCCAGAACTTATCGGCGACCACTGCAACGCCACTGCCCTGCACGAGTGGAACTTCGAAAACATCACGCACTCCTTCAACGCTTCGGGCATCCTTGTCGACGAAGCTCTTCGCACGTGCGCCGAAGACGGGCGGGTGCGCGACCACGGCTACTTTCATTCCCGCCAGATCCAGGTCGAGTCCAAACTTCAGCGACCCGTCACATTTCGGTCTACTATCGAGTCTCAGCACTCTCTTTCCCACTAACCCGAATTCCGAAGGACTTTTCAGTCGGACCTTAGCTGGAACCTGCCCGCGAGCGGCCTCGCCCGCGAGTTCGGCATACTTCGCCGACTGGCCAGCTGGACCATAGACGACGCTGTTCTCGGTCCGGCATTTGTCTGGTGTGACATTCCAACGCCCGGCTGCGACGCCAACGAGCATCGCACGCGTCTTAGCGCCCAGTTCGCGATACTGTTGGAACGAATGTGCAATGGAGCCGGAGGCGCCTACCATCTGGATCCCGAACATCGGATCCTTATAGACGTCGGCAGCGGGAGCCAGCTCGGCCACCACTTTGGACCAATCCGCATCCATTTCGTCGGCGAGGAGCATCGGCAGAGCTGTGTGCACGCCCTGGCCAAACTCGAGCCGGTTCACCTGGATCACGATCTGACCGTCGGGCCTGATGTCGACGAAGGCGTCTGGCGGATAAACTTTAGGCGGCTGCTGTGGTTGGCTGGCTTCTTGAGCTACTGAAGGACGGTTGAGGTATAGCGAAACAAGCAGACCACCGGCGGCTGTTGCTGAGACGCGCAAAAAGCTGCGCCGGCTCAAGCTTTCATCTGTGGCTTTAGTGATTGCGGTTGTCATAGTGATCTCCTTCACTTGAGGTTCCGCGCCGCGAGCTTAATGGCCTCACGGATGCGGACGTAAGTGGCGCAACGACAGATATTCCCGCCCATGGACTCTTCGATGTTTGTGTCGCTGGGTTTGGGTGTGTGTTTAAGTAACGCGACGGCGCTCATTATTTGTCCGCTCTGGCAATAGCCGCACTGAACGACGTCCTCTGCCACCCAGGCATCCTGGACCACACGTCCAACAGGATCCTGACTCATCGCTTCGATGGTCACTATTGGACGCTTCCCGATTAGTGATACAGGGACCATACAAGAGCGCGCAGCCACGCCATCCAGATGAACGGTGCACGCGCCGCAGGCACTTACGCCGCAGCCGTATTTGGTGCCCGTCATTTTCAGTTCCTCACGCAACACCCAGAGGAGTGGTGTCGAAGGATCAACATTCACCTCTCTAACTTTTCCATTGATTGTCAGTTGGTAAGTAGCCATCCCGATCTCCTATCTCCCCTTTGGACATGGCGTGCCCGCTTCCACCCAACGACGGGTGGCGGCAACGAATTGTTGATGCGACATCGGCGGCAGTGTGCGAACAGAACCGTCCGGCCGCCGGCCCGGATTCCAGGCCCATAGCACGAGTGCTTCTTCCTCGTGGTGCTTCAGCAGACCTGGACCATCGAGGTTGTGATTCTTCGACCGATCTGTAACCGCACGACAGACTGCGGCACTCGATAAAGGATTGTCGTTGAGGTCCTGCCATTTCATGGATAGCGGCGCCAGATGCCAGTTGTGTCCGCCAGGCACACCGGTACTATCGGCATTACTCTCCTGATGACAGCTTGCGCAATTCAGTCCGGGCACTCCTTTGCCTTCGGCGCCTCGCACCACGTTGGCGAAGTGACGCTCGCGGTTGTCTGCTTGCTGTGGGTAGTTTGTCGCGGTGTGGCAGTTGATGCAGCGCGGATGAATCAAAACAGAATATACCTGTTCCCATGCAGCTAAGCCTTGCGCACGACTTAGGGCAGAATGGTTCGCATCACGCCGTTGACTGAATGCGTCTGAGGCGATTAACCATAGCCCGAAAGTAAGAAAAAGTGAGAAGATTAGAACGCCAGCGGCACGATAATGCGGTGGCCCGGGCGCGCGCCTCTTGCGAAGCATAGAGCATCCTCCTGACGATTCGGTTCTGGGGGTGGTTTCGGCGTGAATCTTACCACTTCTGGAGTCAGTTGGTATGTTAATAAGATACTTCGCTTTCCATGTGCACCAATTCGTGAAAAATAGGGTAGAAATTGAAAGACCACGACGCTCAAGCGTGAGGTGTCTTGCGTGGTGACACGGGAAAAGACGTGAGGGTCAAAAAGCGAGCGGGTTTATGGCGCGAATAGAGCTAATCACGCACGATTTGCTCGTAACCCCGATAAGGGAAAACGATCTTCATCCGTAATCAGCACCCTGACAAACTACGGAATTGTGACGTTCAGCGTCTCCTGTGGGCCGAGCGGATTATGGTCATTGCCCGCCAGCGTGACGACTATCTTATGCTCGCCGGGAGTCAATCCGTGAAAGCTCAGTTTCGTCGTCGTAGTTGCGATGATTGGCCCATCGTCAACTTGGTAGTGCAGGTGACCCTGACCTGCCTTCGGTTGTTCATTGACGCTGGCCGGATCAATTATCTCGATTCCTGTCACACTAACATCCACAGTGGCGGCTTTCTGCTGAGCTTTCTTCTCCGCGTCAATCAGCCTGGCCGTCAAAGTTGGCGTTCCCTTGGCTGCGGCACTCGTTTGCGGTTTGGTACCCGATCCGTATTGCGCGCTTGCAACCACGCCTAAGGCAAACGTGAGCACAATTAATATGACTGGTGTTAGCTTTCGGATTTTTTGCTGTTTCATTTTTCCTTTTTCCTCCTCGTTCGTCTGATTCTTTCTGGATTCAGTAGTGACTCAGGCCAAGTCAGGCCGTGTCAACTCCGTAATCGAGGATGCTTTCTTCCAGAACGTCTGCCGCTTTGTCGGCCATTTGTTCTCCCGATTACTTGGGTCGATAAACCTTAGACTCTCACAAGCTTTGGGCGCTAAGCTGATGTCCAATGATATCGAAGGTGAACTTTAATTTGTCGCGGACGCGAATCATTCCGTGCAACGCCGACGTAGCTTTCACCTTAAAGTCGCTCCGTTCGATGTTGAATTCGCCCTGCGCCCGAAGGTCGTTGCCCGTGATTGTCACCATGGTTGGAATCGTGATTTGCCGCGTGACTCCATGCAGAGTTAAATCACCGAGGATCTTCAAGTCATACTGATTACCACCTAGCGATTTGCCCGTTACACTGGTGCTCTCGAATACAATTTCCGGATATTTGTCCGGCTCAAGCACAATCTCGCGCAGCTCCTTATTGATGATCTGTTTTTCCTGCGACGTGAAAATGTCGCGAGTCTCTTCGAGGGAGGCCGCGCGGACCGTGATGTGAAGCAAGGCCGGATTGATAGTGCCGGGCGGAAGTTGTGCTTCACCTGAGAAGTCGCGCACACGAATTAGATGATCCTTGCCCTTGAACCAAAGCAACCCGCCTGAGAAAGCGCGCACCATGAAATTGCTTTGTGAGGCTTCAAGCCGGTAACGCAACGTAGCCGAGTAAGGAGAGGAAACTCTCGTCCCCCCATGTTCTCCGAGGTAATTGGTTGCTGTTAGTGAACTCGCTCGAGTCCTTGTTGGAATTGACTCGCCATCTGCGTAAGTAAAGTTAAAGGCTAACGGTCCAAGTGTAAGCGCAAAGACTAGACCAATGGCGGATAAGTTCGGAGTTCGCATGACGCTTTCCTCGTTCTGCTGCGGTTTCTCACATAACGGTTAGTCTTCCGGATTACGGCAAAAAGCTCATGTTTGGAAACCTTAGCGTACGCTGCTTCCCGATGATTCACTTTTTCAAGTCCCCATCCGAGGCGCTTCAAGCAGCTCGCACCTTCGTGTCTCCAGTAGCGTTGTCTGGAGTCGCGCCCGAACCAGAGCTGACAGCAACCCCATGCTTGAATACCATTTCGCCCCCAAGCCATCCCGAGATCGTTATCAACACCACACCGAGTACGGAGAGCGCTACGGGAATGGTGTAACTGCCGCTTACCAGACTCGCGCCGCTAGTGGTGCGCAAATAAAAACTAGCTGCAAAGACCAGAAGCGCAATCACGTTAAGACGCGCATGCCAATTGGCGATCTTTACAACCGCCCTGTCGGTGAGTGACAGCCAATCAATTAGACCAGGCACGGCTGCCGCTGCGGCGCCGATGAGACCGGCCAGCAGGGTATAGAAAGCGATCCAATCCCTCCAAACTGGATTTCCACGCCACAGGTAGATAACGTCCGCCACTAGCGAGAACACCCAGAGTGCTATCGGGAATGGAATGATCATTGGGTGAATCGGGTGTCCTTTGATACTTGCGGGACTTGCCATCTCAATCTCCTCCTATGACCGCGCGCGTGTGAGCTACGGGGTCGTTGTTTCCGCTGTCGGGCACGTAAATCGGCTTCGTACCGCCGTCCTTTGTGCTCACCCCGCGCTGCGTTGTTGTCTGGGCCCATGCGATGTTGGACAAAGTTCCCAAGAACGAAGCTCCAATTATGTTGGCTCCGCCAGCTAAAATCTGACGCCGCATGAAGTGATGATCCTGACTTCGCAGGCCTCTGCCGTGCTTTAATTGTTCTTCGCTATCAACATTAACAGCAATTTGACTTGACCCACATCACTCGCGCCCTACAATGATTTCAGGTATTCCTCTAAGTCATTTTTCTCCTGTGCAGTCAGCCCTAAGCTAAAGCAAGTGTTGTAGTGGTTGACAACGTCCAGCAAAGTTGCAAAACGGCCGTCGTGGAAAAAGCCGCCTCTTTGATGTGTCCATAAGCCCTTCAACGGCGACGTTCGGTAGCGCTCATCGGGTGATCGTTTCGCCTGGAAATCATCGATGCAAATCTGCGCGGGCGTGTGCATGTTCCAGCCCGGTTCGCTAAACAATGGTGGCACATGACAGGTTGCGCACTGGGCCTTGCCATTAAATACTGTTTCACCTCTCCCAGCTGCTCCGCCATTAAAACTTCCGCCTGGCGGTCGCGGTGCCGGAATGGCGAGCTGATAGAAGTGGAGCGCTGCGAGTTTTGGGGTGATTAGATCCGGAGTGTTCCGCACATTTGCAAAACCATTCGCCGCGGCTATCGGAAACTTTGCGGCATCGTTCAATCTAGGATCAAAGAAGGTCCCGCTGCCATGCATCTCCAGGTTAGCCACAAAAGCATTCCAGTGAGTTACGGATCCCCAACCGGTCCAGGTATGCAAGTTCACACCCGCGAGGCCGAATGCCGGCGGTATCAAAGTCGCGCCTGGGACATTGGTCCCAGTCACGACACCGTTGGAGATCTGTTGAGGATTAAATGCTTTGCCATCGAGGATAAGTTCGGCGTCGAACTTTCCAGGCCCCCAACTCCTAAGCACCGTTCGCACCGTATCCTGACTGACACCCAAGAGATTACTGAACGGACTTAAGTCCGGGGCAAGGGCGACAATCTCTCCAACGTTGAGATCGCGATTGGCCCAGCCATCCAACCGATGTCCAATACCCGTGGTTAGCGAGTCATCAACTGTTGAGTGGCAAAGCGCACAAGTTATACCGACGGATCGAAGATTATTGCCCTCGAAAAAACCTTTGACGCCCAGAACTGCGTCGTGTCTAAGCAGAGTAAGCGTGACCGCAGGATCATTCAGGTCGACTCTGCCCTGTTTTAGTTGTCTTACAAGACCTCCGGGCAGCGCGTCCACGTCGACTTTAAGACCTAACGTCAATGCCGCGCTCGGACTTAAACCCGGACCCACGCCACCAAACTGAGTCCCTTCGATGGCCCGGTGAAGTTGTAGCATGTCACCCCAAAAAGCTTCGTCGCCGAATGTGTCGAAGCGGAACGTTTGGCGTCCCTCACTGATCATCTGGTCGACGTTGTTCTCAATCTGTTTGTCGAAATTGAGAAGCGCAACTATTCGAGAACCGACCGGAGTCGCAACTAACAGAAAGGCGATGACAGTTAATGCACCGCCAATCAACTTGAGCAGTCCTTTGAGCCTGATGGATTCTTCAGCACCGATGTGTTTACTTTTTTCCGAATTTTCTTTTGAATAATTTATTCTCTTCGCTTGGTTATCCATACTTCTTACTCCCATAGAACAAGCACCAGGACAGACTCGGGGGCTTGATCTTCACAGGAAGGAAACTTAGAAAGGGGACGGGTCTGGGGCTTTGCACAAACAGCGCAATCGATGTTACGTTCGGCGCGCGCGAATACTTGTACTAATCGTGCCGCCCCCGGCGAAAGTGGCCGGGGGTAACTTATTTTTGGGAACGGCTTTTAGGGTACGCCCTAATACACATCTTGTAAAGAGGGAACAATGTCCTATCCTGATGAAATCAAAGGCTTGCGTTTTCCGTGCGAATGTGTGTCGGCCCGACTTGGTGGTTACAGTGATCCCTGGGCTGAGATTACAAAAAGGAAGTTATTACCTAACGGCACAAAAGAGGAGATTCTGAATCTCGTTGCTCGTGAACCAAAGACCATCTCGCAACTCGCCGAAGCGCTCAAGCTATCTCCACCAAGCGTTCATACGCACATCAATGACATGATGAAAAGCGAGCTTCTGCGCGAATCCGAAGAGTGGGAAAAAATTCATCCCAGCGAACGTTACTACGAACCTAACTTTCCGGTGTTTAGAGCTGAGGATTGCGCGAAGTTTGAGGCGCTGTGTGAGGAGATGGCTGAAAGGATAGCCTTCTTGTTCGCAAAAAAACGCTCGCAGATGGAACGTGCTTTCAGAAGCACGGGCCTGCTGAAGCGAGGCTGGGAATTCTCGGACATCACACAGTGCATATATGCGAACATTCAGCGCCACGCACGTGCTTTGCTTGAGCAGCGAGGCATTCTTTCCCCACGCCAGAATCACGCAAACGGAGCTGAGTGGATCTTTTGGGCAGAAGAAACCCAAGTGGAATCAAAATGGAAATAGTGGTCGTCTAGATTCCTAACTTTGCGCTTTCGTTATCGTACCGGATGGGTCAAGTTCTATTTCCTCACAAACCCCTGATTGCAAAGTACATGCACTTGCATGGTCCGTTAGGAATAAAATTCCCTCCACCTTTTCACGTCGTCAGTTACGGAAAAGCGTGCCCGCCATGAAATTCCTCAAGGGATCGTATACTCTGCACGGAAGATGACGCCGAGATCCGCGAATTGGTTTCGTTGGTTTTAGGCGATCAAGGCTTGAGGTGGTTTGCACAGAGTTTGAATGAAGGTGACGATTGGCAAAAACACAAAACTTCGATCTTTATCTAGTCGACAGCTGGTTTCCTGGACTTTCTGGCCCAGAACTTTGTAAGCAACTGCATCCCGGTCTTATATCGATTCGCTCCCGGATATCGAATTGGTGGAAATCGCGCGCAATTGAGGTCCTTTAGAGCGCCTACTCATTTGCTAAAGAGTTAGCGCAGCCCCCTTTTCGTAAGCGAAATTTGATTATAGAATCCTAAGCGCCAGGCAAGTCATTAGTTGCCGCTAAAGGCCGCGCACCAATCTATGTCAGATAGAGGTCCAGCCAGTTGATCTCACATTCGAGCCAAGGTCGCACGCACGAGTTGCAAATAAACTCCTTAATTCTCTTTTCACTTTCCCAATTCACAGTTTTTTGTAGGCGGCAACAAGCAGAAATGGTCCACATGGTCGACAATCACCATATGTTCCGCAACAACCAGAATTTCAATTTATCCGATTAGGCCACATGTGCTGCCGTCAATATGGTGACACTAGACTTGATTCTAACCGAAAGGATCGTTGAAAGAAGCAACCGATAACGAGGCAGGCTCGAATCTGATGCTCCATACCAGGCAGGTCCAGGCTCAGCATTCCGAGTTAAAACGCTGTCGTCTACACTTCCTCGCAAGTTGTAGTCTTCAATCAGACTCAAATATGAATTTCTCAAAAGCCCACTCACCTCGCACATTTCACATGAAGCTCACTGTTTGGACACTTGTAATCACCACGGTGTTGACTTGGCTGTGCGCTCCAGCATCCACCCAGACTTGTTCAACTCCCAGCTTTACTCAAGCGGCAGTTTACCCCGTTGGCGAGGACATACGCTCAGTTGCGGCCGCTGACTTCGATGGGGATGGAAGGCCAGATCTTGCTGTCGCTAACGCCGACTCATCGAGTGTGTCAGTGCTGACGAACGTGGGTCTAGGCGGAGCGGCTGGTATCAACGCCTACAGTGTTGGAACTTTTCCGGTGAGCGTGGCTGCCGCCGACTTCACTGGCGATGGTAGGCCAGACATCATTACTGCGAACAACTCTTCGAGCAATATCACGCTACTCCGCAATAACGGCTTGGGAGGCTTCGTTTCGGCAGGTACATTCAACGTCGGTGGTGGGCCGGTCGACCTCGCCGTCGGCGATTTCAATAACAGCGGCACTCTGGATGTCGCCGTCGCGAACAGCTTCAGCGTTACCGTTTTGCTCGGCAATGGTCAAGGAGAATTCGGTACTCCTATAAACGTGTCGGGTGGGGCGAGCAAAATTATTACCGCCGATTTCAACAACGACGGAAAACTTGACCTTGCCATCGGGGCCAACTCTATTCAAATCCTCCTGGGCAATGGCACTGGCGAGTTCTCTGCCGCTTCTTGCTCGGTGTCATCTACTGGCGGACTTGCAGCTGGTGACGTTAACGGAGATGGCAAACTTGATCTCGTAGTAGCAAACGTCCTCACCGCTGAAATTCAAGTACGGTTGGGTGACGGCGCTGGATGCTTCGGTGAGCCGACCGTTATCAATGTGCTCAATGCAGGGCGACCGCGTTTTGTCGCGCTGGGGGATCTCGACAAAGACGGAAAGCCCGATATCGTAGCCGGCGCTACAGTATTGCTGAATGATGGGGAGGGCGGCTTCGGAGAACCGTTCGCCTATGGGCTGGGCAGCCTCGGTAGTGACCCCGGCGCCAACACAGTCATCGCCGATTTTGACGGCGACTCGAATCTCGACATCGCATCAGCCTCAACTGGTTTAGCCGGTATATTGTTCGGCGACGGTGCGGGTGGTTTTCGACTTGCTGCCGGTCCAGCCGGCCGCGGCGCCTTCGGCCTCGATCGCGCAGATCTTAATGGCGATGGCAAACTCGATCTGGTAGTCATGAGCAATGGTAATTTTGTCGTGATGCTGGGCGACGGTAATGGAAAGTTCAGCGCTCCCTCAATCATCACTGTCCCCTCTTCATCATCGTTCGCCGGTCCGGTAATCGCTGATTTTAATGGTGACACGAAATTAGATGTCGCTGTGCTCGACGCCACTGCCAATGGGCCAAGTGGCTTGCCGCGTTTCCATGTGTTTTTGGGAGATGGGCTGGGCGGCTTTGGTTCGGCAATCTCCACAAGCTTTGACGCTTCCAGTCCATTCAGTCTGGCAGGCGTAGATTTGAATGCCGACGGCAAAACTGATCTGGTGACAGTGAATCGCGGTGGGGGCAACAACAACGAAGGATCGATCTCTGTAGGTCTCGGAGATGGCACGGGGCACTTCACGATGCAGCCCAATGCTTCGGTTAGGACCGCGGCAAATCCAGCTCGCCTTGGCTTCGCCGATTTCAATAGCGACGGCAAAATGGATCTTGCGATTCCAAGCGGTTTTGGTTTCAGCATTCTGCTGGGGAACGGAGAAGGCGGATTTGCCCCGCGCACTCACATCACAACCGCCAACTCAAGTTCAATTCGCAGTTCCGATCTGAATGGCGACGGTAAAGCCGACCTCGCAATGATCTCAGAGGAAGTGAATGGTAAGTTGTCGGTGGTATTAGGGGACGGCATGGGCGGCTTCGGCTCACCCTTGGAGTTTAGTGTCGGCAATTTTCCTTCGGACTTGACCGTGGCTGATTTCTCCAGTGATGGGAAGCCTGATATTGCCGTCGCAGTCTCGCGCCAAGACGGCTTTCCGAGTCCGCACCGGTCAAACATTGCGGTGCTTTTCGGAGATGGTATTGGCGGCTTTGGTCCAGCCTCCAGCATCCCTGCCGAACGAAGCGCGTCTCGAATCATAGCTGGTGATTTCGACGGTGATAACCGGCCGGACATCATCACCGGCAATCAACTGGTGAATAATCTTACCGTCGCCCTCAACACCTGTGCCGAACCAACAGCCACAGGAGTCCTTCAGTTCAGTTCACCTACCTACAGCGTTGGCGAAGGCGATGGCAGCGTGACCGTAACTGTAACCCGCACCGGAAACACTGTGGGACCAGCTTCAGTCAGATATGCAACTTCGGACGGAAGCGCCTCATCGCGTTCCGATTACATCGCAGCATTCGGCACGCTTCGTTTCGCCGACGGGGATACGTCTAAATCGTTCAGCGTTCTGATTGTTGACGATGCTCGGGCCATTGAAGATAACGAATCATTTAACGTGACATTGAGCGAGCCGGCCGGCGCAATTTTGGGCGAGCCGTTTTCGGCGGTGATCGGGATCGTCGACAACGATCCGACTGTGACGCCCGTCAATCCAATAGATAGCGCGGAATTTTTTGTCAACCAGCACTACCTCGACTTCCTGAACCGGCTGCCTGATGCCTCGGGCCTGCAGTTCTGGACGAATCAAATCACCGAATGTGATGCGGAGCCTGAACCTGAGCGAACTCGCTGCCGCGATTTGCGCAGAATTAACGTGTCGGCGGCATTCTTCCTTTCGATCGAGTTTCAGGAGACAGGCTATTTCGTCTATCGCATTTACAAGACTGGCTATGGCGACTCTACTTCACCGAATGTTCCCGGCACGGTTCCGATCATTCGACTAAACGAGTTTCTCGGAGATTCCCAGGAGATTGGGCAAGGTGTTGTTGTTGGTCAGGGCGACTGGCAGCAGCAACTTGAAAGTAAGAAGAACGCCTTTGTGCTTGAATTCGTCCAGGGACAGCGTTTCATGGATGACTTCCCGCTGAGCATGACTCCTCTACAGTTCGTTGAGAAACTTAACCAGAATGCAGATTTTGTCCTCAGTCAGGCGGAGCACGACCAACTGGTGGCCCAGCTCACCGACGCGACTAATGTGACAGCCGGGCGGGCAGCGGCGCTGCGACAGGTGGCGGAGCACTCTTTGCTGCGGCAGCGCGAATTCAACCGTGCCTTTGTGCAGATGCAGTACTTCGGATATTTGCGTCGCAACCCCGACGATCCACAAGACTCAGATTTCCAGGGCTGGAAGTTCTGGCTCGACAAGTTGAATCAGTTCAATGGCAACTTCATAGACGCGGAGATGGTTAAATCGTTTCTTGTTTCAACTGAGTATCGAGAGCGGTTCAATAGCGCGGACGGATTCTAATTAAAAGAGCGAGGGGCAACCGTGGTTAGTCCTAGTGGACGAAACCGCGTCGGCATTAGATCGAGATCTGTGCCGCGTCTACCCATCTCCGAGTCTCCTCGTTTTCGTGGTGAGCTTCCTATTTGAAAGACTTCACCACTGACAGTTACTGAGCTCCGGGAGTCGCGACGGTATCTTGGATTGGTCTATCCCGCTTCGGACCTTTGATTATTTCGGCCAACAATTCTGAGATCCATCCACTAAGCCACACGAATGAACACGAAGAACTTCATGGTATTTCGTGGATGTGTTCTTGATCATCTGTGCTGCCTCACGACGGCGACGCTTGACAGCTTTGACATAGGATACATCAATGACTGGTGTCCATTGACATGAGAGGTGGACGAGGTTCACAATGCGCCGAACTCAAGCAACAACCAATCTAAAAAATAGAGGAGAGACATCATGCCTTCTATCTCAGGATCTTTTTCGGGAACAATCACGCAACAGTTTGGACTGCCCCTTAATGACCAATCCAATCACCTACTCGCCATCGCCGAGGTTAACGGTACCCAGAACTCGCCTGATCCCTTATGGAACGACTCGAAGATTACATACTGGGGCGTTAACGACTTGCTTGACGGCGAAGGCTCGCAAACCGGTTACTACAACAACGTCCATCCTGACGGCGGCAGAGACTTTGGAACATTCGAAGGTAAAGTCTCCGGACCGGGTGGTACTATGACTGTCGAAGGCACTTTCAAAATGACAGGTGGCGATGGTAAGTATAGCGGCATCACCGGCAGTGGCACATTCAAGACCGTGGCAAAATCCGAGACCGAGATCGAAGCCACGTGGAACGGTACTTACGAACTGGCCAAAGCGCAGGCGGGCTGAACACGAGGATGTGGCTGCTAAGTAGTCCGCAGTCGGTTTGTCAGTGGTCCGTGGTCAGTGGTCCGTTTATCAATGGTCCGTTGTCAGTAGTCCGTTGTCAGTAGTAATCTAGGTGACACGCGAACTCGAATTCCCAAGGTAATCAGTTATCGAATTCCCGCTGGTAACCATCCCACCGCGCCTTTAATTATTGGTAGGCACACGCCTTGATCAGCGCAGCAGTGGGTGGCGTGGTGTTGCGGTTTATACCTACGGTATGCGAGCGTTAACCTTTGGCCAGAATCTCGATCGATTGGTCAAATTCTTCCCAGAAGGAGAAGTATAAGAACGATCAAGAGAATCGTACCTATTCCTCCGCTTGGCCAGTATCCCCAGTTCCTGCTATACGGCCATGTTGGCGCCGCACCAATTAACAAGACAATGAGAATTACTAAAAGAATGATGCCCATCTTCGACCCTCCTATAGCCTACTGTTGTTTCCGCGCTGCACCAGAGTCGTACACGTGAAAAGTCCTTTCTGACTAATACAGGTCACCCAGGCGCACTTTTCG
>CAZNPP010000074.1:0-4037 GCA_964574785.1 uncultured Chloracidobacterium sp. | reverse complement strand
ACGATATCTCAAGAGTGTCTCTTCAAACAGTGGATTCAGTTCCGAGCTCTGCGTGTTCCTCAACTGGTAATCCCTCGAGCCTCATAATCTCTAAAGCATTGGTAGTCGGACACGGACCGGGCCGCAGTTTGTAATCGAAAACCATCCGGCCATCGCGCACCTCCTCGCGAAAATGGAAGTTGGCAATCCCCGAATTCTCATCAGCCAACTCGACCAGTTCCAGGTCGTGTGTGGCAACCATGCCTATGGCCGTTCTTCGGGTCGATAGCTCATGAATAAAAGCGCGAGCGCCAAGGTGGCGTTCACGGTTATTGGTTCCTCTGAAAATCTCGTCGATCAGGAACAGAACCGGCAACTCATCCTCTACTTCCGTTGCCTCAAGCAACGCCTTCAATCGCTTTACCTCAGCATAGAAATAAGAGAGGCCGTCCTGCACTGAGTCGCTGACGTTGATGCAGGTGAAAATTCGAAACAAGGAAAGCCGAAGCGAACCGGAACTCACCGGCGCCCCCGCATAGGCAAGGCAGGCGTTTACACCTACCGTCCGGAGGAAAGTGCTTTTACCCGCCATGTTGGACCCCGTGAGAATCGTAATCTTACGCTGCTGACTCATCTCGAAGTCATTTGTGACTCTCAATTCAGGCTTGATTAGAGGATGGCCCATGGCACGCGCATCAAAGCGACTCCATTCGGACACGATCTCGGGAAAAGCATAGCGCGGATTCAAGTAGGAAAAGTTTGCAAGTGAATTCAGCGCCTCGAGCTCATACCAGGCATCGAGCCAGCAAGGCAACAGGTGCGCAATCTCATCCTTGAGCAACTCCAGGCGATAGGTGAAATAAAAGTCCCAGGGAACGATTGCGTTGACGATAGCCCATAAGATCGGATTTGTGCGTACACCCAGCGACGATGCCATCCTTCCTACTCGGCGCAGTTCCGCAGAAGGTCGTTTATGGTTGTCAAGGAATGGAGAACAAATCTCGGCCAGTCCCGGAGTATTGTTATATCTCCTCGATTCCAGATACCTGAAGATAGCTGTGAATCTGCGCAGAGCTTTTTCTAGTTCCAGCAGCTCTCCCCACGCCATCGCCACCTGGGATTGTCTCAGCAAGGTCACACTCACGTAAATTACGAAGGTGATGGGCCAGAAATGAGGGATCACGTTCAAGCTGGCGAGGACTATCAGGGTGATGTTCAAAACCGCCAGAACTCCTAACACTCTCAGAGCCGAAATCAGACCATCCCTGCGAACT
The DNA here is from genome assembly GCA_964574785.1 of uncultured Chloracidobacterium sp. GTDB lineage: Bacteria > Acidobacteriota > Blastocatellia > Pyrinomonadales > Pyrinomonadaceae > PSRF01. The sequence continues at coordinate 2,784 of CAZNPP010000074.1, read as the reverse complement.
CGGCTTGCGAGCCAATCAGATACTACACGCGAATCCCAGCGACCTTTTGAATCTCCACCGGCGATTGCCGAAAAGAGCTGGAGCTTGTCCCGGAAAAGAGAATGTCCTTTAAGTTCCTGGACCAGGGTTTGTCTCTTCTCAATAGTGATCCGGTCAGGCTCGGTGGTTAACAGCCATGATCGTAGTCGCTGGCTACCTTCTCTGGTAATTGCCGTGTCGAGGAGTCGATGGAGTGATCTTCCTCCCGTAATGTCCAGGTCTGTTTCGAAAGGATGACCCGGCTCCGGTGGCGATTGATCTGAGGGTGGTATCTTCTCCCAATCCAAATGGATTCTGGCTACCTGAACCTTCTTGATGTCAATCATCAGAGCATTCTTGGCAATGCTAAAGCTGACCTTTCCATGATAGAAAGCCACGCCCCAGAAAAGAGCCACAAACAAAGCAGCCAAAACCCAACCAGCAATCTGTCCCGAAAAACTACAAAACGACAGGGCCAGCACAATACCGAGAACGGCGATGACCCTCCGCGCCAACCAATATTTCTTGTCTATTTGCTCGAGTTGGTTGGCGCGGCGTTCCAGCCTCCTAATCATGCCTTCGAGAATTTTCAAACGATCAACATACTCAAGTGGTTCGGCTTGCATCTAGCGACTTTTTCGCCTCCAAATTCTCTGATTTTGGTTTAAGCCCAAAGAAGGCTCAAAACGTTTGGATTGCAGTTGAGTAACAAGAACGGCGGCTATTACCGGCATCGGGGGATCAAATTCGATCCGAAGTATGATGAGGAATGGATAACTTTGAACCGCCGATCCGTATGTTCATGGAGCCGGTTACTGACTATGAAGATGATTACCATACCCATGCTTCTCAGGATTTACTCGTCGGATAATCTCTCGTAAATAATTTGACCTGCTCCTGATCCTCCGACAGCTTCATAACCCCTTCAAATCTGAATCCCAGCCGGTGCAGTAGCTTAATCGATGCCTCGTTATCGGGAGTCGTAATAGCGAGGAGGCGTCGGAGTCTCAGTCTTTCACGTGCGTCGTTCAGGACCGCGGCGGCTGCTTCAAAAGCCAACCCTCTATTCACGAAGTCGGCCAGCAAAGCAAACCCGATGTCAGCCTCGGGCAGTTCTTCTCGTTTGATTAATCCGCACATCCCGATTGGCATGTGTGATTCTCTGAGTTCAACCACATAGAGACCAAAGCCATTTCGTTCGTAACTTGCGACCGGACCATTCAGAATGTATTGCCGAGCATCTTCTAGGTTCCGGACCTTCTTGTCTCCGATGTAGCGAAGAAATGACGGTTCGTTGAGGAGTGTCAGGATGAACTGAGCATCGTCAATGGCGAACCGGCGCAGGAATAATCGTTCGGTTTCGAGAACTGTCATAGAATGCTTGCCACAGATTTACACAAATCACACAATCAGAAAAGCACTTAATCAATGTCTCTCCAGAAGGGAAAAGTATGTCAGAAAAGAGATGGTTGTGTCTTGCGCTGATCGTGGTTGGGATTCTGATCTCCAATCGCGCTGCACACGGATCTACGCTGATAAGAACCGCTGCTCTGGATGTGCTTCATTATTCTGCGACAATCGAACCCGACATCGCCGGCAAGTCCGTTAAGGGAACAGTGCGTATTCGCTTCTCAACCGCGTCGCAGGAGGCAGAATTTAACTGCGGCGATCTCGCAATCAACTCCGTACGTCTCGCAGGCGCAGCGCTCAAGTTCTCCGTGGTGGACCATCGCCTCAGAGTCTCTTTGCCGCCGGAATCGCGAGCCAGGCACGCGCGCGAGATCGAGATCGACTTTCACGGCACACCACGACGTGGCATTCGATTTTTTCCAGATCGGCAACAGGTCTACACGGTTTTTTCCACCAGCCAGTGGATGATCTGCGTGGACGATCCAGCCGACAAGGCCACGTTGACATTCAAACTGATCCTGCCGGCGCACTTAACACCAATCGCCAATGGCGAACTCGTTTCTCAACGCGAACTGCCAAACAATAAACGTGTCTCGGAGTGGCGACAGCGAACACCTATTTCAACCTACATCTTCGGTTTTGCGGCTGGTCCCTTTCACGTCGTAAAGGAGAAACGACGAAACGTTAGGCTTCAATACTTCGCGACAAACTACACTCCGAGTGAAGTACGCCGCATCTTTCGCGACACGCCCGACATGCTCGACTTCTTCGAAGACCGCGCCGGTGTTAAGTATTCCGGTAGCACGTACACGCAGGTGCTGGCAGCCGGCAGTGTCGAACAGGAGATGAGCAGTTTCACTGCATTGAAAGAATCGTACGGAAAGCAGTTGCTGGAGAACGAACAGAATCTTTGGCTTGCGGCGCACGAGTTTGCTCATCAGTGGTGGGGCAACATGGTGACCTGCCGCGACTGGAATCACTTCTGGCTCAACGAAGGAATCGCGACTTTCATGGCCGCAGCGTATCTTGAACATCGCTTCGGACGCGCGGCTTACCGGCGCGAGATCGAGACGTACCGCGCGAACTACGAGAAAGTGCGATCGGCAGGTAAGGACAAGTCGCTGGTCTTTCCGGATTGGTTAAGCCCGACGAGGGAAGACCGTACGCTCGTTTATGACAAGGGAGCTTACGTCTTGCACTTGCTGCGCGAGGAGATGGGCGAGCGCGCCTTCTGGAGCGGGCTACGGCTTTTTACTCGGCGACACTTTGGGAAGTTGGTAGTGACGAGCGACTTCGTCGCCGCGATGGAACAAGCTAACGGGAAGAGCTTGAAAGAATTCTTTGCGAAGTGGGTTT
>CAZNPP010000073.1:12246-20100 GCA_964574785.1 uncultured Chloracidobacterium sp. | reverse complement strand
AGTAAGTCAAATAATAATGCACATCGATCTCATACATTCCCCAGGGATCCTTGCGCTTGACGGGATTGTTACCGACATACGCATATGAATTGATTCCCCCTCCTAGTCCAATTGGATCCTCTGAGATAAATCTCCCCAACTGCGCGTCGTACCAACGGGCTCGATAGTAGAACAACCCCGTCACCGGATCGCGTTCTCGACCTGTAAAACCGTAATGCGTGAGACTGCTGCCAGTGCCGTTCCCGAAAGAATCATAACTGACCTGTTCGACCACCTTACCTTTCTTATCGGTGAGACCGACGATACTACCCAGATGGTCCTGCATAAAGTAGAACGAACCCAGAATGTTCTTTTGACCGATCTTATTATCTATTCCCGGACCATTCAGATATTCGGTGGTTGCACCAAGGCTGTGCCGATCTCGTATGACATCGTCACCATCAAGCTGGAAGTTAGTCGTAAACCCACCTGTGGTCGTTCTCTGTATTAGCCGGCCTAAGGCATCGTAACTGTAGTTGACAGTAACCCGGGAAGGCACAACAGCCTGCACTAAGCGATCCTCAAAATCCCACTTGAATTGCGTGGTACCACTACCGTCAGCCCTGGAAAGCAAGTTGCCATTGCCATCGTAGAGATAGCTAGCAGCACTTGTAGCGACCAAACGATTTAATGGTTGATACTGATAAATTGAACTGAGATGAGAAGAGGTTCTGTTCCCGACACCGTCATAACTATAGAACTCATTTGAAGAACGTGGGTTTGTAACCGAAACCAAACGGTCATCGTCATCATACGCATAGTGGCGGGAAAATGTGGAATCCACGATCTGAACTATGTTAGCCATTGCGTCATAACTGTACTGACTATCGGCGAGTACTTTCTTTGCCTTTGTCTCTTTTAATCTGGTAAGGCGACCTAACCGGTCGTATTCATAGTGAGTCGCCACATCGTTGGGCAAGAGCCTCGCAGTTAACTTACTAGCAGCATCGTATGAATAGGTAACGGACTGACCCTCGCCATCGATGATTCGGGAAACCCGGTTGAGTGAATCGTATTGGTAGGCAATAGCAGGTCCAGAACCAGGAATCATTCTGAGGCGATTGCCATTAGCATCGTAGGTGTAGTTAATAACCTGCCCTAAAGCATCAACAGTTTTGAGAACGCGGCCCACTTGATCATAGGCAAAGCTGACAGTTCCATTCACATTGCTTGCCCTGACAAGTCGCGAAAGGGCGTCATACGCGTAGCTAGTGGTCGAGCCGTCGGGATAGTTGGTTGTGGTCAGGCGGTTAAGCTCGTCGTAAGCGTAAGTTGTTGTTCTCCCGTTAAAGTCAATACGTGATGAACGATTTCCCACCGCGTCGTACGTGAATGACATTGCTAGACCTGCCCGTGTAACCTTCGTCGTGCGCCCACGATTATCGTACTCGAAGCCGTAAAGTTGATTTAGAGGGTCAACAACAGCCACTAAATTTGACCGAGGGTTGTATTCGTATCGAGTTATTCGCAGTTCAGGATCTGTAACCCCTGTGAGGCGGTTAGCATGATCGTATTCAAAACTAGTCACTCTTCCCAAACGATCTGTGTGCTTCACAACATTTCCCAGCGTATCGTAAGTAATCGTCTCTTCTAATCGTGGTTGGCCAGCTGTTGCTGCTGGATAGATGATTTTTGCCAACCGATCTAAATGGTCATACTCGAAGTCAATGATATGCCCTAACTCATTAGACTGCGCCACAAGGTTGGACGCAGCATCGTAAAAGAACCTTTTGACACTGCCCATCGCGTTTGTTCTGCTGATTAACCGGTAGGCGTTATCGTATTCAAACTTGGTACTGTTATTTCGGGAGTCAATGACTTCTTTAAGACGTCCGGCAAGGTCGTGCTCAAGGCTAACGGTTGAACCGTCGGCTCTCGTGATTTTGTTCAGCCGGCCCGCTGCGTCATAAGAATAAGTCGCCGTGTTTGTTAATGAATCCTGAGCGCTGGCTAATCTACCGCGACCATCGTAAACAAACCTTGTGACACTCCCGAGTTGATCAATCTCCTCAATAAGATTGCCATGGGTGTCATAAGTGAATCTTGTAACGTTGGAGAGGGCGTCTGTCATGGTTAGCAGCAAACCCCGCGAGTCATACGTGAAAGACGTTGTGTTGTTCTGTGCGTCGGTTAGAGAGAGCAGATTACCTTGAGCATCATATGTTCCGGTGGTGACAGCCCCCATAACATCAGTACTCGTCAATACCTGACCCCGGTGATTGTAAGTCATGGACGAGGTCCCTAGCAGATCTGTCATGGTCAGCTCGTTGCCGTCTGAATCATAAGTGTAATGTATCGTCTGGTTAGCTGAGTTACTAAAACTCAGAATGTTTAGGTGGCTGTCATGGGTCCAACTCTTCGTTTCAGCCCCGCCACTGCAGTTGCATGCTCCCTCCACATGCCTGACAACGTTACGTCCGCCGCTCTTATCTGAAAAGTAACGGGTGACACGCCCCAGCGAATCCGTCACGTCAGTGCGCGATGCATCAACATAATCAAGAGTTACTCGTTCCACTCCACCGTGCTTCTCAAAAGAAATTGCCCGGCCAAGTTCGTCATAGGTATGTGCTTCCAGAATATTTCCCAGCATGTCCTTTACCGTTCCAAGCACAAGTTGTGGTGAGAATACATAGTTGAACTGGTATCCTGAGCCATCAGGATACCTCACTGATAGAAGTTCATTGTTTACGCCGTATTCGTAAGTAGCTATCTCTCCGAGTTGGTCTTGCGCGTTATTAACAAACCCATTCGCGTTAATAGAGAAGGTCACTGTTCGCCCCGTAGCATCGTTCACAGAGGAAAGCCTTTCATTCTCATAGATCAAGTTAGTCTGATTACCGTAACGATCCGTTTTGTTAAGAAGTTTGCCTGAAGTACTAAAAAGGTCTACGTCTCCAGATTTATGTGTGAGACTGAAGGTGCCGTCCTGGTTTACTGAAATACTACCGTGAAAATCGCCTTCTGTAGCCAGGAAAACTCCGTTTTCGTTTCGTCGGAAGTTTGTAGCCCGACCATCAGCAGAGTGAAGACGCAAAGAACCAGGCCCCTGGATCGTTAGAGCCTCGTCAAAGATTGTGGACCAACCTCTGCCGAAAATTCCAAAGCGTTGTGACATGCTGTTGTAGGTGCGAATGATCGAAATAGGAAGCCCCAAACCCGGCAATTGGTAATCCTTCTGTTTAAGATACATATTCCCATTCGTGACGTTAATAGGACCACCAACTCGTTGATTTGGGCATACTTCTCCAAAGTTTTCGGCGTCGTCCTCAGACTGAACAGACAGTGTGACCGTTGCCGTTGAACAGGCTCCGAGATGGTCACAGATCTGATACACAAAAGAGTCGAATCCAGAAAAATTGTCTCCGGGCACATAGCTTTTCAAATCCGGATCAGACAACCCGAACAGGCTTCCATGTTGAGTCGCAATTATGATTGCCGGTTCACCTAGAGTATCGCCTTCAGGGTCTGAGTCGTTCAGGCGCAAGGGACCAATAGTTGTTGTGCCATTGACGATGTAATGATCGTCTCCGGCTATTGGTGGGTCATTGACGACTGTAAGGAGCACCTCCACTGGGTCCGAACAAGCAAAATACTGATCGCAAACTTTGTAAGTAAAACTATCAGGACCGACGTAACCATGATTCGGCACATAGCTCTGAATATCTGGTTGGGTAAGGCCGAAAACTGTCCCATTTGAAGCACCTGTCAACTGGTTGTAGAAGAGTTGATCGCCGTCAGGATCGAAGTCATTTTCGAGCATGGGACCGATAGTGGTAGGACCGTGAACAGTATAGCTCTCACCAACAGCCACAGGCGGGTTGTTATCAACATTGAGGAACACCGTAGCAACTGAACAAAGTTGATACTCGTCACAAACTTTATAAGTAAACGTATCGACACCGATAAAGTGCGCATCAGGCCGATAGAGAAATGTGTCGGAGGTGAGACCTGAGAGGGTTCCATGTTCAGGGAAAAGGACGAAACCTGAAAAGATTAGTGCATCTCCATCTGGATCCGAATCATTCGCTAGTAGAGGACCGATGGTAGTCAAACCGTGTACAAAGTAGCTATCGTTGCTCGCGGTCGGCGGCTCGTTAACAACATTGAAACTCACAACTGCGCTGCTGCAAGCCCCCATGTTGTCACAAACTTGATAGGTGAAGCTGTCAGGTCCCACGTAACCGAGAGCTGGACGGTAAGAAAAGTCATCACCGGTAAGTCGACTCAAGCCCCCATGCTGGGTTGTAGCTAATACACCTGTAACAAAAATTGGATCTCCGTCCGGATCAAAGTCATTCGCTGTAACCTGAGGGGATAGCGGTGACATGAACCCGTGTACAGTATAGGTATCGGCGTTTGCAATCGGGGGACGATTTTGAGTGGGCCGATCTGAGTGAGCGGAAGCAAATAGCAAAACCGATAGAGCGGTGAGGATCTCTCGCAACATGACCAGTGCTCCTTATGGTGAACTAAGAGCGTACGCGCACCTTTAGCTTCGACCACGGATGCTGAACCCGCCTTGGCAAATGATGTGAGGTTTAAGCGCTGCTTGGCAACTTGGTCATTTATGAATCCACAAAGTTGCTGCTGGTGAAAACCGCATCACACATTCGCGTGCGTGAGGAAGCGGTAATGAGTGCTCGTTCTTCTAAAGCGAGGCGGAGACTACTGCAACCAGATATTTCTGTCAATAGTAAACCTTTGGCGAAAACAACCGAAGTGCTTCGAGCTTCCAAATTTACTTCCTTGAACCATTATCATTCATGCTCCTAAAGCTTTCGTTTGATTTTGCAACGCAGCAGCCGCAGTTGTGGTCCATGTATTAAAGTCAATTCTTCATCGCACGAGATGGCATATTTATTGCAGCCGTCTTGAGCTACTTGGACCCCTTGTTTCAGTTGATCTTTAGTAATCGGGTTCTGGATGCCCGCAGTCGAACAAATCGATGAGCCAACTCTTTTGAATCTCAATACACAACTGGGTAACGTCGAAGCCGCACTCTTTGTCAGGCTTCGACTTGAACAGCTCAGCAGCTGGCAGACTACAACTAAATGTTCGGCTTAACGAGTGGTGGATCTTATGACCTCTTATGAACTGATCGACCTAAGCCATACTATCGAAGCTGGTATGACAACGTACAAGGGCTTACCGCCTCCAATCATCTCTGACTATTTAAGCCGTGAGGCCTCTCGAAACTTCTACGAGGAAGGGACGGAATTCCATATTGGAAAGATTGAGATGGTAGCGAATACAGGCACCTACCTTGACAGCCCTTTTCATCGTTATCCGAACGGCAAAGATCTGGCCGGACTTGATCTTACTTCAGTTGCTAACCTGGAAGCGGTGGTCGTCCGAGTGACTGATCTTGTCGGAACAGAACGTTCTAACAGTGGAATAACACCAGATGCGCTTCTCAATTTTGACGTGAGAGGGAAGGCAGTTCTATTTCACACTGGCTGGGATAAACACTGGCGAACGGAAAAATATTTCGACGGGACCCATCCCTTTGTGAGTAGCGAGAGCGCCAAATACCTGGCTGACTCTGGGGCCACGCTGGTGGGAATCGACTCGTACAACATCGACAGCATAACGGATGGTCGTCGTCCGTCCCACTCTATACTTTTGGGAAACGGAATACCTATCGTCGAACATCTTTGCGGATTAAGTGAGTTGCCGGATGAGGGATTTCGTTTTTTCTCCGTCCCAGTCAAGATCAAAGACTTCGGCACGTTCCCAGTAAGGGCCTTTGCGTTGGTTAGCCGGGGTTAGTGGATCCACTTCAAAATCGATGCGACGGGCGACCAATGTGTATATGTGGTCCCGTGGACGTTCCTGGGATTGCTGTACGAAAGGCCAGGAATGGAATTCCGTGGGCGCGAAGAAAGTTTATCAGAGCTTGTCCTTCTGCACTGTCAGGGTGCAATGAGATATCCATTGCGTTCCGATGGTCGAGTCGCCAACGATCGTGGATCGTTCCTTGTCCGAATACAGCGATAGGTAAGGGCGTTCGGAAAGAGCTATAGAAGAAGTTCTGTATTTTATGGGCCTCAGATAAGCTCCAGCCTGAAGCTCCCTGATATCGAATGTAGGATGTCGTTTTTATTAGACTACCCCTGGGTAGTCGGCCCTTAGCCAACTCGGTCTCTGTTCGCGATTCAAGCAGAATATTTGCTACTTGAGTGTCAGCATTCGTCATCTGCTGGCGAATCTCCAAAACTCTTGCTTGTGCCTCGGCGAGTGCACTTTCACTCTCGAGCAGCTGGTTCTTGGCAATTAGTCCCCCATCATATAGCTCTTTCGATTGTTCAAAGTGTGCCTTAGACTTGCGAACGTCTGCTTCGCGGAACACCAGGAGCTTTTGAAGACTTGCTTTATATTCGTCCGAAGCCTTTACGAACTCATCTCTGAGCCTAGCCAATTCGTTAGGAGTTGACGCATTAGGTCTTTTTTTCTGACCAGAGGCACTACTAACAAAATGAAAGAGAGCTAGGATAAAAAGTGTTACGAATCCCAGGAAGCTCACTACATTTCGTCTGTTAACAAAGAATCCCACGTTTTCGGTCTCGTTTAGTTTAATCTCAGGGCGCATTTCCAATACGTTAAAACGCCATCGATTGTTGTCAGAATTATCGCAAGGAACGGGCCTGAAGCTAATTACACTGATTCGCACTGGTTACGAGTATCCTTCGTTGCTTTTGTATTAGGAAGCCGCCAGGCAGGTCGCTGCCATATGTCCCCTCCGGAATACTCCACTCGATTTATTAAGACATTTTCAGTGAAGGATCCTCCTTCGGCACTCACGACTTGACGCAGAGGCAGAGTGCTGAATCCCTCCATCTGCTTGCTGCTGTTTGGCTTAATCTTCACCGTACATCGAAATTCGCGTTGAGAAGAATCTTCTCTAATTGACGAACTGCTGATCGTATAGGCCCAGAACACGGCGCGGACCTCCCTGGAGCCAGTGTTCAGGAGTTCTACCTTATAACTATAGCCTGCCCGATAACGTGACCTCCTTGCTTCTTTTCTCACAGATTCTTCCAAGTCGAGCATGTCCCGACTGCGATTTTCTATCGAGTTCCGATTGTACATCTCTTCCGAATAGATTTGTTGAGGGCTTCTCCGCCTGGAATTAGAGTTTTCGTGCTTGCCTGATTCGATCTGGCCGTGTTGCCGCCAGGAGAATTTCTTCACAATAACATCCGGTTCTGAGGAGTCTGGATTTGATGATTGGCCTAATAGCTGCAAAAGCATGTACAGAATAATCAGGATCTCCATGACACTTTCCTTTAGCCTAAAGGACAAAATACAGCCTCGGGTAGCTTGCTATCCTGGTTATCGGGATTCTACTCTATCTCTCACCATACCGCTTAATGTGCGACGAAGCTGTTACAAAAGAAAAGGGTACGAACTAGCCGTACCCTTTCTTGTGAGACAATCTAGTTTCTCTTATTCGTGTCCATCAGAAGAAACACCATCGCCACTGGCTGCAATCACTGGGCGTGGCGGCAGAGCGATGTCATGACCACCAACTATGTCGGGAAACTCCTCAAGCTCACGCTCGCGAGCCTGATCGATAGTTTCGTCACGCTCTACCTCCACGTTTCGGTAATACTCCATTCCTGTCCCCGCCGGAATCAAGCGTCCCATTATGACGTTCTCTTTTAACCCACGCAGATAGTCAATGCGACCTGATATAGCTGCCTCGGTAAGGACGCGGGTCGTCTCCTGGAAGGAGGCTGCAGAGATGAAGGAGTCGGTAGACAGCGACGCTTTGGTAATTCCTAAGAGTAAAGGTTCGGCTTGTGAGACCTCACC
>CAZNPP010000073.1:0-12146 GCA_964574785.1 uncultured Chloracidobacterium sp. | reverse complement strand
TGGGTGCCTCTGGGAATGTCATACTCGCGGACTTCACCGTCATCACCTGTGATAATCACCTTGCGTTTACCTTTTGCGATGGGCCCCAGTTCGATGGTGCCATCAATTTCAGACATCACGGCTGTCTCCGCCGGCTTGCGAGCTTCGAAAAGCTCAACCACGCGTGGAAGACCGCCGGTAATGTCTTTAGTCTTGGTTGTTTCCCGGGGAATCTTCGCGATGATGTCGCCAGGTTCCACAACATCACCATCACTAACCATCAGGTTCGCTCGAACCGGCATCTGGTATGTCTTAAGCAACTTATTGCCGGCACGTATTTCGAGCCTTGGTTGTTTCTTTTCATCGGGCGAGTCTTTGACGACCATTCGCGACTGGCCTGTTACTTCGTCAACCTCTTCATCGAAGGTAACGCCCTCTTTGAGATCCTGATACTTAACATGACCAGCAACCTCTGTAAGAATCGCGAAGGTGAAGGGATCCCAGGTTGCCAGCAGTTGATCCTGAATAACACGTTCACCATCACCAACATGAATGTGGGCGCCATAAACAATTTGGTAACGCGCCACCTCACGACCACGATCATCGATTATGGTGAGCGCGCCATTCCGATTCATGGCGATACGCTCACCCTTACGGCTTTTCACCGTCTGCACGTCAATGTACTTGATCGTGCCATCCTGACGCGCCTCGTGCTTCGACGATTCTTCCAACCGAGCTGTACCGCCGATATGGAAGGTACGCATGGTAAGCTGGGTGCCGGGCTCACCGATGGACTGTGCAGCGATAACGCCTACGGCCTCGCCAATTTCTACTGGACGGCCCGTGGCAAGGTTACGACCATAACATTTGACACAGCAGCCTCGCCGGGACTCACAGGTGAGAACCGAACGGATACGGACACGCTGTACGCCTGACCGCTGAATCTCAGATGCCAAGTCCTCGTCGATCTCCTGGTTCGCCTCGACGATCACTCGACCTTCGACAGGGTCGATAACGTCATCCAGCGCGGTTCGGCCAACAATACGATCTCGCAACGACTCGATCTCTTCTCCACCTTCAATGATTGCGCTAGCGGAGATGCCCTTAAGAGTTCCGCAATCCTGTTCACTGATGATTACATCCTGAGCCACGTCGACGAGCCGACGGGTCAAGTAACCGGAGTCAGCGGTCTTCAGAGCCGTATCAGCGAGACCTTTACGAGCGCCATGGGTTGAGATGAAGTACTGAAGTACGTTCAATCCTTCCCGGAAGTTAGCGCGGATGGGCGTTTCGATGATTTCACCTGACGGTTTGGCCATCAAGCCACGCATTCCGGCCAACTGGCGAATCTGCTGAGCGCTACCCCGGGCGCCGGAATCGCTCATCACAAGAATCGGATTAAGCTCACCACTTGTCCGCTCGCGTTCATCCATAGCCCTGAACATCTCCTTAGCAACCTTGTCGGTTACTTCAGACCAGATAGCGATGACCTTGTTGTACCTTTCACCATTAGTGATTACGCCATCGAGATACTGTTGCTCGACGTCGATCACATCTTTTTCAGCTCTATCAACCAGACCTTTCTTAGAGTCTGGAGTCACCAAGTCATCGATCCCGATGGAGATACCAGCTTTAGTTGCATAGAGGAAGCCCAGTGTCTTTAGATCATCGAGCATCTTCACTGTCATTTCATGCCCCAGCCGGATATGCGAGTAATTGACTAGTGATTGAAGGCCCTTTTTCTTCAGCGTTCCATTGATGAAAGGTAAGCCTGCGGGAATTGAATCGTTAAAGATTACTCGGCCCACAGTTGTATTGATCACTCGGCGCACATCCTCTTGCACGGTCGCGCGCAGAATATCCTGGGGATCGTGCTCCTGAGTAAGGTCGATTAGATCGCCCTGGATTCGGAGCTTAATCGGAGTCTGTGTAGTAACCTCTTTTGCGTCGAGCGCGAGCAGTACTTCTTCGAGGGAGGCGAATACACGCCCTTCACCTTTGGCTCCACTCTTATCGCGTGTTAGATAGTAGATGCCCAACACGATGTCCTGGGAGGGCACAGCAATGGGTTGGCCACTTGCGGGACTAAGAATGTTATTGCTCGAGAGCATAAGCACGGCAGCCTCGATCTGTGCTTCCGGACTCAGCGGAATGTGCACAGCCATCTGGTCACCATCAAAATCGGCGTTGAAGGCTGTACAAACCAGCGGGTGAATCTTGATAGCTTTACCCTCGACGAGCACAGGTTCGAACGCCTGAATACCCAAGCGGTGAAGAGTCGGTGCGCGATTTAGCAGAACCGGGTGCTCGCGGATCACTTCCTCCAAAATATCCCAAACCACAGGCTCCTGGCGTTCAACCATCTCCCGTGCCTGCTTAATAGTTGCGGCATGAGCTTGCTTTTCGAGTTGGTTATAGATAAAGGGCTTGAAGAGTTCGAGCGCCATCTTCTTGGGCAGGCCACACTGATGCAGCTTCAGCTCGGGTCCCACAACGATCACGGAGCGACCCGAGTAGTCAACGCGCTTCCCAAGCAGGTTTTGCCGAAAACGTCCCTGTTTACCCTTAAGCGTACCACTCAAAGACTTGAGTGGTCTGTTATTCACACCCCTCAGAACTCTACCGCGACGCCCATTGTCGAACAGCGCGTCAACCGCTTCCTGCAGCATCCGTTTTTCATTACGAACAATGACCTCTGGAGCCCGAAGCTCCATCAGCTTCTTTAGGCGATTGTTTCTGTTGATTACGCGACGATAGAGATCGTTGAGATCGGACGTGGCGAAACGGCCACCATCCAACGGAACAAGTGGCCTGAGTTCCGGTGGAATCACCGGGATAACGTCGAGAATCATCCAGTCGGGGCGATTCCCTGATTTGAGAAAGCTTGTTGCCACTTTCAGACGCTTTGAAAACTTCAGCTTCTTCTGCTGGGAAGTTTCCTCCCGCATCTTCTTGCGCAGTTCGATTGCCAGCTCGTCAATATTTACCATCGCAAGAAGCTCTTTGATAGCTTCTGCTCCCATCTTGGCAACAAACTGGCCCGGATGATCCCGAACTAATTCGCGATACCGCTCGTCCGTCAATAACTCACGCTCCTTTAGAGCGGGTACATCGCCGGGATCTATTACGATGTAGGATTCGAAGTACAGCACCTTCTCGAGCTCTCGCAGAGGAATATCAAGCAGATGGCCTATACGACTAGGCAAACCTTTAAAGAACCATACGTGGGAGCAAGGGCTGGCAAGATCGATGTGTCCGAGCCGCTCGCGACGCACCTTAGCCTGAGTCACTTCAACTCCACACTTGTCGCAGATGACGCCTCTATGTTTCATGCGTTTGTACTTTCCGCATAAACATTCCCAGTCAGCTACCGGTCCAAAGATGCGAGCACAGAACAGCCCGTCGCGTTCGGGCTTGAAGGTACGATAGTTAATAGTCTCAGGCTTCGTCACCTCACCATGCGACCATTGCCGGATCTTCTCCGGAGAGGCCAGAGAGATGCGAATCGCCTCAAAATCGGGAGCTAATTGCGTCTTTTCTTGTTGGAATCGAAACACCTTGATTTCTCCGTTTTCGGATTTCCTAAACTAAGGACTTCGAGGCAAACCTACACGTTTCGCATTTCGAAATCCGTTTCCTCAATTGTCAGCCTTCGACGGCACTTGTGATTAATGCCTCACCAACACCATCTTCTGTTTCTGCGCCGTTGCCGCTAACCTTCTTATTAATCAGTTCGACGTCAAGGCAGAGCGACTGCAGCTCGCGTACGAGCACGTTGAAGGATTCGGGTAGACCGGGATCGAAATCGGCCTCTCCCTTGACGATCGCCTCATAGATTTTAGACCGCCCGGCGACGTCATCAGATTTAGCAGTTAATAGTTCCTGGAGAATGTGGGCAGCACCGTATGCCTCCAAGGCCCAAACCTCCATCTCACCGAAGCGCTGACCACCAAACTGAGCTTTACCGCCAAGCGGTTGCTGTGTGATCAGGCTGTACGGTCCAATTGATCTTGCGTGGATCTTGTCATCGACAAGGTGAGAGAGCTTGAGCATGTAGATGTAGCCCACTGTGACATTTTGCTCAAAAGGCTCTCCAGTTAAGCCATCATAAAGAACAGCCTTTCCTGACTCGCTTACTATTTCCGGAAGTCCCAGTTCCTGAGCACGTCTTCCTGCTGCTTGGAGTTTTTGCTTGATCTCATTCTCGCTTGCGCCGTCAAAAACTGGTGTCGCGAAGTAGAGACCAAGTACCCGTGCCGCCCAACCGAGGTGAGTTTCGAGAATCTGCCCTACATTCATACGCGATGGCACGCCAAGCGGGTTAAGAACTATCTCGACAGGTGTGCCGTCAGGCAGATAAGGCATATCCTCTTCCGGAAGAATTCGGGCAATAACGCCTTTGTTCCCGTGACGACCCGCCATCTTATCGCCGACCGAAAGCTTGCGCTTCATAGCGATAAAGACCTTGACCATCTTGATCACACCAGGGGCCAACTCGTCGCCCTGTCGCAGCTTCGCAATCTTCTCTTCGTAGATGTCGGAGAGGATTCTTATCTGCCGCTCAGTTCGATCTTCGTACTCCTTAATCTCAGCGCCGATATCGAGCCTCGATGACGCAAGTTGTACTTTTCGAAGAGCTTTGGGGTCAACGGCCTCCAGCATCTCGCGGCTTATGGTGGTATTTTTGGGAATAACCACTTCGCGATTCGAAACAAGATCAGCGGCTAGTTTTCTGCCTTCCAGCAGTTCATAGATTCGTTCATCACGCTGCTCTCGCAGAATACGAATTTCATCTTCGAGGTCACGTCGAAGCCTGTCTTCTTCCTCCTGCTCGATAGCAAGCGACCGGGCATCCTTCTCCTGGCCTTTTCGAGTGAAGACCTGAACGTCAACGACCGTACCGTCAATACCTGGAGGGCTTACGAGCGAGGCATCCTTCACATCGCCTGCTTTTTCGCCGAAGATCGCTCGCAGAAGTTTCTCCTCAGCGGTTAACTGAGTTTCTCCCTTAGGAGTAACCTTACCAACCAGAATTGATCCCGGCTTTACTTGAGCACCGATACGGATGATTCCGCTCTCGTCAAGATCGCGGAGCATGTTTTCGCCAACATTGGGGATATCACGAGTTATCTCTTCGGGGCCAAGCTTGGTATCCCGTGCTTCAATCTCCAGTTCTTCGATATGGATCGACGTGTAGTAGTCCTCTTTAACAAGCCGCTCCGAGACAAGTATGGCGTCCTCAAAGTTATAGCCACGCCAAGGCATGAAAGCTACCAAAACATTTCGACCGAGGGCGAGTTCGCCACGGTCAGTGCAAGGACCATCAGCAATCACTTGCCCTTTTGCCACACGCTCACCGACGTGCACAATTGGTCGCTGATTGATGCAAGTGTTCTGGTTTGAACGCTTGAACTTGATCAACGTATAGATGTCCGCGGTTACCTCTCTTGAAATAGTCCCATCTACTCTGTGGTCAGCTTTCACGATGATGCGTTCTGAATCGACATAATCGACCACACCATCGCGCTTCGCCACAACGACGGCACCTGAATCACGCGCGGTAGTCTTTTCCATCCCGGTGCCAATATATGGAGCTTCGGCCCGGAGCAATGGCACCGACTGGCGTTGCATATTAGAACCCATGAGGGCGCGGTTGGCGTCGTCGTTCTCGAGAAATGGAATCAGTGAGGCGGCCACGGACACCAGCTGTTTCGGGGACACGTCAACGTATTCGATCTCCTCGCGGCGAGCGAGAATGAACTCACCGGCTCTACGAGAAGCATTGCGCTCATTAACTATGTAACCGTTTTCATCCAGCTCAATATTGGCCTGACCGACGACATGCTTGTCCTCTTCCCACGCGGTCAAATAAAAAGGCCATGGTTCAAACTCAGCCTTTCGGCTCTCCGCACCCAGGCGTTTGTTTGCCTTCTCCACTTCCTCGAGGGGCACGTGATCACCAGGCTTGAACTTTGTATCTCCGCCATTAATTATGCGTACGTATTCAACCACTCTCCCCTCGATAACCTTGCGATAAGGAGCTTCAATGAAGCCAAATTCATTGATCCTGGCAAAGCATGAGAGACTTGAGATCAATCCGATATTCGGACCTTCTGGGGTCTCTATTGGGCATATCCGGCCATAGTGAGTAGGATGGACGTCCCGCACTTCGAAACCAGCCCGCTCGCGTGACAGCCCACCCGGACCTAGAGCTGACAGCCGTCTCTTATGGGTAATCTCCGACAGTGGATTTGTCTGATCCATGAACTGCGAGAGCTGACTGGAACCAAAGAACTCGCGCACAGCAGCCGTAACTGGCTTGGCATTGATTAAGTCGCGAGGCATTGTCGTTTGCATCTCCTGATGAATCGACATCTTCTCTTTGATAGCCCGCTCCATTCGTTCCAAGCCAATACGAAACTGATTTTCAAGGAGCTCACCAACCGCTCGAACGCGACGATTACCTAAATGGTCGATATCATCTGCCTGATACTCAGAGGGATTCTTCCGCATCTTAAGGACATAGGCCACTACTTCGTAAAAGTCATGGGCTGATAGGAGTGGATCCTCAATCCTTTCGCGTTCTGGTTTGCCCATTTTGATATTGAACTTCAGGCGTCCCACCCTGGAGAAATCGAATTTACGCGGGTCGAAGAACATTGCTTCCAGCAACCTGTATGCAGTTTGAACTGTCGGCGGATCTCCGGGCCGCATCTTGCGGTAAATCTCGACAAGCGAATCGACAGGTTTCTTCAATACATCCTTTTTAAGGGTCAGTGAAAGGATTGCACCTACGTCGTCGCGCTCTGGAAAGAAGACTGAAAAACGGTCGATGCCGGCTTCAATGATCTCTTGTAGCTTTGGTGGAGTGATCTCGTTATTAGCTTCAAGAATAACTTCGCCGCTCTCCTTGTTAACGACATCCGAAAGCGCAAAAGCTCCTTCAAGTTGAGAAGAATCGATTTCGATCTCATTGATACCGGCCTTTCTAATTGCTTCCAGAGCAGTGTGGCTCACCTTCTTTCCACTGCGCACAATTGGCTCAGTGCCGCGCCCTTTGATATCGAAATCAACACGCATTCCCACCAAGTGAGTGGGACTCTCTTCGGGTACCTGTACGAAGATCTTGCCGTTCTCGACACGCATCTCATCGGTAATGTAAAGCGCCCGCAGCATGTCCTCGTCAGTAAACGAAGCATTCTTAACCTCGTCTTCAAGGTGCGAATCGACGCGCCCGTGGGACTCAATCTTATTGTTGAACCAGAGACCCAGAGCACGAAGGAATATCGTCGCCAGGAACTTTCGTTTACCTACGCGTACATAAAGCAGGTTTTTCTGGTCATACTCAAACTCCACCCAAGATCCACGGTACGGGATGATCTTTGCAATATTGACCTGACCTCTTTTAAAGAAGACTCCGGGTGAACGATGAAGTTGCGACACGATGACTCGTTCAGTACCATTGATGATGAAAGTCCCGTTATCTGTCATCAACGGAATCTCACCGAAAAAGACCTCTTCTTCCTTGATATCACGGATCGAAAGTGCCTCGGTTTCAGAATCCTTATCGTAGACCGTGAGCCTAATTTTTACTTTAAGGGGAACACTGTAGCTCATACCCCGTTCCTGACATTCCTGCTGGTCATGTTTATGTTTCAATCCAACGGGTTCGCCGCAGTTTTCACATAATTGTGGTCGCACAAAATTGAAGGTGCCGCACTTATTACAGAGCGTCTCGCCAGCAGCGAGCGGATTCACTTGGATAGTAGAGCCGCAGTTTTTGCAGTTTGCGCGCAGGTAGTTAAGTCCCTCAAGGCGCCCACATTTGCACTGCCAATTGCCAATCTGATATTCGACGAAGTCGAGGGTAGCGGTGCCCCGAAAATCCGAGATTGGAAAGACTGATTGAAACACTGCCTGAAGACCAGTGTTCTCGCGTTCTTCAGGCAGAAGATCCATCTGCAGAAATCGGTTATACGATTCACGCTGAATCTCAATCAGGTTTGGTATGCGAACCGCAGTCGCGATTTTTGAAAAGTCGAGGCGATCGGGCGCACGGCTTGTGCGCCTTCCTAAACCTGTATTAACTGTTTGGAGAAGATTTGCAGACATGAGAGGTTCCCTTACTGATTCCGATTGTCAAAACCCAAATCTCAATTGCGGCTTTTGAAGTCGGCAATCGAGTGTTATTAATACTGAAGACACCAAAGCGCGGTCAGAGCGCACAATGCCCCGACCGCTTGTTTTTTTTCGAAAAGCGGCTGTTCTCTTCGTCAAGTTTTTTGGGAGTAACGCCAGCGCCTCAATACTCCCTTAACTTAGCCACTAATGTTTCGCGTGTCAAGCCAACCTTACGATCGACTTTTGTTGCGAGGCGAAGCCCAACAGTGGCGAAGGCTTTCGATGCACTTTGGGCTTTGGCCGTTGCATTTTGATTACTTAACTTCTACTGTCGCGCCCGCGTCGGCAAGCTTCTGACGAACGGTTTCGGCTTCTTCTTTCGAAACACCTTCCTTAACCGCCTTGGGAGCTGCCTCAACAAGATCCTTTGCCTCCTTGAGACCCAAAGCTGTTACTTCGCGCACAACTTTGATGACATTAATCTTGTTGCCACCAGCCGCTTGAAGAATCACGTCAAACTCAGTCTTTTCTTCCGCAGGAGCCGCCGCTTCTCCGCCTCCTGCCGCTGCCACAGGGGCGGCAACCGCTGCTGCAGCGGCCGAGACTCCAAAGGTTTCTTCCAGTTCCTTAACTAGCTGAGAAGCCTCAAGAAGCGAAATCCCCTTTAAATATTCGATAACATCTTCGCGTGTCGCTGCCATGATTACTATCCTATCCTCCTCAAAATCTTGTTTCAATCCAGACTGTCCCATTTCTGATTTTGACTGACGACGCACAAAATCGAGAAATCGCCAATCTTAAATCGAAATCCCTACTCACCCTTTTGCTCACCAATTTGTTTAATTACGATTACCAGATTGCGAGGCACCGCCGAAAGCACTGTAACTAGTCGTTGTGCCTGACAGTTGATCAAGAACATTACTTTTGAAATCAATTCCTCCTTCGAGGGCAAGCTAGCAATAGCCTGAACCTCCTCCAGGGCGACCACTCTTCCCTCAACGACCCCAGTCTTGAAGGAGAAGATGTCGGGATTAGCCTTAGTAAACTTAGCAATCGCCTTCGAGAGCCCTACAGGATCCTCGTTACTCAATGCAACCGCTGTAACACCTTTGAATTGCTCTTTTGTGAGCTCGAGAGGCGTACCTTCAGCCGCCCTTCGTGCTAGCGTATTCTTAACAACGGCATAGGAAACACCGGCTTCGCGCAACTGATTTCTCAACTCCTGATCCTTGGCTACAGTCATCTTCTGAAAGCCAACGAGCATCGCCGCTTTCGCATTTCTGAAATGCTCCGCTAGCTCCTCAAGATCCTTCTGCTTCTGCGCTTTTGTTTTCATCTATTTGGAGCCCCCTAACTATTTCACGTATGCCACTTCGTCGAGTAAGACGCCGGGGCTCATGGAAGCCGCGAGATTGACCTTCTTTACGTACTTACCCTTTGCGGTAGCCGGTTTAGCCTTGACGACTGCCTCCAGTAACGCCCTGGCGTTATCACGGATCTTCCCGGTTTCAAATGAAACCTTACCTACGGGTACATGGATAACCCCGGTTTTATCTACCCGGTACTCCACTTTGCCGGCCTTCGTCTCACGAATGGCCGTAGCTACATCGAAGGTTACGGTGCCAGTTTTTGGATTCGGCATTAACCCCCGCGGGCCGAGTATTTTTCCCAATCCGCCAACTAGACGCATCATGTCAGGAGTCGCTATTACTGCATCGAAGTCCAGCCAACCCTCTTTGATTTTGTTGACCATATCTTCACCGCCAACAAAATCCGCTCCGGCTTCTTCGGCCTCTTTGATCTTTTCTCCCTGAGCTATCACCAGAACGCTCTTGGACTTCCCGAGACCGTGTGGCAGTACAATCGTACCGCGAACCAATTGGTCGGCCTTACGCGGGTCAACGCCAAGCCACACTGTTAGCTCGACGGTTTCGTCAAATTTGGCAAAAGCTATCTCTTTAACTTTCGTGACAGCTTCCTCAAGTCCATATTTTCGCCCCGGCTCGACATTCTCAGCCGCAGCCCTATACTTCTTCCCGTGCTTTTTCATCTAGATTCTCCGAGGTGCAAACGGCCTTTCGTGCCTCCCTCTGTAGGACGTAGTGTTGTCTACTCTATCGTCAACCCCATCTGACGTGCTGTTCCTTCAATTGTCTTAATAGCAGCATCCAGATTTGTAGTGTTCAAGTCTTGAAGTTTTGTTTTAGCAATCTCTTCAATCTTCGCACGTGAAATGGAACCTACCTTTTCACGGTTCGGTTTGCCTGAGCCCTTCGGGATCCCAGCTGCTTTCTTTAAGAGGTCAGCCGCGGGAGGAGTCTTAGTCTCAAAAGTGAATGAGCGATCAGCATATACCGTAATAACTACGGGAATCTTTAAATCTGGATCCATCTGCGCAGTTTTGGCGTTGAAGGCCTTGCAGAATTCCATGATGTTTACGCCATGCTGACCGAGTGCCGGTCCAATTGGTGGAGCTGGATTAGCCTTCCCGGCAGGAACCTGCAATTTAATGTATCCAGTGATTTTCTTTGCCATGATTCAATTTCGTTGTGTCCATTTGCCTGTCTCTATCGTGTTAACTAATTTCGTGCCTACTCGCCCATCGCCAATCTGCGATCCCTACTCCTCTTCAGCAAACGTTACTTTTTCGACATCAAGAAAGTTCAATTCGACAGGCGTAGAGCGTCCAAATATAGTAACGGTAACCTTAAGGGTTGATTTATCCTCGTTCACCTCTTCAACTTTGCCTGTAAAGCTCTGGAATGGTCCCGACTTTATTCTCACCGTCTCACCGGCTGAATAAGAAAACTTCGGTTTTGGTTTTTCGGCAGCCTCTGTGACATTGTGAACGATCTGATCAACTTCTTGAGGGGTCAAAGGAGTCGGATTATGGCCACCCACAAAGCCTGTCACCTTAGGTGTGGACTTGATCATGTGAAAGACGTTGTCCGGGATGTGCCCACGTTCGTCACACTCAATCTGCACCAAGACGTAACCGGGATAGAACATTCGCGAAGATTCAATGCGCTTATTCCCGCGCATCTCGACTACCGTTTCGGTGGGAACCAGTACCTCGGTAATCTCGTTTTGCAGGTCTGTGTCGCGAATTCTGGCCTTTAAGCTGTCACGCACCTTCTTTTCGTGTCCAGAATAGGTATGAAGTATGAACCACTGCTGCATTTAACTAACTTCCTTGCGCTTTAAAACCCCGTCAACCAATTAAGTAAATCATTGAGTTGAGTTAATAAGAATGACCATATTCGATCCACAGTGAATAGGTAGATCGCAAAGAAAACAACCGCGATTATAGTAATTATGGTTGTGTTCTTAACTTCGACCGCCGTAGGCCAGGAAACGCGCTTCATTTC
The DNA here is from genome assembly GCA_964574785.1 of uncultured Chloracidobacterium sp. Lineage (GTDB taxonomy): Bacteria > Acidobacteriota > Blastocatellia > Pyrinomonadales > Pyrinomonadaceae > PSRF01. The sequence goes on along the minus strand of CAZNPP010000073.1, from coordinate 678 downwards.
CGCGCGCACATCCCGAACAAACTGGCTGAGCTGCTCGATCTTCCCACCAGCTGAGCGACGCTCGCGGTGTCCTGCTTTTCCTTCCGCACGCCCTCCCAACCGGGCGCCAGCCGGAAGATTCGCCTCGGGATTATCTATGTCGGCCATGAAACCTCGACCTTCTTAGATGCTAAACCTAATTCTCGAAAACCTTCTGGCAGGGGTACCAGGACTCGAACCCGGACCTTCGGTTTTGGAGACCGACGTGCTAGCCATTGACACCATACCCCTCCGGTAAATAGTCGTACCAACGGATACGACTTTGTCGGTCTGCCCGATTCACTAGTGCCGCTACTTCGTTTCCTTATGACCGGTGTGTTTCCGGCAACGCCGACAGAACTTCTGAAACTCAAGCCGATCTGGTGTCGTCTTCTTATTCTTCGTCGTAACGTAGTTGCGGCTTTTGCATTCAGTGCATTGAAGCACAATGTTGTCGCGCGGCATAATTCGATTACCAATTTCAGATTGTCAATTGCCGATTGTTCCTTCCACTGCCTGCAAACCAGTTGGCAATCCGGTGATGACGGCTCGCGTGATCCCTTCTCAGGATAGAACAAAATCGCAATTTCAGTTTTACAGATCCCCTATTCCACCACCTCGCTGATGGTGCCCGCGCCTACGGTTCGCCCGCCTTCACGA
>CAZNPP010000072.1:0-20118 GCA_964574785.1 uncultured Chloracidobacterium sp. | reverse complement strand
GCCGAGAGTTTCTGGTTCTCGCAACCACCTTCAGGTGGTCTAACGCTGACTTCTGTCTTCCTAACTCAGTCGTTGGTCCTTTGCAAAACAGGCGCTGATTTTTGTGCAGAACTCTCAGAAGTGTCCGAGGCTGGCCTAAAGATGTAGCTGTCACGAGCGCGTACAGCCAGATTAGGTTGATTCACCCGCACTCGAATCTGGCGGCGTTGGCCTGCCTCGGCCGGCCGCTTTGGATAATAGCCAAGACTGTACTGTCGCCTCAGTTCTTCAGCAACATTTGCAAATGCCTGGTTTACATTTGTGATTGTATCAGCCTCGAAGCGTCTTGCTCCGGTTCGCTGAGCAATTTCCTGAAGATACCGAGTTGCAACTTCATAGTCGCTTCGTCTGGAACCCCGTGGTCCCCCAGTAGGTCGACGGGGAGTTCCCATCCCACCGCCGCCGAGAATGTCGATTAGTATCTCGACTGACGATCTAGGCACACGTCGTGGACCAGGCCAGTTAGACCCGCCCCCGCTCACATCCATATACGTATCGTACTGAACTGGGAAGACGAGTGCGTCAAGTTCCTCAGCGTCCATTAGCGTGCTCTCGTAGGTTCCGCGCCGGCTTGTGGTGTCTACGCCATCACTAAAAAGCACTATTGCCTTTCTTCCAGGAACCTTGCTCAGCCGCTGATTCATGACAACGTCCATCGCATCATACAGCTTGGTCCCGTCTCCGGGGCGCGTCCGGCGAATAGCTTCATGCAAAGCCCGACGATCACTGGTAAAGTCAGACAAGACTTTGATTGCATCATCAAATGAGACCACCATCACCTGATCGTCAGGGCGCAACTGATTGACAAACGTCATGGCCGCTGACTGGATTTCCTCCAGCTTAAAACGCGTGGAGCCACTAGTGTCGATCATCAGTACCACTGAGAAAGGTTTGTCCACGGAGGAAAAGAAAGCCACTTCTTGTTCCACTGCGTCTTCCCAGATCCGAAAATCCTGCTTCTTTAGATTTGGAATGTATTTTCCATCCCGATCCATAACGCTCACAGGAATTGTCACCAGGGTAGTGCTTACACGAATGATGTCGCCAGCCTCTACCTCTTCCGGTTCATAAGTAGTTGGCGTGTTGGGTCTCGATGACTGAGTCCCGGATGTTCTACTCGTACCGCCAAGAACCGGAGGTCGCGACTGCTGCACTGTGGATGGTTTAGATGTTTGAGGTTGCTCTGAGACTCGTCGAGGACGAGTTTGTCCATATAGAGGACCCACTAAAACTGCAATCAGGGAGAGGAGCAGAAAAAAGGCTGAAAACTTCTTCATAGCCGAGCTCCTTTTTCTTAAACAGAGGTTCTACTGCATGCTAAATGAACTAGATGCTAAAACAACCCGGTTAACAGGCTGACGAAGGGGAGAGATTTGTGCCGGTACGAATGGAAGATAAGCCAAACTCGCGTGAAGAGCAAGCTTGTATAGACTTAAACTTGGACTCTCGACTTTGGAGTTCGGTCTTCGGACTGCAGTTTAAAAGCTTGAGCAAAGTCTAAGCCCAAGTTAATTATTCCCTTCGAGCCAGAGAGTTCCATATGAACCCAAGGGTTCCCCAGCTTTGCCCACGATGTTGAGGACGGAATCCAAACAATATGACTCGCCCCTTGCCTAGACTCACCTCAGCTAATGCTACCTGTCGATGGAGTTTGTCTTCGCCGAGCACCCATCCGGAGCGAAGCACATCCTGATCTGCATACCTTGCGATAACCTGAACATCTGGACCGGAAATCTCGAAAGCAGAGCTATTAATGAAATAGGCATCGACGATGGGATGCATGCGTTTAGCGAGCTCTTGCAGCGTGTCTACTTCCAGAGCCAGGATGGATCCTGGACAGAAGAATTCGCTTGGTTTTAGGTTCTCGAGAACGTTACGTACCGGAAGCTTAAACTCTTTAACAGGTAATTCGCATGAGGCATCAAAACAAATGAGAGTCCCGCCTGCTTCGACGAAGCCCTTTAAATTCGCCACACCAATTTGAGTGATGCCGCCGCTGAATGCAGGAGGATAAGAGCCTTCAGCATGGCCATTCATGATGTCTCGTGCCCGCTGATAAGGAAGGACGATTACATCGAATTTCTCCGCAAGCCTACCCTCACGGACTTCAATATCATGGAGGGATTCATAAGGTATATTGAAGCTATCAAATACAAATCGAGTCCACCCTTCATCCATATTTGCCATCCAACTCTTATAGAGTCCGATTCTTGCCGGCTGAGCGATCGGACGAGCAATTGGTGATAATCCATTTTTCTTCAAAGCAAGTCCCAAGTCCTTTCGCACTTCTGCCGCATCACGAACAAGGCTGAACCGCCTTTCGGCTACAGATTCCTGAATTGCTGTAATAGCAGGGACATCAACTCCCATTTGCATAGACAAGGTCCAGCCAGCGACATCATAGGGGCGCTCTGCTTCGCCTGTCGGGCTTATTCGATTTGGATAGATTTGAGGTGAAAGTAGCGCCAACACATTTGCCCGTTGAGGTTGGGCAACAAAGACGATGTAACTTCCGGCTGGCACTTCATGAACTCCTTCGGTGTGGTCAGTAATTACCTTCTTGAACTCACCAACTCGTTCATTAGTAGGATTGGTTCGTTCGAGAACCTCCTGTCCTTCTGCAACATGCAGTTCGCGTTCAAGCCGATGAACCTCGATGCCTTGGTTTATGAGAGTGGCGAGGAGTTTCGCGACGGCTTCATCGCGGCCCTGGCCCGCTGGAATCAAATAAGCGATTGGTTCATTTTCTGGTATACGATTGCTAATACTATTGTGGTTGAGTTCAAAAAAATTCCTAAGGTACTCGGCTCGATATTTGGCGGCTAAGGAAAGTACAGAGCGGACCGCGATCATCTCCATTTTCATTACGTCGGTCGGGCGCCAAAGTCCTCCCGGCCAGGGATCGGGAAAATTTGTTAACCTTTCGAGTGCGTTGCGCATTCCGCGCGATGACGCACGGGCAAGTTGTTGGGGTGTAACTGTTGTGGGAGACATCAATCTGGCGCTGGCTGCCTCGGAAAGGATTCCGATGGAATTGTGGTAGTAGGGAGCAGTGCGAAAGCCGCCGTGCCACCACGTATCGTAGCTGGCGTTTGTAATAACACCTTTTATATTTGCCGCTTGAAGATCGGCGGCAATCTTATGTCCGACTAAGCCAACCTGACGCAGAAGCAGTGGCGGAATAAGTGGATTGGGTGGATCGTAGAATGGTGGAATGAAGAATCTGGCGCCATTTGCAGATTGTTGGTGAACATCAAAAACGATCTGGGGAAACCATTCTCTCCAGAACAGTCGGCTCACCGCCTCAGTTTCGATCAGGTTCAGCATGAACCAGTCCCGGTTGTTATCGTGTCCGGCATAATGGTGATAGAGTTCTGGCGGCGCCGTTCCCTCGTATTTCGTTCCCAGAGTCTTTCGGTACCAGTTTGCCACGATATCGATACCGTCGGGATTAGGAGACGGAATCAAAATGAGAATAGTATTTCGCAGAATCTCGAGCGTATTAGCGTCCTGCGCCGTCGCCAAGTCGTAAGCTAGCTGCATAGACATTTGTGAAGCTACAATCTCAGTCGAATGGATCGAACAAGAGATTGCCACTACGACTTTTCCTTCACGGATTAGACTCTCACGCTCACTAATCGATTGGATCTTTCTGGGATCGGAGAGGTGGAGTTGGATCTGTTTGTACTTATTGAGTGCAAGTAGATTCTCACGTGCGCTAATGAAAGCGACAATGAGCGGTCTTTTAAGCGTTGACTCGCCGATCGTCTGAAGCGTCACTCGATGGGAAGCTTTGTCGAGACGGGTGAAGTAGTCCGTTATTTGACTCCAGTCGGCGAGGGTTCGATCGTCGCCAGGTGTAAAGCCAAGCACATTGCGGGGGGAGGGAATAGTGGCGGTTCTCGATTGCCCGGTGGCTCTCTGTGCATGCGTCGCAGATCCGAAAGCAAGAAGAGTGGTTAATAAAGCTACACAGATGAAAATGGTAGACTGATGACGAGTCATCCCAAAGTTCCTTCTCATGAGTTGGTTGATGAAAGTGGTGCGAACTCATCGCAGTCTAGCACAACCACGGGATTCAACCTTCTGGGAAGGCTCCATTACTGGTGGTCGCTATTCGTGGCAGGAGCCCTGCTCGCGATCTTTGGGCCGCCAGTGCTCCTAATCGCCTGGCTGCGCGACAATAAGGAACTGGTTTACCCGTGGGCCTTGTTCGGTGCACGAAACTGGCTTCGGCTTACCGGTGTAAGAGTTTCTGTGCGTGGGCAGGAGTTGCTGGATCCGAAACAGACCTACGTCTTTATTTCAAACCATCGCTCCTACTTAGACACAGCCACACTATTTGTCTATACAGGGCGCCGCATTGGAATTTTGGCCAAGAAGGAGCTATTGAAGGTTCCAATACTGGGATATGGCATGGGCCATGTGAATATCATGGCCATCGATCGGTCCAATCGCGAGCGTGCACTTGAGACAATGGCAGCGGCAACGGAAAGACTTCGCTCAGGAATTTCCTTTGGAGTCTTTGCTGAGGGCACTCGAGCACGGCCGGGAGAGTTTCTTCCGCTAAAGAAGGGTGCGTTTTACATGGCAGTCCAAGCCGGTGTCCCAGTGGTACCAATTGCAATGAAGCACAGCGACGAGTTGATGGGAAAGGGAACTGGGTATTCAAAGCCTGGTACTATTGAAATGGTAATCCTGCCACCAGTTTCGACGCAGGGACTTTCGACTGATGAAGATGTTCAGCGGTTCGTGAAGAGAGTGAGGTCAGCGATCGCAGTTGAGTTGGGAGTTCCGGATCAATAGCCGGGTGCCCTACGGCTTGCTCGGGCCCGGAGAATCCTTTTTTTTCCGCGCCGGTTCAGCATCTTCAATCTCAATTACTTTTACGTCTGCGCGAGCAGGCTGAAAATCAGAGTATCGCACGCGCATGCGTACCCTGAGCACACTGCCGTTGTCGAAGACCAGTTCCTCATCGGCGTAGGAGTAGGTGGGAAACCAGAATCGATTGTCGATCTGCTCTCGATAGGTCTCGAAAGTCGGAAATTTGTTGTTCTTAGTCTCTGGTAGTCCCTTCCCTTTGGTCTTAACGATCTGTAGATCCTGTTCGTCTACCCAGATGCGTCCTCGAAACAACCTCTCTTTGGTCTTCTTTGGATCTGGAACTACTTTCGGTGTTACATCAAACACATAGAGATTAAGTTCGTCAATTCTCTCTTTGCCGACGTAATCGATCTTATAGGCATCGATCTTGGAGGGCTCTAATGCAAACGGTTGAATGCCCCCAAGATCATCCAAGTCTTCTGCAGTTACTCCACCAAAAGACGGCATGGGAAAGTAACTGATCTTTTCATAGCGGTTTCCTTTATCATCAAAAGTGAAATATGAAACGCGACGATACTCGCCAATAACTTGACCGCCCATGCCCAGACTCTGGATATGAGCATCCCGTTTAAATGCATATTGGTTAAGCGCGGTACGAAATTCTGCTTCGCGAGCCGTAAACGATTGAACGATACGGTCGATTTCAGTTTGAGTTATTGTTTGATTGGATCCGGTATTCTGGTTGGCTACGGGAGTGGCTACGAGGAGCAGCATAAGACCCACCAGAATAACCTCAGGGAGGTCACCAGAGCGAAATCTCTTCATAAAAATTGGGGGCTCAGTAAACCCTCTCCATTAAGATTTATTTTGTGAACCAGCCCTTGAGTTCGGCTCATTATATCTTGGCGATGTTTTTAGTTGCAACGTTCGTTGCATGTAGTGTAAGGTGCACCTTCTAAAAAGTTACACCTAATTGCGAAAAGGGTCAGGGCCATGCGAATGAAGTCTTTCTTGATTCAGGTCAAATCAAAGGGTTGACAACTTGTTTTCTTGAGGTCCTCACGTCGGTGGTCGGGCCCCTTCCATGAACCTCTATGCGCGAACTGCGCTTGCGCAATGTCTTGCGGCGGCGTTGCATCCATGGAGTGGGTTGAATTGAGCTAAGGGAGAAGCTCAATCTTTAAATCCGACTTACCGGCGATGTGCGCGGCGGCGGCTGCTCTATCACTGGGCGGAGTAGCGCGTTTCTCCGCCGCGCACACCCCAGCATCCACTTCCGGAAGGGCGACATTCTACACCCCTTTTTTCAGAACTCTAGTACAACAGTAGTTTTAGCCAACAAATTCAACGGCAACTTGGTTCGGAATGATTCCACGTTCGTAACCCTCTGTAAGCAGTCGGCGCACTGCCTCCCGCCCGCGATCGGTATAATCCAACGTAAAATCATTGACCCACATGGCTACAAAGCGGTCGGCAAGAGCAGGGTCCATGTCTCGAGCAAACTGCATTGCATACTCAAGTGCATCTTCCCGGTTTGTTAGTGAGTAGAGAATGCTCTCCCGCAGAAGATCTGAAACCTGCTTAATCACTTTGGGGGTTAAGTCCCTTCGAATGGCATTGCCACCCATCGGTAGAGGCAAGCCTGTTTTCTCGTACCACCACTCTCCCAAATCCAGGACCTTGTGAAGACCTACCCTCTCATAAAACAGTTGTCCTTCATGGATTAAGAGACCTGCGTCACAAGTACCTTGCTGAACTGCGGTGATAATTTGATCGAAAGGAAATACCTGATAGTTAAATTGCGGGCTAAAGATGCGCAGCGCCAGGAACGCACTCGTAAGCAGCCCGGGCACCGCGATGGTCAACTCAGTTAAATGGTCAGGCTTGGCAGGCGTCCGTGAAACCAGAATGGGACCATATTTTTCTCCAATCGAAGCCCCATGAGGAAGCAGTGCGTACTTGTCAGCGACGTACGCGTAGGCATGAAAACTGATAGCTGTGACTTCGTAAGTGCCGCGTGTTGCCTCTTCGTTGAGTGTTTGTATATCTCGCAGCACATGCTCGATCTTTAAATCTCCTGTATCCAGCTTATTCGTAGCCAAACCGTAAAACATAAAAGCATCATCTGAATCCGGAGAGTGAGCAACAGTTATCTTTTGAGAGACGTTAACTGACATATAAAAGGAGGTTCTATCTTATTGGAATATTAGCTGTGGCTTAGGATGGTTCTCTCGATGCGGTTGTAGATCGTGTCACGCTCGACTGCTTCAAAGCCAGCCTCTTCAATGAGGGCAACAATCTCAGTTCTAGACATCTTCACTTCATTGTTGGATTCGACTGAATAACTTTCAGAGAGCTCGCCGCCATCGGTAATTGTGCCGTCAAGATCATTCGCGCCGAAATGTAAGGCAGCCTGTCCCAAACGCTTGCCCAACATCACCCAGTAAGCCTTTATATGATCGATATTGTCTAACATTAGACGCGACACCGCCATAGTCTTTAGAGAATCGACTCCTGAGGGTCCGGGCAAATGAGCGAGCTGCGTGTTTGGAGGATAGAAGGCAAGTGGTATGAAGCATTGAAACCCGCCTGACTTGTCCTGTTGCTCTCTCAACTGTACAAGGTGGTCGACACGATCTTCGATAGATTCAATATGCCCGTACAGCATTGTGGCGTTTGTTCTTAGACCGGCGGCATGCACCTTATCGGATAGCTCCAGCCACCGATGAGCATCGCACTTGTGCGCACAGATCATTGAACGGGTGGGTTCACGAAAGATTTCGGCGCCACCGCCTGGGCAGGAATCCATCCCGGCCTGAATAAGCTGTTGAATGACATCTTCATCGCTCATCTTATAGAAGCGGGCGAAGTGGTCTATTTCAACCATAGTGAAGGCTTTTAAATGGAGATTCGGATATTGTTGCTTAAGTGAGGAAAGAAGATCAGTGAAGTAGCTGAACGGCAACTTCGTATTTAGCCCACCGACGATGTGGAGTTCCGTGGCGCCTTCTTTAACAGCCTCACCCGCGATACGAAGCGACTCGGCGATGTTGTGTGTGTAAGCATCTGGTTGCCGCGGAGTGCGGTAGAAGCCGCAGAACTTGCAATCTGCGTAGCAAACGTTCGTCGGGTTGAAGTGTCTGTTGACGTTGAAATACGTGATTCGTCCATGCTTTCGACGGCGCACCACATCGGCAAGCTTACCCAATCCTGTCAGGTCATCGGTTGCGAATAGAGATACGCCATCTTCGAAAGACAATCGCTCTCCTGCGTCAATTTTGCTCACCAGGCTTAACAGGGTTTTATCGTGAGAAAGGATCATCGCAAAGTTCCAAATAAAACGGCACCGCCAAACGTGACGAAGAGAATTATGCTGACAAAAGCGTTTGTTGTAAAAAATGCGGCATTAAGCCGGCTCAGATCATCAGCTCGAACCAGCCTGTGCTGATGAATGAGTAGCATGCCGGTTGTTGCAACCCCAATCATTGCGAGAACTCCTAGCTGAGTTAGCCAGTATAGCGCAACCAACGCTGTAAAAGCTCCCAAGTGGAAGATACGAGAGATCCACAAGGCTCCTGATACGCCGAATTTTCGCGGTATTGAATGAAGACCCTCCTGCAAATCAAAGTCGTAATCCTGGCACGCGTAAAGCACGTCAAAGCCCGCTGTCCAAAGAAGAACCAGCAAAGAAAGTAAAAGCGGAACAGGGCTATCAATTTCGCCACGTATAGCTATCCAGGCTCCGGTTGGGGCTATTGAAAGGCACCATCCGAGCACGAGGTGAGAAAGCAGCGTCCATCTTTTGGTGTATGAATATAGCATCACGCTTCCTAATGCGACTGGCGCCAGCAGAAAGGTCATGCGATTCAACATGGCGGCGGCTACAAAAAAGATGGCTGCCGAGATGAGGGTAAACAGCCAGACGAATCCTACCGATAGTTGGCCAGCTGGCAGCGCCCTCATCCGGGTGCGTGGATTGCGGGCGTCGTATTCGCGATCCGCAATTCTGTTAAAAGCCATAGCAGTCGAGCGGGCGCCGGCCATGGCAACCGTAATCCACAAAATCTGCCAAAGCGTAGGTAACCCATTGGCAGCCAGCACCGCGCCTAAAAACGCAAACGGCAAAGCGAACAGCGTGTGCTCGATCTTGATCATCTCGAGCGTGATTCGCATGTTTCTCAGTATGGTGGTCACTTGTTGTCGCTGTCCGAAGTAGAGATGGCTAAGTCTTCCTCGATGCTTGCGAGTTCGCCAGGTGGGTTGGTCATGCCCTTCCATCGAGTGCTGCCCGAGTGAGGAACCTCCAGATGATCAAGAATGCGAAATACCAGATGATCAACTAAAGATTGAATTGTTTGCGGTCGATGGTAAAAACCCGGACTGGCAGGAATTATATGAGCCCCAGCGCGTGCCAGTCGCAGCATGTTCTCGAGATGAATAGCATTGTAAGGTGCCTCGCGTGGCACGAGCACGAGGCGTCGAGATTCCTTAAGTGTTACATCAGCCGCTCGATGAATCAGGTTTGTTCCGGCCCCCGAGGCGATTGCTCCAATTGTTCCCATCGAGCATGGTACGATCACCATCCCCTGTTGCGGGTGTGAACCGGAAGAAGGCTTTGCGGCCATGTTGTCAAGCTGGTGTAAGTGGATCAGCTTTGAATCTTTTGGTAGACCAATCCACTGGTTAATGCGTTGCAGGTTAGCATTACGCAGGTCCACACCTAATTCCACTCGGGCCACAGTTTCAGCCGCCTCAGAAAGAACCAGGTTTATGCGTTCGACGACGCCGCTTGCTGCTAAATGCGTGAGCGTCCGTTGAGCGTAGATCGAACCCGAGGCGCCAGTAATTCCGACAGTAAATTCCATGTGCGAGGAATCTTACTTGCGGGTCAAGACAATCGCAACTTTGGAGTGCAGCCGGCACGCTGTACCGGATGAATCACCACGAAGGAACGGAGACACGGAGAAGGAAAGGATGAAGGCAGAAGGATGAAGGATGAAGACATTTGTCATTTCCCATTTTCTAATTTTCATTTTTCATTTTCATACGCCGAAACTACGCGAGATGAAAAATATGAAAAATAATGAAATATGTTGAAAAATGAAAAATATGGTAAATGAAAAATGTCTTCACCCTTTCTTTCTCCGTGTCTCCGTTCCTTCGTGGTGATTCTTTCTGGCGCCTTTGCGGCTTTGCGTTAAAGTCCTTCGAATCACTGGCGCTGGACATGTCAGTATGCCGCGCTGCAAAGCTTAAGGTAGAATTCAATCGATTATGGACATAAACGATCTGGAAAACTTCTTAAATGCGTTTAAGGCTGGTGAGATGGAGACTCATGAAGCCGCTCGCCGGCTGAAAGATCTCCCCTTTGAAGACATTGGGTATGCGCGGGTCGATCATCATCGAGCTACACGACAGGGCTTCCCCGAAGTTGTGTTTGGGGAGGGCAAAACACGCGCTCAGATTGTAGGAATTGTTGAACGTCTCGCCATTCGATCTCCAAACATACTCGTAACGCATACTGATGAAGGCACCTTTGGAGAAGTTCGAAACGTTGTAACCGCCGCTGAATGGCATGAGAGGGCCCGACTTATCCGCATATTGAGAGATCCAATAGAAATTGGGATTGGCAATGTTGCAGTTGTTACTGCGGGAACCAGTGATATTCCGGTTGCTGAGGAAGCGGCCTTAACTGCCGAGGCGATGGGAAATCGAGTGGATCGAATCTGGGACGTGGGGGTTTCTGGAATTCATCGGATACTTGCAGAGCGCGCATTGTTACAGAACGCGCGAGTGATTGTAGTGGTTGCTGGCATGGAGGGCGCACTTCCTTCAGTTGTTGGCGGCCTTGTCGCAGTCCCAATCGTCGCAGTGCCTACCAGCGTTGGTTACGGCGCGTCCTTCGGAGGGGTGGCGGCCCTTCTTGGCATGCTCAATTCATGTGCTTCAAATGTTTCGGTTGTAAACATCGACAACGGCTTTGGCGCCGGTTTTGTGGCGAGCTTGATTAACCGAAAGTGGGAAGCACCGGATTAGTCAGTGGTCAGTGGTCAGTGGTCCGTTGTCAACTGACCACTGACCACGGACCACTGACTACTGACAACGGACCACTGACTACTGACTACGGACTAATCAACGCATTAAGTTTCTCAGCCCAGTCGGGATCAAGAGCTTGCAGTATGAAGTATTGCTCAAGTGCTGCCTCACGGTTTCCCAGTGCCAAAAGACTTCTCCCAAGATTGAAGTACGCCTTACCATAATCAGGCTTTAATCTAATCGCCTGTCTAAATGCTTCGACGGCTTCCTGCTGTTTGTTCATCTCAAGATATGCTTCACCCATGTTATTGAGCGGTACAGCATCACCAGGATTTAAAGCCGATAATTGTCTGTAGACCTCAAGAGCATCCAGGTATTTCTTAGAACGTACATAGCGGGCCCCGAGTCGCTCGTAAGCGCTGGAAAAATCAGGCTTCAGCTTGATTGCCTGTTTGTAGGCTTGGATCTCATCATCTGCCTTGCCCCAATCTCGATAGACCAACCCTAGCGCATAATAAGCATCGGCAGCATTGTAGGGGTCGAGTTTGACCGCCTGACGGTATGCTTCGGCTGCTGCGCGATACTGCTTCAAATAGAAGCTCGCCAAGCCGATATTGAAATAGGATTCTGCCGATGGCCTGAGACTGACAGCCTTCTTGGAAGCCTCAAGAGCCTCCGAGTGACGTCCCAACCTTTCGTTACAGAAACCCGATTGTGCCCAAGCCTCAGCATAATTGCTGTCCGATTCAACGGCTTTTTCGAAGTATGGCAAGGCTCTTTCACAATCATCATTTGACAAGAAACTGAGACCATCTCTGAAGAATTGCACAGCCTGCGCGCGCCTGTCCCTGCTGGTGGCTGCCACGAGTTCTGCTAGGGACATCGGCGCCGAGATCTGCAATTGTAAAATTCGCTCTGATGGAATTGCGAAATTCACACTTTGGCCGCCGGTAATTTGAAGGGTGGCAACTCCTATAACTTGTCCCTGCATGTTCACCACTGGACTGCCACTGGATCCCGGAGAGATTGGAGCAGTAATCTGAATAATTCGACCGAAGGTTGGTATATCCCGTACGGCTGAAACAATGCCGTTGGTTACACTACCTTCAAAGCCAAAGGGATTGCCTATTACAACAACGCTTTCACCCTCTTGCGGTGACGTGCGCTCGAGAGGCAAAGGTCGAACCTGATCCGGCGGCGCCTCAACCTTCAGCAAGGCAATATCACCTTCAGCATCAACGCCCAGAACAGCGCGAACTGGATAGACATTGCCATCTGAAGAGTGGATCTCGGCACGATAAGCACCATCGAGCACATGACGGTTAGTGACTACCCGATCTACGCCGATGAAGAAACCGCTGCCTCTGGTGAGTTTCTCGCCTCGAGAATCGAATGTCTCAATTGCTACGGCGGATGGCTTAATGCGACGCACAAGATCGGGAAGATCCTGCAGCGCCAGGTTTGCGCCCGTGCCCATGAAGAGACCAATAAGTAGCAATAGAGATTTCATCTGGCTAGCTTGCGAGGGCAAGGGTTTGAACGCGCGACACCACTTCACTGAGCTTCAGGTCCTGACTCTGTTTTGATCGCCGTTCGAAAAGCTCGACAACTCTGTCGACGGCCTTCTTACCAATTGTGATTCGGTACGGCACCCCAATCAAATCGGCATCCTTGAATTTTACTCCCGCGCGTTCGTCACGATCATCCAGTAGTACTTCGAGGCCCGCTCGCTGAAGGTCCCGGTAAAGTTTTTCAGCTGTGGTGCGTAATGGCTCGTCCTTTACGTTTGTTACGGTTACGACCACGTCAAAAGGAGCGATGGCTTTAGGCCAGATGATACCGTCCTCATCATGATTTTGTTCAACTGCTGCAGACATGATGCGCTCCACTCCAATGCCGTAACTCCCCATGACGATTGGAACTTCCGTCCCGTCTTGAGTCAGGACGTAGGCACCCATTGATTCCGAATACTTGGTGCCGAGCTTGAAGATGTGGCCGATCTCCATGGCTTTATACACGTCTAGTACACCGGAGTCGCAACGAGGGCAGGACTCGCCGGAAGCAACCATACGAAGATCCGCCCAGCGATCAATTTGAATGTCACGTTCAACATCTACTCCGCGTAAATGGTGGTCGTCTCTGTTTGCGCCAGTTGTCATATTGCGGCGACCTTTAAGACTCGGATCAGCAATGACCAGAAGGTCGAACCCTGAAGCTCGAACCTTCTCCTTTGCCCCCACTCCGCCAAGACTGCCGGCTCCTGCTCCGAGGAGTTCGCGGATCTCTTCTGGGTGGGCCGGGCGAAGGGCTGTGGCTCCCAATCCATCAGCAAGCTTGATTTCATGAAGTTGCTGATCACCGCTCATGAGAGCGAGAACCGGTGCGGGCTCGTTGTTGATCGTAGCTACATAAACGAGCGATTTAATCTGGCGCTCTGCTGACGCCCCTCCTGGAAAAGTAACTAAATCCTCTATCGTGCGTACTCCTGGAGTGGGAAACTCTTCAGGAGTCTGCGGTCCCGAATCATCATTGATCGGGTTGAGGCGGGAAGTAGCCTTTTCGAGGTTTGCTGCATAGCCGCATGTTTTGCAACTTGCAATCAGATCTTCACCGGCGGGCGTTCTGGCAACAAACTCATTTGATTCCGAGCCCCCCATCGCTCCTGAGGAAGCTTCAACAATGGAATACTCAACGCCGCACCGATCAAATATGCGTTTGTAAGCTTCGCGCTGATCTACAAATGAGCGGTCCAGCCCGGCTTGGTCAACGTCGAAGGAATAAGCATCCTTCATGATAAACGTCCGCAGACGCATGAAACCGGATTTGGGCCGTGGCTCGTCACGAAATTTAATCTGGATCTGATACCAAACCTGCGGTAGTTGTTTGTAAGAGCGAAGTTGATTACGGGCGATGGTAGTGAAAACCTCCTCGTGCGTCATCCCCAAGCACATGTTGGCATTCTTACGATCCTTCAACCTGAACATATCATCGCCAATTGCATTCCAGCGGCCTGACTCCTGCCATATTTCAGCAGGATGCAGAGCGGGGAGATAAAACTCTTGTCCACCTATTCGATTCATCTCTTCGCGGAGTATCTGCATGACTTTGAGGGCTATACGCTGCCCTAGCGGTAGGTAAGAATAGATTCCCGCTGAAAGTTGACGAATCAGTCCAGCTCGCAATAGCAGTTTATGGGAAATGACCTCCGCATCTGCCGGGTCTTCGCGGAGTGTGGGAATGAAGTATTGTGACCAACGCATGTTATGTTAAAGTGCCGGCTAATCCAGGATGTGACGACCTGCCATTCTCGCCTAGCACAATACTTTTTCGCAAACACTACGCATAAAAAAGGAAATCTTTACTCCTGACTTCTGACTCCTGACTTCTTACTTCTCACTTCCGACTCCTGACTTGACTCCTGACACCATTGCGGGTGTTGAGTCCGTGATGTACCATCCCGTTCTTCAATTGCACTTCGAAATACAAGTGAGGAGTTGTCGATGAAAATCGCGCTCGCCAGTGATCATGCCGGGTTCGCCCAAAAGGAGCGATTGAAGACTCTATTGCGTGAGCTAGGTGTAGACTTTGAGGATCTGGGCACCGCGTCAGATGAGTCAGTAGACTATCCGGACTACGCTGCCAAAGTTGCTGAAGCCGTGTCAACTGGCAAGGTTGAGCAAGGATTGCTCGTGTGTGGCTCCGGAACCGGAATGGCAATCGTTGCCAACAAGGTTCCAGGTGTACGTGCTGCGGTGGCTTGGTCTGAAGAGACGGCGCGTTTAGCACGTCAGCACAACGATGCCAATGTGCTTGCTATTGGAGCGCGAACAACACCGGAGGACGCCATTCCCGCCATTGTCCTTGCCTGGCTAGATTCGAGTTTTGATGGTGGGCGCCATTCCGCTCGCATAGCTAAGATCAAAGAGTTGGAAGATAAGAATCAAGGCAGCCTAAATTAGAAGCATAAGAGGATACTTAGAATGACCGATCTTAGAAATGCCTCGCTCAGCGAAGTTGATCCCGTAATCTCCGACGCGATCGACAACGAAGTGGCTCGTCAAGCTCACGGGCTCGAACTAATAGCATCCGAGAACTTCGTTAGTGAGGCCGTGCTTGAGGCGATGGGCTCAGTTTTTACTAACAAGTATGCGGAAGGCTATCCAAAGAAACGCTACTACGGTGGCTGTGAGTGGACCGATGTAGTTGAGCAAACTGCCATCGATCGTGCCAAGGAGTTGTTCGCTGCCGAACATGCTAATGTCCAGCCACACAGCGGCGCGCAGGCAAACATGGCTGTCTATCTTGCGGCAATTCAATATGGTGACACGATATTGGGGATGAATTTGTCACACGGTGGCCATCTCACGCACGGGCATCCGATGAATTTCTCTGGCATCAGTTACAAGGTAGTTGACTACGGTGTAGCTCAAGAAACTGAACAGATTGATTATGATGAATTGCAACGAATAGCAGAGGAGCATCGGCCAAAGATGATCATCTGTGGCGCCTCCGCCTATCCTCGTACGATCGATTTTGAACGCATCGGCGAGATTTCTAAGAGTATCGGAGCCCGGATGTTTGCGGACATTGCGCATATTGCTGGACCAATTGCCGCCGATCTGCATCCATCCCCTATCCCGCACGCAGATTACGTAACTAGCACCACTCACAAGACATTGCGTGGGCCGCGCGGGGGCTTGATTCTCTGCAAGGAAGAACATGCTAAAGAGATCGATCGAAAAGTCTTTCCCGGCGTTCAAGGTGGTCCACTCGTTCATATCATTGCTGCAAAAGCGGTTGCTTTTGGGGAGGCTTTAAGAGAAGACTTTAAAGAATACCAACGTCAGATTATAAAGAATGCTAAGGCTTTAGCGAGTGAATTACAGGAACAAGGTTTGAGACTTGTCTCAGGGGGAACTGACAATCACCTGATGCTGGTTGACGTCTGGATGGAAGGAAAGGGGATTACTGGCAAGGATGCCGAAAAAGCGTTGGAAGCAGCGCAGATTACAGTCAACAAGAACACCATACCATTCGATCAGAACAAACCTTTTGTAGCTTCTGGACTTCGTATTGGCACTCCTGCGGTGACCACCAGAGGCATGAAGGAAGAAGATATGCGCGAGATTGGTCGTTTGATTGCGGCTATTATTCACGAGCCGGAATCGGAAGCAGTGCGGAGCAAAGTTCAAGAAGGTGTGAAAGAGTTAAGTGCCCGCTTTCCGCTCTATCCAAAGCGATTAAGGCTTCGCGAATCGCAGTCCGAAGTTATCGGTGCCGGTTGAGTAGGAGGGAACAACCGCCTCAGTGGAGTATCTGGGATGAGTCGCTCTATTTTTATCCTCAACATCATTCTTGTACTCTCAATCGTAACATTCGACATCTCTACAACCTCGCATGCTGCTCAGACCAATCTCTTACTTACAGGTGTAACATGCTTTAAGGCTCAGACGCCTGGCCGACCTACTCTGAAAAAACGTGCCCCGGCAAAGGACGCGTCAGCGTCTCGAGGAGGCGGTGAGAGAGACGTTGAAAAGGAGAAACCTCACGAGAAGATAGCCGACAAAAGTGCTTTGCAGCAGCACACGTTTGTAAGGTTTGAAGGCCTAAAGAGCATCTCTGAAGCAGACTTATGTGTGCGGCTCACCGAGGCGGGGATTAACCTTACCAACTTTGAACTGTTTGATTCTGTCAAGGCAGAAAGAATGATCTATAGGGCGTTGGCGGATGCTGGATTTGACAACGCAGTAGTCCATGTCAGAGGTGAAGAGACTCGAGATGGCTTAGTGAAAACATTTATAATTTTTGAGGGTGAGCATTTCCCAATCCAATCGGTTCGCTTTGAAGGCAACCGCGTTTTTCCCAGTGAGACACTTGCGAATGAATTCTCCAAATGTTCCGACACGTATCAGATAAAAACTTTAAACATGGAGCAAGTTGATCTGTGCTTAACGTTAGTGTTGAACTTTGTCAGGAGCAAAGGATACTTGCAGGCGAAGGTCGGTGAGCTAAGAAAAGAAATCAGCGGACATATCACCAGTGTAACCGTGCCGTTTGAAGAGGGTGGGCGCTACCGTTTGGGGAAAATTGATATTGAGGGTGCCACGCTCTTTTCCCGGGAGGGAATTCTGAAGATACTCGACATCAAATCAGGTGATACTGCTGATGGGGAAAAGATTGGAAAGGGGTTATTCGAAACACTGGCGTTTCTTTACGGTGAACATGGTTTCGTGCAATACACCAGTGAGCCCGAACCGGAGTTCCATGACGTTTCTCCTGCAACAGGAGAAGGAATTGTAGATTTCAAGATATTTATTGAAGAGGGACAACGGTTCAAGATCGGCACTATCACTTTTGAAGGTCATGAAGACGTTAGCAGGGAATACCTTAGAACTGCCCTGCTGGTCCGTGAAGGCGATTACTACAATCAAAGATTGTTTAGGGAAAGCTTCAAGGAGCTTTGCAAACTTGGCTTTTGCTTGGATCCCGACAAGGACACCGAGTTCAAGGTGGATGATGAAACAGCACTTCTCGAACTCAAGATTCTCCTTCGAAATAAGGTCGATTAGTTAAATCAACACCCATGGACGAAGTATTCGGACCAGATGGTCTCATCGCTCGTGCTCACCCCGAGTACGAGTACCGCTCTGGCCAGATACAAATGGCCAACGCCGTCATGCGGGCCTTTGAGGAACGGCATCACTTAATTGTTGAGGCTGGCACTGGTACAGGTAAGACACTAGCCTATCTTGTTCCCGCAGTGGCCGCCGCTCTCGGTGGCCGAGGTCGAGTAATCGTTTCCACTGGCACAAAGAATCTTCAAGAGCAGTTAATGGCGAAAGACATCCCGTTTCTGCAGTCCGTCTTACCAAAACAATTTACCGCGACCTATATGAAGGGTCGCAACAATTACGTATGTTTTCAGCGACTCAAGCATGCCGAGAGTGCTCCTGTACTAGAAGGTCTCGATGAAGCTGACTACTTCGAAGAGGTATGCGCATGGACTCGAGAGTCTGAGACGGGCGATCGCGCAGAACTGGGAAATCTGCCTGAGAACTTATCGTTTTGGCGGCACATTGATGCCCGTTCGGACAGTTGCATTGGACAGAAGTGCCCGGACTTCGATCCTTGCTTCATTACTCGCATGCGTAACCGTGCCCAGAATTCAGATATTGTGGTCGTAAACCACCACCTATTTTTTGCAGATCTTTCCTTGCGCAATGGAATGTACGGCAGTGTCTTGCCGGATTATTCTGCAGTGATTCTTGACGAAGCTCACCTTATCGAGGACGTGGCTTCCGAATACTTTGGGGCTCAAGTGTCGAACTACCAGATTGATGAGCTTTTGCGCGATATAAGTGCCGGCCCCATCGAGAGTAAAGACGTGGTACGCGAAGTGACGACGATATCAGGGCGGGTACATCAGTTTGCAGAGAATTTCTGGATGGGCTTTCGTACAGGTCGAGGAGATGAAGGGCGTTTTCCAATAATTCCAGGTACATTTGCGAAAAAAGGCTTAGCGGGAGAGATTCAGACCACCCCTCTTGGAGATCTGTACATTGCATTAGATGGCTCTCTGGCTCGACTTGAGACGACACTCGATGCAATCAAGGAGAAACCACCAGAAATCGAGAATTTGGTAAGGCGAGCTAAACAGATTCGGCTGGATCTAAGGTTTATAGTCTCGGGGGAAGATCGAAAATTTGTTTACTGGCTTGAACGCCGTGGACGAGGGATCTTCTTGCGCGCGTCTCCTATAGACGTAGCAGAGTTGCTGGAAGACAGACTCTTTGGGCCAGTCGAGACTGTGGTGCTTACCTCGGCGACACTTTCAAGTGCGGGCAGCTTCACTTTCATACGCGAGCGACTTGGCTTGGATAAGGCAAAGGATCTGATTGCCGAATCGACGTTTGACTATAAACGACAGGCACTCCTTTATCTTCCATCTAGAATGCCCGATCCCCGGTCGCTTGAATGGGCTAAAGCGGCTGCAGCCGAGGTCTTAAGAATCGTTAATGCAACTGCTGGACGGGCTTTTGTGCTTACAACCAGCTATTCCGGAATGCGCTCTCTTTATGATCAGGTTATGCCGCAGGTGGACTATCCCTGTCTGCTTCAGGGGAGCGCAACTAAGAGTCGATTACTTGAAATGTTCCGCGAAACTCCAAACGCAATTCTGTTTGCAACATCAAGCTTTTGGCAAGGTGTTGATGTTCGCGGCGATCAACTTTCATGTGTGATCATCGACAAGCTTCCCTTTGCAGTTCCTTCGGACCCGATCGTAGCCGCACGTCAGCGCTTTATTGAGGATCATGGAGGATCAAGTTTCTACGAGTACAGCGTGCCGCAAGCAATCATTACCCTTAAACAAGGATTGGGACGATTGATTCGGAGTAAGACTGATCGTGGAGTGCTGGCGATTCTTGATCCGCGCCTACGAACCAAAGCTTATGGTCGTTCCTTCCTGCAAAGCCTGCCTCCTTGCAGAATCACTGCAAACATTACCGAACTCTCAAGAATGTTTGCACCGCCCGCCATTCAAGCAGAGTCTCGAGGCGGATAGGGCTTTTCGTGTTGGTTCGTGTGGGCTTGGTGGAGGAAACTGGATCCACGAAGCCAGACGAACCAAACACAAAAGGTTTAATTCTTCATCTAAAGCTCTTTGATGCGCCTTTGCCTCTTGGCGTCCTTCCGTTGAATCCCTGCCGCTAGACTTTTAACTTCCGGATGTGCCAGACTTTTTCATTATGCCGGGACAGTTTGAAGTCATGATCGAGCGTAACTTCTCGAGTGCCCATCAGCTTCGTGGGTATAAAGGTAAGTGTGAGAACCTCCACGGGCACAATTACAGAATTGAGATCTACGCACGAGGCCGTGAGTTGGACCATATCGGGTTGTTAGTCGATTTTGTCGAACTAAAAGCTGCCGCCGATGAAGTTGTGCAGTACCTGGACCATCAGAATATTAACGAGTTGCCGCCCTTTGACGAACTGCAGCCCTCGGCTGAGAATTTGGCTAAATACATTCTCGAGCGAGTGGGGTCAAAAATTAATGATAAAAGGGTTCAGATTTACAAAGTGAGGTGTTTTGAGACTCCCACAAGCGTGGCCACTTATCAAATTAGTGATGAGTGATGAGTAGAAGTCAGGAGTCAGGAGCCAGAAGTCAGGAGCCAGAAGCCAGAAGCCAGAAGGCAGAAGCCAGAAGCCAGAAGTCAGA
>CAZNPP010000071.1:0-20353 GCA_964574785.1 uncultured Chloracidobacterium sp. | reverse complement strand
TTGTCAGCTTCGTAGCAATCCCGGAAGTAACTAACGACGTTGGAGAAGGACATGGGGTTCGTAAATAATAAATCGTGAATCGTGAATCGTAGGCGTGAATCGTATCACCGATCCTTCACCTTCTACCATTTCACGATTCACGATTCACTATTCACGATTTACGATTTACCATTCACCAGACACATGAAATCAATCATCATCGGGACCGCGGGCCATATCGATCACGGGAAGAGTGCGCTCGTGCGCGCCCTGACCGGCAAAGATCCAGATCGCCTACCTGAAGAAAAACGCCGGGGAATCACGATCGATCTTGGCTTTGGAGATCTTGATCTTGGCGATGTACGAATCGGTTTCGTCGATGTACCCGGTCATGAACGTTTCGTCAAGAATATGCTTGCCGGCGCCCATGGAATCGATGCAGTTGCCCTCGTCATTGCCGCCGACGAGGGAGTAATGCCACAAACCAGAGAACACTTCGATATCTGCCGATTGCTTGATCTGAAGGCGGGGCTGGTAGTGATCACAAAGACAGACCTTGTCGAAGAGGAGTTACTGACTCTCGTCAAGGCAGAAGCAAATGATTTGGTTGCAGGCTCTTTCCTTGAGAACGCCCCCGTTGTCTCTGTAAGTGCCAAAACGGGAGCCGGACTTGATCAATTCAAAAGCACTCTTCGTGAAGTTGCAGGTGCAGTGCCCCTCCGATCGTCCGATCTGATAATGCGCCTTCCTGTAGATCGGGCTTTCACAATGAAAGGTTTTGGCGCCGTTGTTACTGGAACTCTCGTTTCCGGAGAAATAGATGAAGGCGATGAGCTTGAATTACTGCCAGAAAAGAAGAGAGTGCGGGTTCGTGGCCTACAGGTGCATGGTATCGCTGTTAAGAAAGCTGTTTCAGGTCAACGTACTGCCGTCAATCTTGCAGGCGTCGAAGCTGCGGAGGTTCAACGAGGCATGGTCCTGGCGACTCCTTCCCGATTACGACCTACGCAAGTGATGGACGTGAGTCTTGAAGTGCTTTCAGATGCACCTCGAGCGTTGCGTTCTCGCTCACGCGTACGTCTTCACATTCATGCAGCCGAAATTCTTGGTCGCTTGCAAATACTTAATGAGAAAGGTGAATTGTCGCCGGGTGAGTCTGGACTAGCGCAATTGAGACTAGAAGCACCAGTGATAGCACTTTCTCACGAGCGGTTCATCATCCGCTCCTATTCGCCTTCAATAACAATTGCAGGTGGTCAGGTCCTCGATCCTTTTGCCGTCAGGCATCGACGTCGTGATTTTGAGGATGTGCGCGAGCGGCTGAATGCCCTGGCAGCAGCAGACCATGCGGAAAGGTTTAAAACTTTCGTGGCTTTGGGAGGGGATCAGGGACAACGTCTGGCTGAGATCGGTGCTCGTACCGGCTGGAGTGATGTCGTCTTGGAAAAAGTGGCCCGACAGGCTACAGATGGTAATCA
The DNA here is from genome assembly GCA_964574785.1 of uncultured Chloracidobacterium sp. Lineage (GTDB taxonomy): Bacteria > Acidobacteriota > Blastocatellia > Pyrinomonadales > Pyrinomonadaceae > PSRF01. The sequence continues at coordinate 18,896 of CAZNPP010000071.1, read as the reverse complement.
AATTGTTAACTGCGAAGGCGTTTTCCTTACAGCGCAAAGCTTCAACCGCCTCACTCAAAGCACGCTTCAGGAAGTAAAGGCATTTCACAAACGGGAACCTATTGCCAGAGGTTTAGCACGAGAGACTCTACGTGAAAGACACTTTGCTCGACTGCCTTCAGAAGTATTCCGTTCAGTTCTGACATCCTTAGAAAGAGAAGGAAAGATGGTCTCGGAACGAGATGTGATTCGCGCTCGTGAACACAGCCTTCAGCTTTCGAGTGCGGATGCGAACTTGCGTTCCAAACTGGAAGAGATTTATGAGCGTGCGGGCCTGGAACCGCCTTCGCTGGAAGACGCTCTGGAAAATGCTGGCGCTGCAGCAGACCGAAATCACCGGCGTAAGATTCTTCAGCTTTTGATTGACGAAGGAGCGCTAGTTCGGGTTCAAGGAGATCTTATGTTTCATCGCCAGGCCTTGGAAGGGCTCAAGCGGGCCCTCCACAGTTATGCGGATCAACATGAACCGAACCGTCTTATTGATGTGGCAACGTTCAAAGAACTGGCTGGGGTGTCCCGAAAGTATGCAATTCCGTTACTTGAGTTCCTGGATCGCGAGCGAGTTACGCGACGTGCAGGTGATCGGCGACAGATATTGAAATAGTAGTATTTTGCGTGATTTTGCCTTGCCTTCTATTAACCTGAAGCGTTAACATGAGACCAAATCGAAACGTAAACGTTATCGGCTTTTTCCATTAACCTTCATAAACAGACTGTTGGCCGGAGGTTCAACATGAAAAGCCTTAAAGACATAGTAGCTGTAGTCGTGGGATTAGCTGCGCTTGTTTTTGGGATCTATAGGTTCTATCTATTTGTTAATGCGCCACCCGAGGCCGGGACATACAACATGTGGTGGGCAATTGGGGCAGGAGTAGTGTTTTTTGTCTGCGCCCTAATCTATTTCCTTGGACACGTTAATAAGGAAGAGGAGATCCATATAACACAATAGAGATGCGCTTGCCTGATTCTCGACGTGTGAATCAGGGTTTCTACTACCCTGTGGCTTGTCTGACGGTTCATTGTTTTAAAAACTAACGCTTCTGAGCATCTGACGCCGTTTTGTGCACGTGTTCGCAGCCCCAACCGTGCTGAAACGGCGCTTGGTTTGTCAACAACTTGTAAAATAGGAGTCGACCCGATGCCGATGTTATCAATCTTCACAATGATGCAGGTAGAGACCACGTTTCACGAACCTGCCTACTTTGCTCCCGTGGTATTGGGTATGCTGACTTTGGGAGCTGTCGCCTGGTTGGTAGCGGCAGTTCTTGGCTTTGCTCGCGCCCGGGCGTTTGGTTCGCCGGTGCGGTGGTTCTCATTTGCAGCGGTCTGTTTGCTCCTTTTTCATGTGCAGTTCATCGTCTTAGCATTCGGCTTCTTTACGCGAGACAATCAACTGGTCTTTACAATCCTGACTTTTTTCAATCTCTTCGTTGTGCTGGGGGCAATCTGCACCATTCTTGGTTTTATTAAATTGACGAATCCTCGTTAGGCGCCTGTTCGAATTTGTCTGATGGTTAAAAAGATAGTTCTCGCAGTAGCCTTCGCCGCCATTCTCGGTGCAGCGTTTCTTGGATTTCGTCCTTCACGCGAGCAATCGGCCTCCTTAATTAATCATCATTTCGTTACAACCCGCGGATCTCGATTCATGATTGGTGGTGAGCCATTTCGTTTTGTCGGGGCCAATGTTGCAATCATGTATCGTGATGAAGATCGACAGCAGATGCCTGAGACTCTCAGGCAAGCCGCTCAAGCTGGAATAGGAGTAATCAGGGTTTGGGCCTTCGGCGAAGGTGGACCGCAAGATGTGGGGCCAGTCGGTGAGGACGCTAAGGATTGGCCTCGACATCATCCCTTCCGTTGGGCGCCTGACCAATGGAATGAAGCAGCCTTGGTCCACCTCGATCGGGTGCTCGCTGAAGCTGCCAGAAACAACTTGCGCGTCCAGCTTTGTCTCACTAATTGGTGGCGGGATACAGGGGGAATTACACAGTATCTTCGCTGGGCGGGAATTGACGATGCCGCGGATGATAGCCTGCCTTATGGTATCAATCCTGAACGGGCCATGCTCTTCTACACCAATGATGAAACCCGCCGCTTCTATCGCGAACATTTGGAGAAGCTCGCAACTCGACGGAACACAGTCACGGGTGTCTTATACCGCGACGATCCTGTGATCCTTGGCTGGGAGTTAATGAATGAGGCGCAGGCCCAAACTGGTCGCTGGGATGAACGGCGCGCGTGGATTGCGGAGATGAGTGCTTATTTGCGATCACTGGCTCCAAACCACCTAATTACTCCAGGAGTGTGGGGTTACCGTTCGGCCGCGGAACGGCGGGAGTGGCTCGCCGATCATCGTTTGCCGAACGTTGATTATTGTGATGTTCATAACTATCCAAAAGACGACCTGGACAGTTTTGTTGATTCGCCGACTGCTTTGCGAGAATTTGTGGAGAACCGAGTGGCTGCCGCTTCTTTACTCAACAAGCCACTAGTACTTGGTGAGTTTGGAATGAACTCGGATGGTTACAATGGTTTTTCACAACGCGAATGGTTTTATGGTTTCTTCAATGCCAACCTTCGCTCCGGTGCAGCAGGAGCAATGTTCTGGATCTTAACTCCTGATCAGGATCGGGGTTATGGAATCACTTACACGTCACGACGAGATGCAGAGGTTCTTGATGAAACCAGGTTGGCTTCCGAGCGCTTTCGTACGCTTGGAGGGGCTGAGTTACCATCACGCTTGACTGAACAAGGTCGGCATTTAGTTCCACGACAATTCGTTTTCGCCCGTTCTGAGAACGATCCCTCTATTGTTCCTGAGACTTTGCTACACGAAGACAAAACTCTGCTCTATCGCTTCAAGCCAAATATGAACTGGAAGGCTCGCTTTGAAAAGATGGGCAGTGGCCCAGGTTATATATGGGGAAGCGGGGTTGGTTTCGTAGAGTACCGGATTCCTGCTCGGGAGGATCGTCGTCGTGTAAGTCACCTGATTGTCCGTGCTCACATCCAGCCGGTGTTGCCTATTGACGCTAAACCAGAACAGATCAAGACGCGCGTAACACTTTTCGTCAACGACACGAACTGCGGCTCGCGCATAATCCCAGTTCTGAACGCTAATAACCCATTAGTCCAGGAATGGAGGGTGGATAGTTTCCTTGTTCGTCTTCAAGCCATGCGAGGACTGCCGCTACGGATCCGTTTCGCAGTTACTCCAGAATCTGATTGGCTGTATGGGGTGAACATTTCAAACTGGCCCGAGGGTTACGACTCGCAGGGAGCAAAACCACTCGAGATCGAGATCAGACGGTAGTGTCCTAATTTGTAGGGGCGTCCCTCCGTGGGCGCCCCAGTTGAAGGATTAGCCCGGCAAGGGGCGTCCACGGAGGGACGCCCCTACAAATTAGGACACTACCGCTCAGATGTTAATGAGGTTGATCAGCGTGTTGCTGAACTATTCTGAGTGAATTCTGGTCCAACACGTAAACGGACGCAGCCGAGACTGGGCCGAGGGATGCTTCAAGGGCTGGCGCACCGGATCTTCGCAGAGCTGAAATCAAAGCATCATTACTGAAGTAGCGTCTGCCACGCGCATCTATAATGACGTCCTCCTCGCCTAATCTCTGTAACGCATCGTTATCCGAAAGCGAAATGAATGAGAGATCATTTCGGCCAGCCTGCTCCGCATAAAAAGCGGCAACTCGCGGGGTCTCGCTAGCTATCTGAGCACCCTTTCGTACCTGTTTTGCAAGCTCAAACATAATGTCACGCATGCTCGAGTCATAAAACTCATCATGTGGAAAATAGTAACCAGCGCGTTCACTTCCTCCTATGGCATTTGTGTAGAGACGATAGTGTGGTGCAGAACGAAATGCGGCGCTTAAAGAGCCCAGGACTACAACCACTGCCAGTGCGATCCTGAAATAACTAGCTAGATTTGCACTTGAGGTCAATGACGAAATCCAGTGCGCGACTTGTCGTCCGACGAACTGCACTCCAAGTGCTGCCGTTATAAGAACTCCGGGGAGCATAACTGTCAAATATCTCATAAACTTTCCGCCTGCAAAACCAAATGTCATTAACCAAACGAACATCCACATCAGGATGAAATAGCGTCCATCACCCAGAGTGCGACGAAAGAGCAGCGGCAATCCTACCAAAAATGCCAAAACTGTTAGGAAGGGAAGCTTGACAGCGATAAAGACTGGATAGAAGTACCAGGGAGTGCCCCGCAACCAATCAGTCCATCTATGGGAATACAAGGTTCCCATAAATTCATACCCATCATGCGCCATTCGCCTCTGACCCGCGAAGTCGCTCATCTGACGCCAAGTCTCAGGAAGAAGAATTGTCGGGTTCAGAATTAAGAACACGATTCCTATTACGAGGAAGAACCGCAGCATCTTTTTCTTACCCAGCCGCCATTTTGTTTCTGGAACAGCCTGAAACATCCAGTAGTAGCAGATACTTACTGCAATAATTGAGGGCAAATATTTAGAAGCCATCATCGCGCCATAAGCGGCCGCGGTGGCCCAGTAGTAAGGCTCTGGACGTCGACCAGAATCGTCTTCTGCGGCGCGCTGACTGAGTAACCAGAAAATGTTAGCTAGTAGAAAAAAGAAGAGAAGAAAAGTATCTTCCTTCGCAATTCGATTGAAGCCGATGGCATTTGGATCAAAAGTCCATAATGCTGCAGCAAGTAAAGCTACCTCGGTTCCAAATAATTCAAGTACCAGTAGATAGATCAGAACAACGGTTAGAGCGCCAAATATCACGCTCGGTAAGCGCAGTGCAGTCTCGGTCTGAATATGTAAACCCGTGAAGGTTTGGTTCCATCGTTCAGCCGCAACGATGCTTACTGTTTGCAGCGCTTTCATGAGAAAGGGGTGTTCGCTGTTGGCGGCTGTCAAGCCAAGCGAGCGATACTCAGAAACGGCTTCGAGTTTGTTTAGCTCGTCTTCGCTTAAGCTTTCAACGCTTAAACCTGAGAAGCGAAATGCAAAACCAGCGACTACAAGAATAGTGAGAGTCACTAGGATTGATGTGCGACTAAAAGCGAATACGCCCCCATTAGAAAACAGTTCCGGTTTGAGGCCGGCTGTTATTACTGCTTCTGCTTTCGTAGACAAACTAACTTCCTTAAGGCCTTCGGTCTTCGGACTTTGGTCTTCGGTCTTTGTATCATACTTCTCTCCACGTTCTGAGATCCCCGTGGCTCTAACAGCTACGGGGGTTCTGCGACCTCAGCGATAAAGCTTTAACCAACGACTGAAGATCAAAGACCCAAGTCCCAAGACCCAAGATCCTTGGCTTGCAATTCTGTCAAGGATCGGCCAATATTTCCGGCGACCTTACGTAACGATAACTCGTGATTTCAGGATTGAGCAGTGGGAACACTGAACACGCGAGACCTTTTGTTTCTACCTTAAGGAGAGGAATAGATGGCCGAAATCCAGCAGAAGCTTCCGCCCGGCACGGACGCGCCGCCGTTTCGTATCGATCAGAAACTGCACCAGATTCTTTACAAGTCTCCTTCGAGACCTAAATTGGAGCCAAAACCAGAAGACGTTTTGCCTGAGCCAGTTTATCCGCAAAACCCTGACCCACAACCGATGACAAAGCGTGAGTATCAGAAGCTCAATGCAATCCGGACGTGGAAGACCTGGGGGGCACCTTATTTCAAATCGCGATGGCACTCGAAGGAACTGCGACCAATTATTCCGTACCTTTTTACTGAGTGGAAATGTAACTTGGATTGTCATTACTGCTGGTCCTACAACAATGCAGTTAAAGGCATGACCGAAGATGTAGCCAAGCGTTCGATTGACTGGCTGCATTCAATCGGCTCGCGAGTGCTGGCGTTGATGGGCGGTGAACCATTATTGCGCCCGAAATTCATCCACAAGATCGTTTACTACAGTGCCAAGAAAGATATTTTTGTTTATCTGCCGACCAATGGTCGGTTAATGAAGCCTGACGTCATTGACCGTCTCGGCGACGCTGGACTCGCTACTGTAAATTTGGCTGTGGATTCAGTGAAAGAGCGAAAAGAGCTGCCTAAGGCCCTCGATCCCATTCGTCCCTACTTTGACTATCTAGTTAAGCGGCAACATCACTATGGGTATACAGTGATGTTCAACATTAATATCTGTCGTACCAACATGGATGACGTCAAAGAGTTGACTGAGATAGCTCGGGCAAATGGCATTGCGACTGACTATCACATCAACGAAACTCCAATGACGGAGCAGTCTCACTTCAAGCATTTGAATGAGAATAGTACCTACCTTACACCTGAAGATTGGCCAAAAGTCGATGCCTTGCTTGACTATCTTAATGACAAGCGCATAAACGAAGGTTACAAGATGGTGAATCCCGTTCAGCACATGGAAGATATGAAGATGCTGATGCGTGGTCAGGTGCCCCCGTGGCAATGCCGAGCGGGCCAGAACTCACTGATTATTCGCACTGACGGATCTCTGGCGCCTTGTTTCCCAATGTATTCTGCTACCCATGACTGGGGTGTGGTTGGCGATCACAAGTTCGATGTGCAGCAGCTCGACGAGATGAAGAAGGACTGCACAAAACATTGCTTATCAACATGCAACTACATTCTTGGGTACTGTTACGACAATATGCGTGTCATTAGCTGGGCCATGAAGCAAGCCGTGCATGGATTCAAGGGAGCAACTGGTAGCTTCTAATATTTTAACAAAGAAGAGAACATCGGTCGTCCCGCACATGAATGTAAGCCTTCATGTGCGGGACGCACTCTGATTATCAAACAGATTTGGGAGCGCTGAACTTTTTGAGTTATTCAACAGTCACCTTTTGGTCATGGTTATTTCCAATTACCTACGTAATCCATATTGCCGAAGAGTACTGGGGCGGTGAAGGCTACTCTGCTTACCTCTTGAGCGCGAGAGGGGTCCATTTCTCACCCACTCGATTCCTCGTTATTCAGGCAGCGGCAGTAGTGTTGATGGTGATAGGAATTCTGCTTGCTCGGCGCTTTAGCTTTCCCACTTTGATGATAGTAATCCTTGGATCAACAGTACTCGTCAATGCGCTTACGCACATCCTCAGCGGAATAGGAGAAGGCGGATACGGTCCTGGGTTGGCTTCATCCGTACTGATTTGGTTGCCTTTAGGAGTAGCCACCTTGGTCCAATTTAAAAACAGTATGACAATCAACCGGTATTGGACCGGTGTCGCCATTGGGATGGGGATCAACCTGATCGTTGCCGTTATCACGATGAGAGGCGGCCAGTTGTAGGTCCAAAGTCCAAAGTCCAAAGTCCAATGTCCAATGTCCAATCCAAACAGTGAATTCCGCCATAGGACGGATGAACAACTTTCCACGATAATGCAAGGAGTCAGAAGTCAAAATTCGTAGCCCGCCCATACACTAAAACGTTGGACTTTGGACATTGGACATTGGACATTGGACATTGGACAGATTATGCCTCCCCAACTAGCGAGACGCCTCGGCCTCTTTGATACCACCATGATCGTCATGGGCGGAATCATCGGTTCAGGTATATTTATTAACCCCTATGTTGTTGCACGCCAGGTCACTAGCCCCGGAGTAATCATCGGTGTTTGGGCCCTCGGAGGACTCATAGCACTCGCCGCTGCTTTCATCTGGGCTGAACTTGCGGCAATACGTCCTGAGGCGGGTGGCCAATACGCATACCTTCGCGACGCCTATCATCCATCAGTAGCATTCCTTTATGGCTGGGCACTTTTATTGGTCATCCAGACCGGAGGCATGGCTGCTGTCGCCGTTACATTTGCACATTATTTTGTTGAATTAGTGCGAATTCCTTTTATTAGCTCAACCGTTGCAGTGGTAGCGCTGGCATCACTGACCGTAGTCAATTGTCTTGGTGTAAGAGTTGGCAGCACCGTCCAAAGTTTCTTTATGGTGCTTAAGATTGTTGCTCTTCTCGGTTTGATAGCTTGCGGTCTTTGGCTGGTAGCGCCCGATCCCTCGTCTCATAGTCAGATAGTCAATCAGAGTGCGATTATGCTTGACCCGTTGACGGCAATCGGAGCCGCGATGGTCCCAGTATTATTCGCATATGGTGGATGGCAGACAGCAAGCTTTGTTGCTGGAGAAATACGTGAGCCGCAGAAAAATCTGCCTCGCGGTCTCGTCATTGGTGTAATTGGCGTTGTGGGTCTTTACCTGGCAGTAAATTTTGTGTACGTATGGGCTCTTGGTCCAAAAGGACTGGCGTCAACAACTACACCGGCTTCAGATGTAATGCGGATTGCCCTTGGGGAGACGGGGGCCCAGATCATAGCCGCGGGCATTGCTGTCTCTACCCTTGGATTTCTAAGTCAGGGCATGCTAACAGCCCCTCGAGTGTATTTCGCAATGGCAGAAGACGGGCTTTTTCTAAAGAGTGTAGGAAGGCTAAATGCGCGTACCCTTGTACCGGTTGTCGCTATTGCTCTACAGGGTATGCTTGCGATCGTTATTGCTTTATCAGGTCGTTACGAACAGATCCTCAATTATGTGGTTTCAGTTGATTTCATCTTTTTTGGCCTGACTGCTACCTGCATTTTCGTCTTTCGCAAGCGTAAAGCAACTAAATCGTCCGCTCCATTTCTCAGAGTTCCGGGACATCCATTTACGACGGTTCTATTTATCGTTGCTTGCTGGTTAATAGTCGTAAATACCGTCTACCGATATCCTGAGAACACAGTAATCGGTTTGGCCTTAGTTCTGGCCGGTATACCGGCCTACTTCTTCTGGCGTTGGCGAAACCAGCAATGAGTGATCCCAAACGGGTAGCGGCATCAGAATATATGCATTGGGCCAAGACCAGCTCGATGGCACGCTTCAACCTTGCAACGAGTAATCTTCGAAATGCCAGCATTAAGCAGCTCAAAGTATCACTTGCTGATCTCGAACTGACTGGTGAGAGCCGCTACGGTTATGAACCCTTACAGAAATTGCTGGCCGCACGTTTCGGAGTTGACGAAGAATCGGTCGTTGCAGCCACAGGAACCTCATTAGCTAATCACCTCGCGATGGCAGCAGTCGTAACTTCTGGTGACGAGGTTCTGATTGAGCATCCAACCTATGAGCCACTGTTGGCACTTGCACGTTATCTCGGAGCGAACGTCAAACGTTTCGCGCGTCGATTCGAAACAGGCTTTCAAGTTACGCCTAAGGAGATCGAGGCAAACATATCTTCACGTACTCGCCTTGTAGTGATTACCAATTTGCATAATCCCAGCGGCGTCCTTACAGAAGAAGAGAATTTAAGTCGTGTCGGGCAAATCGCACGTGACATTGGTGCGAATGTGTTAGTCGATGAGGTATATCTCGAAGCAGTCTTTGAAAATCCACCACGAACTGCGTTTCACCTTGGCCCAGAATTCATTACCACAAGTAGCCTCACCAAAGTGTATGGACTGAGTGGACTACGTTGTGGTTGGATACTGGCAACTCCTGAGCTCGCAACAAGAATGTGGCGACTTAATGATCTCTTTGGAGCTGTTGCAGCGCATCCGGCCGAAAGGTTGAGTGTGGTCGCTTTGCAGCAGCTCGATCAGATTGGTAGCGAGGCGCGAACTCTTCTGGAACGTAACCATGCTTTATTCAATCGCTTTTTTGAATCGCGAACTGATCTGGAGTGCGTGAACCCTGCTTCTGGAACTATTGTCTTTCCTCGCTTAAAGCAGGGCGCCGCGGACAGTTTATTTACGCTGCTGCGTGAGAAGTACGAGACTTCGGTGGTACCGGGTCGTTTCTTCGAGATGCCGGCACACTTTCGAATTGGGCTTGGAGGTGATTCTGAGACTCTGGAGGAAGGATTGAAACGACTCGGCGCCGCCCTTGATGAATTGAATTAGGATTACAAAGAAGGGCAAGGATACGCTTGGCTTCAGCCCAGCGAGTCTCATACTGAGCTAGTAAATCCGAACCCGTAGCGCATAGTGGCATGCATTTGACCAACCCGCTGCCGTCAAGATCAAAAACTGTTTTCCGCTTTCACGCTTTTCTCTTGGGCCAGAGCCTTTTTTCTATGATTGTTAAACCTCGAAGTACGATTAGCGATAAAACCGTCACACCAACAGCGAGCGTAAACTGACGTAGGGCCACACTTATGCCGACTGCGGCGGAAAGCAAAATAGAGGCAGCGGTCGTAAGTCCTTCGACCTGTTCGCTCCTACTGCGACGAAAGATGGTCCCCGCCCCAAGAAAACTGATGCCGGTGACTATCGCTTCGACAATGCGAATGGGATCGCTTTGGACAAGTTGACTCGTTGCAAACCTGGCAAGCAATGCATCACCCAACCCCACCAGTAATGCGGCCGCGCCTGCTACCAGCATCTGCGTGCGAAAACCTGCTGGTTTATCAGCCAATTCACGCTCGAAACCAATTAACCCACCCAACAGCATTGCCAGGGCCACTTCACCTAGTATTCCTAACTGACTGAAATCCATTTCGTTTGTTCCCCTGGAGCAGAATTTTTAAAGCGCTCTGATTCACTGCGATAAGGCACGAATCGCCTCCCGAGCATAGTAGGTAATGATTACATCTGCGCCGGCTCGTTTGATGCCAGTTAAGGTTTCAACCATTACGCGCGGTTCGTCGATCCATCCTCTCTGAGCTGCGGCTTTGATCAAAGCGTACTCGCCGGAAACGTGGTAAGCCGCCACAGGGAGCTCAAACCGGTCGCGAACCATCTTTAGAACATCCAGATAGATTGTTGCGGGCTTCACCATAAGTATGTCAGCACCTTCTGAGTAATCGATCTCAGCTTCTCGCATTGCTTCGCGAGCATTTGGAGGATCCATCTGATAGGACCGCCGATCACCAAATGCTGGAGTACTTTCGGCGGCTTCGCGAAATGGTCCATAAAGGCCCGAGGCGTATTTGACCGCGTAAGACATAATTGCCACGTGCTCAAATCCAGCGTTGTCCAGGGCCTCTCTAATTGTTCCCACCTGGCCATCCATCATTGCCGATGGTGCAACTACATCCGCGCCGGCTTCAGCTTGACTCACGGCCGTCTGTGCCAATAGCTCGAGTGATTCGTCGTTCAACACTTCACCATTACGGACCACCCCACAGTGACCGTGTGCGGTGTATTCGCAGAGGCATGTATCGGTCATGATTACTAAATCGGGTGTAGCGCGCCTTATCGCACGCACTGCCTTTTGCACTATTCCCTGTTTCGCATAGGCTTCTGACGCGGTTTCGTCCTTTGATTCCGGTAATCCAAATAGAAGTACACTTCGCACACCTATATCAAACGCTGCTGCAGCCTCAGTGGCGATCTCATCTACTGAGAGGTTGTGAACACCCGGCATTGACTTGATCTCGCGTCGAACATGCTCGCCGGGGCAGGTAAATAGTGGAAGAATGAAGTCGTCACGAGATAAGCGAGCTTCGCGCACGAGCGCGCGTAGCCCCTCCGTCCGCCTAAGCCGCCTTGGTCGATAAGTTAAAGACATGGTCTGTTGATTGTCGATTGTTGATCGTAAGGTGCCTCAAGATCTCAAATTGTCGGCTAACGCCTAATCAACAATCAGCGTCAATCGTAAATCGACAATAAAAGACAATTTACCAACGATGATACGCTGGGTGTCCAGGTTTTACCGCCGCGAAGATACCACGACACGTTGCACAAACCTTGTTATGGGCTATCAGTTCACCTTCAACTGTTGCCCGATCGCCAGTTGACTCAACAACGCGAGCACGAAGCTTTACAGGTTCATCCGTAGGCGTTGGGCGCAACAGCTTAATTGTATACTCGGCGGTAACGGTGCAGGGCGGATGATCCAGACCAGCTTTTCTCATCAAGTGCCAGGCGGCAGTCCAGTTGCAATGGCAATCAAGAAGTGTCCCAATGATTCCACCGCTTAGCATTCCTTTGAATGCCTCGTGATGTTTCTCGGGCTGCCATTCCGCGACAGTTTCATCCCCCACAGGAAAGCTGCGGATCCGCAAGCCCTCTTCATTTGCCGGCCCACACCCAAAGCACGCCAGATTCGGCGCATAAGTTTCCTGAATAGACTTGTCACTCATAATGGTAAATGGTTAGTGATGAGTGATGAGTAGAAGTCAGGAGTCAGAAGTCAGGAGTCAGAAGGTGGGTAATAAGGCAAATCAGAAGTCAGGCTACTCCTTCTGGCTTGTGACTCCTCTCCAGAAACTCCCGTTGGTCAAGACGCATAAACTATCCACGAAATACCACGAAATATCACGAACGAGTTCTTGGCTCCTATTCGTGTGACTTCGTGGATGGATCTTGCCCAAGATATGTCAACTCTCAAATTTAGGACTATCCGTTCATTCCTCCCTTTGCCTTTTCAGTTGCTATCACTTAACTCTCGCCAGAAACTCCCGCGAGCCAAAAGCTACCTGAGCGGTTGTACGCTGACTTCTGACTCCTGACTTCTGACTCCTGATTTCTGGCTCCTGACTTCATCCTTCATCCTTCATCCTGCATCCCTCTTATTTGTTCCCGTAACTTGAAGCGCTGCACTTTCCCCGTTGCCGTATAAGGAAGTTCCTTCACGAATAAATAACGACGCGGTTGCTTGAATCTCGGTAATACCGTTCTTACCAATTCCCGCAATTCCGCTTCAACTCGAAAAGGGTCAGATTTAAGATCTTTGAAAATTACGAACGCACTTGCACAAGGTAGACCCACCTCATCAACGTCTGCCACTACTGCGGCCTGATTTACGCCATCATGACGAAGCAAAGCCGCTTCAACTTCCACTGGCGACACCCATTGACCACTTGATTTGAAACAGTCATCGCTGCGCCCCAGATGATACCAATACCCAGCGGAGTCGCAGCGATACAGATCGCCCGTTCGTATCCAACCATCTACAAAAGTTCGAGCTGTTGCATCAGGCTTAGCCCAGTAGCCGAGAGCCGCACTTGCGCCTTTTATCCAAAGGTTGCCTTCGTGGCCAGATGGTGTTTCGCGGCCATCCTGGTCCAGCAGTTTAGCTTCATACCCCTGGAGCAACTTACCACTGCTCCCATAACGCACTTCGCCTTCACGATTTGACATCCACATGTGGAGCATTTCAGTCGAACCGATACCATCCAAAACAGGGACACCAAAGGTGTTCTCCCATTCTTCCCCAAGTTGCGCCGGAAGAGCTTCACCCGCCGAAACACAAAGACGCAGACTCGAACAATTGAGTGGCTTGTGTCGCCGCTGCTGATCGAGAAGGAGATTATAGACCACGGGCACCGCGAAAAAAATGGTTGGCTTATATTCATCAAACACCCTACCAATAACCTTGGGGGTCGGTTTTTCCCGACAAAGGATTGTGGTGTGGCCATTCAATAGTGGAAAAGTGAGACTATTACCGAGACCATAAGCAAATGGAAGCCGAGATGATGAAAAAAGGCGGTCCCCATCTCTCAAGCGGAGCACCTCACGGCAGAATGTAGCGTTTGTATAAAAGATGTCACACTGTCGATGGACCGCACCCTTGGGTTCTCCTGTGCTGCCGGAAGTGTAAAGAATGAAGGCCGGTTGATTTTCGTCACCGTCCATGAAAGGCGGTGCTGAGTGGTGACCTTTGGCTCTTTTGATCAGTTGATCCAACAGATGGATTCTTATCTCCGACGAACCTGACCACTCTAGAGTCTCATTGCGGACAACAACAATGTTGCGGAGATAACGCAATCTGTTGCTTGCAAGAAGATGTCGGCAGAGATTCGCTTCTCCAAAAACAACACTGGCGGTGCAATCATCAAGGATTGTCAGCTGTTCATCAAATGGAAGGGACATATTGATGGGAACAGCGATTGCCCCACTCGAACACGTTGCGATAAATGCGCCGATGAACTCGGGCGAGTCATTAAGTAGAAGTGCAACTCGATCTCCTGTGGCAATGCCGAGAAGATTGAGGGCGTGTGCCATTCCAATGGCCTGATCTCGAAGCTGCTCGTACGTTAGCTGATCTCCATCACACAGGACCGCTGTTTTTGAGAGCGACTGGTCGGTGAAGATTGAGCAGAAAAGGCTCATTAGTTTTGCTGCCTCAGCTTTTCCGAGCTTAGAGTGTAAGTAGGTTCTGAATAATTTGCGTCGGCGATTATACGCTTCACGAGATCATTGCACATGCATTATTCTGCAAGCAATTCCTATCTTATAGAAATATTCCGTCATCAGGGGACATTCGGCTTCATCAGAAATTCCTCACCCAACATTAGCTAAGTTCTTTTCGCCTCACTGCTTAACCCTCTCGACTATTAAAGCAGGCATGAGCATTGCTTTTTGCCGATAAGTCTCAGCAACGCGGTAAAAGCCATCGCTTTCGCACGAGCTGGCACGCTCATAGAAGGAAGGGCTCGAGTCACGAGCCCTTGGACCAAACACCTCCCATATTTCTGGAGAAGCTTATGAAAATGCGAACACTTTTGATTGCGCTCATCGTTCTAGGGCTTAACCTTGGGGTCCAGGCACAAACCAGCCGAGGCACTGTCAGTGGTGTCATTTCAGACTCTCAGGGTGCGGTTATAGCCGGAGCAACAGTAACGCTAACCAATGACGAGACAGGAGTCGCTCGCACTACTGTCACGAACTCCGAAGGATTCTATCGGTTCGAGGCGGTTGATCTTGGAAGTCACTCAGTGAAGTTCGAAGCCGCCAGTTTTGGACCACTGACTAAAACGCGAATAATCGTTAATGCTAACCAGGTTTCCACCGTTAACGCTCAACTCGAGCCTGGCTTCAATGAAATTGTCGTCGATGTTGTCGATGAGGCAGGAGCAGCCTTACAAACTGAAACGGCGGTGCGCGGTGGAAACATCTCGACGAGCCAAATTACTGAACTGCCAATTGCCACTCGCAATCCCGTGGCTTTTGCTTTGACACTGCCCGGAGTCTCGAGCAACCGCTTCGGCTTTGGCGTCGGAACCTTTTCAATTAACGGCGCTCGCGGCCGGTCCAATAATTTCCTGATTGACGGCATGGAGAATAATGACATCTCAGTTGCTGGTCAGGGATTTCAGATTACAAATCCCGAAGCCGTTAAAGAGGTTTCAGTACAAACAGGCAATTTCGATGCAGAGTTTGGACGCTCGGGTGGTGGAGTCATCAATACGATCACCCGAGGCGGCACAAATGAGTTTCACGGCTCACTTACCTATCTCCTTGATTCAACTCGCGATGATGCGCTGACCAGTTCTGAATCTCGACGTCCTGCTCTTTCCCGCGACCCGTCAGTAAATCCTAATCGCGATGGTCGAGGCCATCCACCGCCTGGAACGGAACAGTGGTTTGCAGGAACTATAGGTGGACCGATACTGCGCAACCGAACATTTTTCTTTGGCGCATACCAAGAGCAACGTCAGAACTCAACTGGAACGATAGACCTGGTGGTCCCAACTACGGCAGGACATTCGTTGCTCAGCCAACTGTTTCCAGCCGGATCGAATGCAAATCTCGATACTTATCGCCTTGCAACTGGTGGCGCTGTGGGCCAGGCAGATCCTTTCAATGTTGCCATCGGGGAGCGCTCCGGCTGTGCGGCGCCTTGCAATGTTCAATTCGGTACGTTCACCAGAACGTTTGGACAAAAGAACATCCTCCGGCAGTGGATGGCGCGGATTGATCACAAACTTGGTGACTCGGATCAATTGTCAGGCCGCTTCCTATTTGACGATCAGAATTTCCCACAGGGTACGGAAGCGCGCTTCGAAGGTTTCGATTCTCCCTTCATTGCTCGCTTGTACAATTTCCTGCTCACCGAGACGCATATCTTCTCGCCTAGATTCACCAATGAGGCGCGCATCGGGTACAACCGTATCGCATATGACTTTCCGCTCAGTTCGAGCTCGCTGGCACAAACCCTCCCGACGATCAACATCACGTTACCAATTTCGCGCCTGGGTCACGCCTCGAATCTGCCACAGGGCCGAACGGCAAACAACTACGTAATCCAGGACACTATGACTTACGTGACAGGTAACCACACCTTCCGCTTTGGGTTTGATCTACTCGAGCAGCGATCCAAACAGTTTGCTCCTTTCCGCGGCCGCGGTGAGCTGTCCTTTGCCTCGAGCAACGTTGGTGGCATCAGCTTTCATGGTTTCGCCAACTTCCTCGACAACTTTGGCGGAAGTGGCGGTAGCGCTTTACGCGATTTCGGTAGTCCTGCTTACTACCCGTCCCTTTTCCGTCAGGCCTATTTTTTCCAGGATCGCTGGCGCGCAACTCCTGAGCTGACATTGACGCTTGGCCTGCGCTATGAGCACTTCGGCAATCCAATAAATTCTTTGCAAACAGCCGCGTTCACAGGTCTTTTCAACGTTGATCCGGTAACTTTGGATGGTCCATACAGCCAGCCTAATCGCGTGGACAGCGACAATAACAACTTCGCACCGGTAATCGGTGTTGCGTACTCTCCCTCATTCAGTAGCGGACTGCTTGGTTGGGTCTTTGGTGTCAACCGGTCTGTTGTTCGCGCCGGTTACCAGATTGGCTACGACTCTTTCTTCAACAATATCGCATCAAATGCTGCGTCCTCATCACCCAACATCGTAGCAACCACCACCTCGTCGGTAGCTAACGCTGCCAACCCCCGCGGACTCGCAAATCTCACTGCATCATTTCCAACTGTGCCGCGACCACTCTCACCTTTTGATGCTCAGGTTCTCGTTGTTCAGGATTTGAAGAACCCGTACATGCAGCGCTGGTCCCTCGGAATGCAGCGAGAGCTACCACTGGATTTGATCGTAGATTTCTCCTATGTCGGCTCTAAAGGAACTCACCTTTATATCAATGAAGATATGAACCCGCTTGTTCCACTAGCCCTGCGTGTAACTCCGCCAGGATATGTGGGACCTACGTCTGGCCGCTTTGATAATCTTCAGGGATCGCGCCTGATCCGAACGAATGGTGGATCCTCAATCTACCATGCGGGACAGTTGGATGTTCGTCGCCGTTTCGGTAGGGGCTTTCTCCTGACAGGGGCCTATACCTGGTCCAAGTTGATTGACAATGCTAGTGAGGTATTCGGAGTCGCCGGGAATAATCTTCCGCAACAAGCTGCTCAGCCTCCGATTCTCGGATTTAGCGAGCGACTTGAACGATCGGTATCACTCTTCGATCGCCGCCATCGAGCGTCGTTCACTTACCTCTATCAGATCCCATTCTTTAGAAGCCAGGAAGGGTTTGTCGGGCGTGTACTTGGGGGTTGGGAGGTTTCAGGAGTTACAACCTTCGAAAGTGGCGCTCCATTAACCATCACCAATGGTGTAGACGCCGACAGCATTGGCGGAAACCTTGATCGGCCGGATTACAATCCTTTTGGACAACGTGGTGTGCGGGCAGTTCCGAATGCTGGCAGCCCAACCGGTTATGTCAACCCTGACGCCAATAACGCTCCCATTGATCCGTCGACCGCGGAGTTCATTGGTTTGGCTGCAGGTAGCGGACGGACTGGCAACCTTGGGAGGAATACACACTTAACTCCCGGCACAAATAACTGGAACGTCAATATCATGAAGAAGGTGAAAATCTCTGAGAACAAGCGGCTCGAGTTCAGAACCGAGTTCTTCAACATCTTCAACCATCCTCAATACACGCAGCCCAGTGTTAGTCCATTCTCACCACTGGGAGGAACGATTCCGGCGAATGTCACCTCATCTGTGGCTGGCCGCTTCCTCAATCCCAACACGCCTCAATCTGACGGGGGTGGACGGGTAATTCGGTATCAGTTGAAGTTCACTTTTTAGGCAGTATTACGCAAGACCCTGCCAACAGAGAAGGACCCCAAACCTAAATTGGTTCGGGGTCCTTCTTTTTAATCCATTCTTTGGTAGGTCCTGATTAGATGTGTAGGCGATTAACGCTTCACGGAATACAGGTCGAAGCAATTCCTATCTTATAGAAATATTTGTCATCAAACTACCTGCGATCTAATCAGAAATTCCTCACCGTACATCGGCTAATTAGTTCTCGCTTCATTGCTTAACGCACACGGCGTTCAAAGCAGGCATGAGCATTGCCTTGCCAACAAGCCTCAGCAACGCGATAAAAGCTATCGCTATCGCTCTAGCGGGCACGCTCATAGACATATGGTACGCAAAGATGAGCCTTGGACCACCACCCCCCATTTTTCTGGAGGAGTTTATGAAAATGCGAACACTTTTGATTGCGCTCCTTCTTCTGAGACTTAATCTCGGATCCAGCCCGAACTGGCGGTGGTCATTTCAGGCTCTCAAGGTGCGGCCATAGCGGGAGCAATGTAACGCTAATAATTAGACAGGTCTCGTTCGCACTCCTGTCACCCTGATCATCGCTCAACTAACCAATTTGCGAAGGTTTGAAAAAAATAGATTTTCCTGGAGGTAAGAAATGAGGAGTCCATCGAACTTTCCTATGAGAATTTTGCAAATCACACTTGTAGTCTTTGCTTTAATCGGCACATCTGTCGCGCAAAGTGCCAGTTCCGAGGTAAATGGTACTGTCAAAGATACCGCAGGTGCGGTGGTTTCAGGTGCGACGGTAAGGCTGATCGATAACGCCACAAACACAGAGGTAATCACTAACGCGAATGCCGCGGGCGAATTTGTTCTCGCCAACGTGCGTGCTGGTCAATATCGGATCATCGCTGAGCAGCCCGGCTTTAACAAAACGGAGATTCCCAATCTGACAGTCAACGTTGGTGTTCCGCTCACTGTTCATGTTCAGTTGTCGGCTGGAAGCATCGAGGAAACAGTGGTTGTTACAGCTTCTGAGAGCGCGGCTCCTATCAATACAACCAATGCTGAGCTGTCCACAACCGTGCAGACTCAGCAGATCAATGACCTACCGCTGAACGGTAGAAACCCACTTTCGCTGGCTGGTCTCCA
>CAZNPP010000070.1:18724-20456 GCA_964574785.1 uncultured Chloracidobacterium sp. | reverse complement strand
CCAGGCTCTTTGGACTTTTTCGCCAATTGTACTAAAGTCGGGTCCCATCTTTAGCTCCCCATTCGGAGGACCTTCATGAGAACGTCTTTATCTGAGGATTCCATCAGCGAAATCATCGAACATCTACAAAAAGCCAACAGCAACTTCTCACAGCGCTATCCAAGTGAGACAGGAAAACGCCAGCCTGTCCATACAGTTTATGGAGGAGCGCACCTCTTCAAGGCTGACTCGGCCCAACGTTTAGGAGAGATTGCTCGCCGCACATTGGACCAGTTCGCACCAGATTTTCTCGTTTTTGCAAAAGCTGTAGGTCTAACCGGAGCAAACGAGCTACCGGATTCTATTGATCAATCTGGCGAACTGCTTTCCCAACTCGAAAACAGTCCGAAGACAACTAAGGCTGACAACCCATCTGCGTGGTTAGCTTACACAATCTACAAACGGGTAAATGAAAAGCTAACGCGCGAAGCAGTAGAGGACTTCCGGATCGACTTTGAGGACGGCTATGGCAACAGACCAGACTACGAAGAGGATGGTCATGCTGAATCTGCAGCGTCAGAAGTTGCCGCAGGAATGGACCGCGGAATGTTGCCACCCTTCATCGGTATTCGAATCAAACCGTTCACGGAAGAGCTTCGTTCCCGCAGCATGCGCACTTTGGATATTTTTGTTTCATCGTTGTTGTCACTGACGGGAGGGAAGCTGCCAGCAAACTTCGTAGTTACTTTGCCAAAGATCACAATTCCGGAGCAGGTTGCTGCACTTGCTAAGTTGCTGGCTCTACTGGAAGAGCAACACCAACTTGCCCCTAATTCGTTACTCTGTGAAATGATGATTGAGACCACTCAGTCAATCATCAACCAGCGAGGCGAGATTAATCTTCCACGACTGTTAGAGGCTGCTGATGGGCGTTGTATAGCGGCGCATTTTGGGACCTATGATTACACCGCAAGCTGTAACATCACAGCCGCCTATCAGCACATGATGCATCCCGCGTGTGACTTTGCAAAACAGATGATGCAAGTGTCATTTGCTGGGACAGGCATCTGGCTTTCCGACGGAGCTACGAACATCATGCCGGTAGCTCCGCATCGCTTCATTGAAGGTGGAGCTCCTTTGTCATCTAAGCAGATCGAGGAAAACCGAAAAGTAGTTCACCGAGCTTGGAGGCTGCATTACGAGCACATCTGGCACTCTCTAGAAACTGGATTTTATCAAGGTTGGGACCTGCATCCAGGACAGTTACCAACAAGGTACGCGGCCGTTTATGCATTCTTTCTTGAAGGACTCGATCAGGCTTCAGAGCGCTTGAAGAACTTTGTCGAGAAGGCTGCGAAGGCTACGCTTGTTGGAGATGTTTTTGATGATGCAGCAACCGGACAGGGATTGCTCAATTATTTTCTGCGGGCAACAAATTGTGGGGCGCTGACTGAAAACGAGGCCCTCTCGTACTCAGGTCTAAGTTTAGAAGGGCTCCGTTCCGGTTCCTTTGTACAGATCTTGAATACTCGTTCGTAGGGGCGTCCCGTGGGCGCCCCTCCGCATCTTTTAACTCGAATGAACCACACCTGTAGGGGCGTCCCTCCGTGGGCGCCCCTTCTTTGACCACTTAATGTTGCGAAGGGAAGGGGGGCGCCCACGGAGGGACGCCCCTACAGTTACGCTCGATGAATTTCGCCGTGGGCGCCCCTTCTTTGACCACTTAATGTTGCGAAGGGAAGGGGGGCGCCCA
>CAZNPP010000070.1:0-18624 GCA_964574785.1 uncultured Chloracidobacterium sp. | reverse complement strand
CCGTGGGCGCCCCTTCTTTGACCACTTAATGTTGCGAAGGGAAGGGGGGCGCCCACGGAGGGACGCCCCTACAGTTACGCTCGACGAATGAATTTCGCCGCGAGCCAGCCCAGCAACACCATCAGCGAAAGTATGGCCCAGTTGTACCGATCGCCATACGTACTCGGAAAATGATGGCTGATCATTAGAAAAACTACCGGCACAGCCAAAAATGTGTTCTGTTTTGACCGGAGTTTGGCCTGCGCAGATAAAGCTTGATTTGGTTGCTCTCCCTTATTAATTGCCGCAATCATCTTCTTCTGTGCAGGTAAGATGCGTTGCCACACATTAGCTGCCATGATCGTTCCAAACATTGCGCCGACGTGGAGATATGCTGCTCGTCCACTAAAGACTCGAGTTAATCCATAGGAAATTGCCACAACGAGGAGAAAAGAGAGTACAGCGAAAGGTTTCTCATTCCTTCCAAGAGGCGAAAGCATCGCTAGATCATAAATCAACCAGCCACCAATCAGGAGAACAATCCCCAACAGAGTTGCAGCACCGACGCTGATGCTACTTACATCAGCATCCACCAAAGCCCCGCCGCCGATGTAATAGACCACCACAAGGAGAACCAATCCGCTTAGCCAGGTCGTTGCGGCCTCCCAACGAAACCAGTGAAGTCTTCGCGAGACTAGATCGGGAATTTTACGCTTCTCTACAACATAAAATCCCCCGCTGTGGACCATCCAGACTTGTGCCTTCTCCTGAGGATTGGCGGAGTGTTGTTCCTCTTCGCTCAGTCGCGCATCAAGCCAGGTAAAATAGTAGGTGGTGCCCACCCACATTATTCCTGCGAATACATGCACCCAACGCGCTATGAGGTTCAACCACTCGCTGATAGTGGGATCGAGTATCACGCTTAGCTCCCGCGATAAGTTGAGTAGCCGTAAGGACTTATCAAGAGCGGTACATGGTAGTGCTGGAACTCATTTCCTATATTAAAGACGACGCTGACTTGAGGATAAAAAGAGTCGATATTTAGCCGCGAGAAGTATTCGTCCGTGTCAAAAACCAGGCGATAAGTGCCTCCCTGGAGTGTTTCTCCGACAAGGAAAAAAGGCTTTACCCTGCCATCCTCATCCGTCCAGGCGTGACTGATTTCAGTCCATGTTTCGTCAAGGTTTTGCAGTTGCAAGCTTACAGCGATCCCGCTGGCGGGCGTGCCGCGTGCAATGTCAAGGATGTGTGTCGAGATAGTGCTCATCTGTTTTTTACCGATCGTAACTATTTGAGGTTTTCACTTATTGCACTCTACAGAAGCAAGCAACTTGGTTAATCTGAGTTGAGTAATTCGGTTCTGTTCTTCAGCACTGATCTCAAGTTCTTCTTGATAATCGTTGTTTAGTCGTCTGCGTAAGTTGGCAATTATATCTTCGGTACTCTTTCCTGTGGCACAAATAATAAAGATGTACCCAAACTTCTCCTCATAGAGGCGATTAAGTTCTCTTAGCGTCTGCATTGTAGCCTGAGCAGTATTGTGCGTAGCTGATTGTTCTTGCTCAGACCAGCTTTGCGCCTCAGGTGATACAACTTGCTCAGCCTTTCTTTCGCCTATCTTAGGGTGGCTGCGAAAGGCTTCCAGCCAATCTCCCTCACCCAAGGACCACCAAATCTCACTGGCTTTTCTATTCAGTTCTTCGAGACTTGAAAACGGACGAGCGACTGACAGTCGCTGCGCCCAGACGGTGGAGCCACAACACTTGAGCAGCTCACTCTCAGCTGCTGCCGGTGACAACGAATTGAGCCAATCGACTCCCTGGTTCACCATCTATTGAACTGTCCCGTAAATCCTCAATCTACTCACACCACCATCAGGAAAGATGTTGAAACGAATATGGGAAACTATACCCGGGTCAACAAGTTCCTCTTCGAAAAAGTGTCTGGTGTGGGCCTGAAGCTTGGTTCGTGGCAACAAAGTTTTCCAGGGAGCATCCAGGTCACTCAGTTTTTCAATTGAAAGTACTTCTCCGTAACAGGCTTCAAGAGCACAACTCTCCGGGAAATTACCTTTGAAGTGAGAAGTGTCCACCTCCACTCTACGAATGCTTCCGCTGGCGCCTAACTTAATGATAACCCAGTCATGTCCAGGCCCTCGCCGCCGCTTAGTTTCCCAGCCGTCACTCATATTGATGGCTCTACCGGGCATAATAAGGTTGTGGCGATGTCCAAAAAACATATCACTGCATGAAAGAACAAGCCCGCCATTTTCAACAGCCGCGAGATCCACTTCACCACCAATGCGCTTCAAATGGCGCCAATCTGGCACGACCTCGCCAAAAACGCGCAGGCGTGCCACACCTCCATCAGGGAAAATATTCAGGCGAAGGTGACTAAAGCGATGTTCGTTGTCTACAGCAAAGTGGTTTTGCGAATCACCTGCCAATGGTAGCTGAGGAAGGATTGTGGCCCACTCGGTTGTCTCGGTTAACAGTTCATCGACAGTAGGACTACCATCTACAGCACATGCTTCAAGCGAAAAGTGTTCGGGATAGTTTCCCTTGAAGTGGCTGGTGTCAATGACAATGCCGCGAATAATTCCGGCAAGTCCAAGGCGGATGATGCACCAGTCTAAACCAGGGCTGCGACGGCGGCGGGTCTCCCAACCGTCCATCCACTTGCCAACGTGTGTGTACTTTCCTTCGATGAAGATGGGTGCACTGGTCTTGAGTAAGTTCTCTTTAGGCGCAAAGAATTCGTCATTAGCGGTGAGTACAGCGCCACCAAGGTTTTCAGAAGCCAGGTCAATTAGTTCAGTGAAGTCCATAATAAATATTCAACAAACTTTTAGGGGGTACCTCTGAAAATCTAACTCACTAAACCACACGAAAAGTCACGAAAGAGTCTCTGAGACTCAATAGAAAAGCTCGTGAGAATTCGTGTGAGTTGGTGGATAGAGACGACAATGTGTTTATTCATAGACTATGTAATAAGTAGCCCAGATGGACCACTAACAAATTCACCGTGGCAATAAATCTGACGACCGCGCAAAAAGGTCTTCTGGACCATACCACGTAACAGCTCACCTTGATACGGCGTCAACTTATGACGGTGGTGAATTATGCCCTCCTCTACCCTAAATTGTTGCTCACTATTCCAGATTACTATATCAGCATCGTAGCCGACCGCGAGCGCGCCCTTCTGGCGCTCGAGGCCAACCAGACGGGCAGGAGCCCAGCACAGCCACTTAACCAGATCAGTCAGTGGAAATCCTCGCCGACTCGCTTCCGTCCAGACAACTGGAAGCCTAAGCTGAAGTGAAGAGATACCACCCCATGCTGCCAGGAAATCTCCACTGTCGCGCTCTTTCATCTCTGGCGGGCATGGCGAATGGTCTGAAACAATCATGTCAATGGCGCCATCTTTCAGCGCATCCCAAAGTCGTTCTCGATTCTCTCGCTCTCGTATCGGTGGGCAGCATTTGAATTCCGTTGCACCGGCCGCAACATCTTCAGCCGCAAAGTAGAGGTAGTGGGGACAAGTCTCCGCACTGATCCTTACACCTTCTTCCTTTGCTCTTTTTAAGGGTGAGAGTGCATCAGCGGAGGAATGGTGAACGACATGCACATGGACACCAAACTCACGACCAAGGTTAATCATCAATTCGACTGCCTGGTTTTCGGCAGCACGCGGACGGGAGCTAAGGAAAGTCTGATAATTGGAAGCTTCACCCTGAATGTTCACGTTCTGACATGGGCCCGGTAGTTCAGCATGCACTATCAAAACAGTTCCGAGTCGTTTGAGCTCAGGAAGCGCTTCACGTAGATGGTTCTCTGTCACACTCGGGAACTCGGCAACTCCTGAATCTATTAGGAAGCATTTGAATCCTCGCACTCCGGCAGCAAGCAAGCCAGCGAGTTCCTTCGTGTTTCCAGGTACAACTCCGCCCCAGAATCCCACGTCAACCAGGCACTGGCCTGCCGCGGCATTTAGTTTTGTTCGATATCCTTCAAGTGTTGTGGTTGCGGGAATTGAATTGAGAGGCATATCCACGATCGTGGTCACACCACCGGCCGCAGCCGCACGAGTTGCGCTTACGAATCCTTCCCAGTCTGTCCGGCCTGGTTCATTAACGTGTACATGACTATCAACCAGCCCAGGGGCGACGACAGACTCGCGGTCGGATGTTAAGACAGAAACCCCAGGGGGAATATCCTCGTAGGAGGTGATAGCAATGATCTTGCCGTCAAGAATGTGAATAGCTGCGGGTATCTCTTCTGGACTCGCGGACGACTGCGGAGAGGCTAAGACGCGATTCCCTCGAATGATGAGATCCGGCCGTGGCATGAACAAACATAAACCACATCTCCGCGACCTTTGGCAACAGAGGTTCTAAATTACGTAAATACGGGCGGTGGAGGCGGAAGCGGAGATTTATATTCACGGGAGCCAAACACCTGCCGATAAGCTACGGCCAGGGCGCCAAAAGTGATGGGAATTGTCAAAAACACTCCAAAGTAACAGAGCAGGAGCCCACCAAGGACCAGCAATCCATTGAGAAATAACAGTCCAAAGAGCGAGCCAAAGTTTGCAATTCCCGCTTTAGCGCTCAGTTTAACTGCATCGAAGCCTGATAGTTTACGGTCAACGATCAATGGATAAGCGAATGCAAACAGAATCGAGAGAACAATTATCAGAAGTAAAATGATTAAAACAGCGATTCCAAACATCATGAAAACACCAATCGGTCCCGCCGGAGACTCACTGCTGGAAGCTATCGGGACAATTACCAACATTCCCACAACCATGAGCACATACATAACCATCATCACGATGAAGATCGGAATGAAATGCACAAGGGTTGCGATTACGCTTGGCCCAAAATAATCGAACCCTTTGAAGAGATCTTCAAAGGCAGCATTTTCACCGCGCTCGCGGCGAAACAGCGCGAGGTAAATGCCACACATAATTGGGCCGAGAAGAATACCGAATGGAACAAAGTTGGCAATCAATAAACCTATGAAAATCATGCCGGCGAACAACCAGAATTGACTTCGCACTAAGGCCCAGCCTTCTTTTATGCAGGTGACCGGTTGAACAGCATTTCGTCGGAACTCGGTGGGAGCTGAATTCATCATTGTTTTGTTTTAAGAGCCGATTCATTGACTAGTTCTAACAGGAAGTCTTCAAGTAGGTTAAGCGAAACACGCAAGCGGTAGTCTCTGGTTGAGCGAACATCGGTTATAGGTGTGATCTCTTCTGTTAATACGGTTTTAGCGCTGGCAATTATGGTTTCATCAAGCTCAGGGCTGCTGAGTGCTTTTTCAGTTTTCAGACAGCGGAGTGGAATGGGCGCCACACTCCCCAATGCGATGCGAACATCCTCCAACGAGCGGCCATTCATCCTACCAATTGCTGCAAAGCAGACCTTCGAAATTGCCTGAGCTTTGCGTGTACCAACTTTACGGTAGTACTGCCTAAATCCCGCAGTTGTTCGGGGGAGACGAATGCGTGTTAGCAATTCATCTGGTTGGAGAGAAATTTCTTTGTAGTCTGTGTGGAAATCAACGTAAGGAAGCCATCGCCGGCGGGACGAAGTGCTAAGCTCTACTGAAGCATCATAAGCTAGTAATGCTGGTGGTGAATCTGCTGCTGGCGAAGCATTAACGATGTTGCCTCCCAAAGTGCCGCGATTCTGAATGGCAACTCCACCAGTCTCGCTGGCAGCTTGGCACAACATCGGAAACTCTTTACGAAGAATGGGATTCGATTGGACATCAGTATAGGTTGTTAATGCTCCTAGAGTGATAAAGTCACTGTCAACCTCAACTCCTCGTAGCTCCTTTAGATTCCATATGTTGATGTAGTTGGTATGTGGCAGTTTGCCAGCTTCCAGTAGGACCATCAGATCAGTCCCACCAGCGAACGGTTTCCAGCGCCCAGGCTCACAAGCAAGGAACTCAAGCGCCTCACTTAATGTGGCAGGCGTTATGAGTTGATAAGCTGGAATATAAGATCGCATTTAGAACGTGTCAGTAAGCAGCGTTGCGATTCTATGCGCAACATCGCCGGGACTCTCACCCTCAACAACTTTGAGATGGACTTGGGCCAGTTGATAGTAACTACGCCGTTCTTCAAAGAGGCGCTCAGCATTTTCACGGTTAGGTGCCAGCGGGCGCGATGCTTCGGAAGCTCGGATGCGACTCCAACAGAGTTCAAACGGTACGTCAAGCCATACAGTAAGGGCAGCACGCTCGTCAATAGCCTTTCGGTTTTCCGCTAGTGTCCAGGCGCCTCCTCCGAGTGCAAGTACGCCAGTAGGTAGTTTGAGAGCCTCAGTGAGCGCGTGACCCTCGAGCCTGCGAAAATGCTCCTCACCATCCTGTTCAATGATCTCGCTTGGCGTGCGCCCTTCGCGCTCGGTTACCGCCAAGTCCAGGTCAATTGCCGGAGAATTAAGAAGCGCTGCGAGTACTCTTGCAACTGTGGTTTTGCCAGAGGCCATGAACCCGGTGATCACTATGAACCGATTCTGCTCAAGATCGGGGGCCATACGTTCAGTTCTCACCTTTCGATTACGGACTCGAGCAAGTCGAAGAACTCTGGAAAGGAGATAGCAACGCACTCGGCGCCGATTAACTTTGAATCCCCATTGGCGATAAGTGCCGCTATTGAAAAAGCCATTGCGATCCGGTGGTCTCCATACGAATTAATCTGTGTTCCCTGAAGTGAAATGGGCCCCTTAACCTTCAATCCATCTTCGTACTCAAAAACTTCAGCTCCCATAGCGCGTAGGTTCGCAACTGTCGCGCTAATGCGATCACATTCCTTGACGCGAAGTTCTGATGCGTCTCGGATCTCCAATCCTCCGGGGATCTGAGTTCCTACTACTGCGATTAATGGAAGCTCATCGATTATTTTAGGAATCAGTGCGCCACGTAAGCACAGTGAATCGCTGACAGAATGTGTACCTTTATTCGATAGCCGCAGCGTGCCTCTTGGTTCGTTGCATAGGGCGCTCGTGTTTGTTACCTCAACCTGTGCGCCGAACGTTCTTAGCGTACCCAAGAACTCTGTTCTGGTGGGATTGAGACCAAGATTTACGAGCTCCAGCTCAGAGTTTAGCAACAGTGCAGCCCCAGCAAGGAAATAGGCCGCGGATGATATGTCGCCTGGAATTGTTATAGCGCGCCCATTCAAGACGGCCGGGCCATCAAGTTGAATTTGGTTTCGATTGTTTCTCGCTTCCGTTGTGCGCAGAGCAACCCCATTCCACTGGAGCATTCGTTCGGTGTGATCGCGGGTTGGGAATTCGATCAATTCAGTGCAGCCCTTTGTGTTGAGCGCAGCCAGAAGAATAGCCGATTTAACCTGAGCACTCGCCACTGGTAGTTCGTAGCTGATAGGTTGAAGTGAGTTTGTGCCTTCGATCGTCAGTGGAGGTTTGCCATCTTCTGAGTTAATCCGTGCTCCCATCAAGGTGAGCGGTTCAATGATGCGTTTCATCGGGCGTGATCGGAGTGACCTATCACCAGTAAGAATTGACGTAATATTCTTGCTGGCAAGCACACCAGCTAGCAGTCGCATGGTTGAGCCACTGTTACCGCAGTCGAGCGGTTGACTTGACGCGTGAAAGCCAGATTCACCGGCTCCATCAATAAAAAGCGTACCGCCATCTCTTCTGATCGAAACGCCCAATTGTTGAAGACAGGCTAAGGTTGACGCGCAGTCGGCGCCAGTTGAGTAGTTTTCGATCTTAGATGTGCCTCGAGCGAGACTTGCGATAATCGCGGCTCGATGAGAGATCGACTTGTCTCCTGGAAGACTGAGGCGTCCAGATATTCTTCGCGCAGGTGTTAATTTCACTGTCGCTATATTACTCGGTGTTGTGTTGTGGAGGTAGCGCTTTGTTGTTGAGATACCCTAAGCTTTCAGCATAGGTTATCTCTGAGTTGACGAGAGAGTGGTTCAGTTGGTGGTAGCTGGTGTTAGGGCGAAACTGAGATTCCCTAAGCTGAAGAGTATCTCAAGACCGAAGACTGAAGCCGAAGACCGAAGCCGAAGCCCAAAGACCAAAGGCCGAAGCTCGAAGCCCTTAGGCTAAGGCGTGTATTCTTGACATGCGGGCGCGCAGCGTGTTAAACCCTCGGTCTTCCGACAGCTTCGGAGAATTTTTAAACCAGCCAGGAGTCCTATAAAAAAGGCTGTCAAGAGGTCATGTCTATATTGTGACTGTGATGACGACTGAACTCAGACTGCCCAGCCGCGTCGAAGCTGTTGAGAAAGTCGCCGCCGCCGTCGCTGGAATCGTAAAAAGTCATGGGCTAGGTGAAGAATTTGCGTTTGGTATTGATCTGGCTGTGCGCGAGGCAGTCACCAACGCTGTCCTTCACGGCAATCATGAGGACGAATCCAAGTTCATCGAAATTACTTTGAAAAGTGCGCCTGATTCGCTCGAAATAAGCATCCATGATCAGGGCACTGGGTTTAATCCCAATGATGTCCCAGATCCGACCAAAGAAGAGAACCTCTTAAAGACCTCCGGACGCGGAATCTTTTTCATGCGTAACTTCATGGATGAAGTCGATTGGCTGATTGAGCCCCAAGGCGGCACCACTGTTCGAATGCTGAAGCGTAAATAGATCAAAGTTTTGATTTTTGATTTTCGAAGACTGAAATTTCTCGTACTGAGACCGATAATCAAAGATCGAAAACCTTTAAAGGAGATTTTCCGAAATGGCAGAGCTTAACATCAAGGAGCGTCAATCTGGTGATGTCACCATTCTTGACATGGAAGGAAAAATTACCATCGGAGAAGGTAGCGTCGCCCTTCGGACTGCAATCCGGCGACTGCTCGAGGAGGGCAAAAAGAGAATCCTGTTGAATCTTGCAGGCGTTGGATACATTGATTCCAGCGGCATCGGTGAACTGGTTTCGAGCTACACGGCGATTAACAAGGAGGGGGGGCAATTGAAGCTCCTCAAACTCACACAGAAGCTGCAGGACTTGCTGACAATCACAAAGCTCCTAACGGTTTTCGACGTTTACGATGATGAAGCTGAAGCCTTAGAGAGTTTCAAATAAATACAGAAGAGAGTTTCAGGGGAAGGGGAGAATGATATGGCTGAGTTAGAGGTTTCAGAACGACAAGCTGGAGACGTCACGATTCTCGACTTAAACGGCGCTATACGAATGGGCCAGGGCAGTATCGCCCTCCGCGACTCAATTCGCGGACTCGTCGATGGCGGCAAGACTAAGATTCTCCTTAATCTCGCTGGTGTGAAGCATGTCGATTCAAGTGGTATTGGCGAATTAATCGCAAATTACACCACTCTTAGCAAGGCCGGCGGACAACTTAAGCTCCTAAACTTGACTGAACGGATCCAGAATCTCCTTGTTATTACAAAGCTGCTTACCGTCTTCGATGTATATGAGGCCGAATCAGAGGCTTTGAATAGCTTCGATTGAGTCGAATAACTCTTTTGGCGACCGATGGGTGAACAGCCTGTGTTTTTGAGCTGTTCACCCATAACTATTGCTCATGCTGTTTGTTCGTGAGGAGTTTATCCATTAACATTGGCT
The DNA here is from genome assembly GCA_964574785.1 of uncultured Chloracidobacterium sp. Taxonomy (GTDB): domain Bacteria; phylum Acidobacteriota; class Blastocatellia; order Pyrinomonadales; family Pyrinomonadaceae; genus PSRF01. The sequence goes on along the minus strand of CAZNPP010000070.1, from coordinate 9,063 downwards.
ACCGGCCCTTACTCCCCGATGGCATCTGTTTGGAGCGCTAACTGCATCTTTAGATTCCGCCTGACATGCGCCAGTTTTATGAAGCAAGCATTCTTGATCATCCTAACCATGAGTTTAAGCGCAGGTTCTGGGTTAACTCAGACCAGACCTGATTCCAAACCAACCAAGACAGAGCAGTCATCACAGGTTCAGCGTCGGCCCGCCACTAGCTTTGATATCTCTGAATACGGTGTCGACCTCCAAGCCGACCCCCGCTTGATAATAATGATGGCAGCACTTGAGGCGGCGGGTCTCGATTCTGTTCCGGCAAATCGCGAGCCGTCAGCATTTCGTAATCAAGTCAGGAGAGACGTGGCAGATCTAGATCCCGACCTTCGCAATCGGTTGCGGATGTTCTTTGAACGAAACCAGCTACCGGCTCCCGCGACTCCTGCCGAGCAAGCGGCGCGCTACGTGTCGTTGGCTCTCGCACTTGGTCCGCTTCCCTTGCTCGAAGCACCCGAACGTTCAGAGGATCTCCCAGGAGGTCTATTGGAGGTGCTGGATTTCGCACCGCTCGTCCGAGAGTTCTACCGTCGTTCGGGAATTGACGAACGGCTCGTGTCGTATACGCGGGCTTATCAAGCTGAGGGGGATCGCCTGCGTCAGCCGGTGGCAGAGATGGTTCGTTCCGTATTGACCTTTCTCCACACCAGACCAATTACAGTGACGAGCGAAAGAGTTAATGTTGCGGCATCTAACAAGAAAAAATCGGCAAGGGGCTACACCCTGCGCGACCACGAACGCCGATTCATAATCGTGCCTGACCTTTTAGCGGCGCCGGGAGCGATCAATTTTCGTATCATTGGAGATCAATACTTTGCCATCGTTCCTGAAGGAACTGAACCAACCTCCTCGGAGCTTCGACGCGCTTATCTCCAGTACGTGGTAGATCCGTTGATCCTGCGTTTTAATCGCGATGTTGCGGCACGACGTGAACACATAAAGAAGTTGCTCGATGAGCGAACAAAGGCGGGCGAAACAGTTACGCCCGATGTATTCATCGCAGTCTCGCGTTCACTCGTTGTAGCAGCCGACGCTCGTTTTGAAGAGAGCCGCAGGCTAGAGGCTCTTTCGCGTGAGACGCAGGCGCTTCTAGCCAACGCTAAGGATGCCACTGCACGTGCCGAGGTTTTAAAACAGGCCCAGGAGTCTACGACAAATATTCAGGACGAAACGACAGCCCGGCTCGCTGATGAGTATGAGCGAGGCTCGGTGCTGGCCTTCTTCTTTGCTGAGCAGTTAAAAGGAATCGAAGAGTCAGGTTTTGATGTTGCCAATTTCTTTGTTGACATGATCTCGTCCTTTCAATCAGAGCGCGAAAGTCGTCGACCGGCAGAATATGCTGAGGCGCGCAAGCGTGCTATAGCCCTGCGAGAGGCTCGGTTGGCAGCACGCAGATCTGAGACGGATATGCAGCCTTATTCGGGTGCCGAAGCCGCCAGAGCGGTTACCCTTGTCAAAAAACTGAGTGAAATTGAGGATATTCTCCGGCTCCGAGATTACAACACTGCGGAAGCGCGTCTGAAGGAGCTGTTTCAGGAATTTCCAGGCGAGGCTCGAGTGTTTTTTGCTTTGGCGCAGACTGCAAGCTTAGCGGCTGCCGATGCCACTGACGAAGATGTGCAGGCTGAACGACTGAATCGAGCCCTGGCTAACTACCGACTCGCCCTCGAAGCATCTTCAGCGGAAACTGATCGTGCCCTCATTTCTCGAGCGCATGAGGCTATGGGGAGGATTCACGCTTTTTTGGATAACCACGAAGAAGCGCTGAAACAGTTCGACCTGGCCATTAAAGTCGGTGACGTGCGCGGTGGGGCTTACAGGGAAGCTATAGACGGAAAGAAGCGATTGGGCCAACCCTAAAGGCGCAAGTAAATGGTGAATGGTAAATGGTAAAAGACCTAAACGATTTACCATTTACTATTCACCCATTCACCGGCCAGGGTGGTCAGATTGGTTGAGACACCGAACCCACGCGGATTCTCGGCTTCGGGGGAAGCACAACGTCGATCTCAGGTGTCACTCCCAGATCAATGCTCGGAATTTCAATGTTTATTTCGGGAATCACCGGCAGTTGGATTCTGGGAATAACAACACGTCGGGCTGATTGCCCACTCGGTCTTGGAGTCACGAGCGGGCGTGCGCTTGTTGGCGATACGGTGAAGTTCATCTGCGACTTATTGCGAATGACAGTGAGCGTAATGTCACCCTCCTTTTTCTTATTTATGGATCGGGTTAAGTCTCCAGCAGTTTCAATTTTTTCACCGTCGATTGCAGTAATTACATCTCCAGCTCTGAGCCCAGCCTTTGCTGCAGGACCGTCATCGCTGACAGAAGTCACCAGTACACCTTTGCCATCAGCTATTCCAAAGTATTCGCCGAGCTGTTTGGTCAATTGAGTTGTGTTGAGGCCAATGCGACGATTGCCACCAAACGCCCAGACAAATTCACCGGGAGCCATTCCTTCAAACAGCCCCTCCCTATAAACGCCAACGCTTGGCGTAGCAAAGCCACTTCGCTTACCTACCGTGACCGTGACTTGCTGTTCTGAGCCGCCACGACTGATCGTTAGCCGGACGTTCTGATCGGGCGCAACCTCGGACACCAACCGGGTGAGCTTACGGGCGCTCGTAACATTTTCGTTGTCAAAGCGAAGAATGACATCTCCGGTTCGCAAGCCAGCCTTTTCAGCGGGGCTGTCTTTAACGACCTGGGTAATGCCGACTCCCCGAGCTTCACGCAAGCCGTAGCGACCCATGTTTTCATTGTTGATATCTTCGGCATGGACCCCGAGAAAGCTGCCGCCACTAAAGGCGAATGCAAAATTTTGATGAAGTTCACCAAAATCTGGTGGTGCAGCAGGCATTCCCGGTGCCGGGGGTGCGGGCGGCGGCGTGCCTTGTTGCGCCATAACGAAGCCGCTGGTTAAAAGCAGGGAGACTATGAGAGAAAGACTAACTTTCAACTTCATAAGAGAGAGATCCTCCGGAAAGATTTTAAGGTTAAACGCCTCAAATCCCTGATGGTTCCAAAATGTAAGTGTCTTTCTAGAGCCCTTTCATGCGGTGTGGTTGGGGCGGTAGACGTCTTGTTCGCCACTCAATTCGAAAGTGAGGCGGCGTTCTGAGTGCGCTAGATCCAAATGCGCCACCGCTTCGGATACGGCCAGGAAACGGTGCACATCATCAGTCTCAGGAAACATCTGGCGAGAAACATCCCATGCGGTGGCGCCTGTCTTCGGGACCAAGGCAATAACCTGATCCTGTCTTTCTCTAATTGCCCGAAAGTATCGATTAAACAACTCCTCGTAGTCGCGTACTGGCTCTCCATGCCCGCCATGAACGAGTGTCGGTGAAAAAGTGCGCAACCTTGCCAGACTTACCAGATATTCGGCGAGCGAAGGGAAACGCCGCGACGGGTCAATCGGGTCAGGAGAAAGAATCGGGTTAGGGGTAATCCGTTTGAGCACGCAATCGCCAGCAATGACCGTCCGATCCGCTTCGCGAATAAATGAGCAGGAGCCCGGAGTGTGGCCAGGCGTGTGAACGATTCTAAGCGAACCGCTAGCGAATTGGAGTTCGGCTTCGTCGACGAGCTTGTTGCATTCGTGATCCTCAAAAGAATCAGCGTAAAGCCGCACATGCTCGTAGAGCTGGCGCATCTTTTCGATTTCGGCGTCGGGAACGCCAGCCCGTCTCAGCAGTGACTGATTGTTTTCATGCGACAGACGGCTGGCTCGATGACCGGTTTCCCAATCATGAACGAAGACTTCTGCTTCCTTGGCTTCATCTCTGAGTGAGCGTGCAAGCCCACAATGATCTTCATGAGCATGGGTGAGAACGATGCGACGAAGGTCGGAGACGCGAATACGGTGTTGTCGCAGACCTTCGCGTAGGGCTTCGTTGGCTTCTTTGGTTTTTGGTCCAGTGTCGATGAGGGTCAGGGGATCTTCGGCGATGAGATAGACGTTGACGGGTCCGATGTAAAAGGGAGTGGGCAGGGAAATTGGAATGATGCGCATGGTTTGATCTGAAATTTGAAATCTGATTTTCTGAGATTTCAGGAGTTTTTGGTTTTCTTAGTTCCGAGATTCTAAGTGTTCTCTTAGACCGAATACCTTCGGCCCGATTATCTGAGGCCCAATAAAACACTGTCAGATCTCTTGAGTCCTTGAGATAATCGAAATCACAGATAATCTGAAATCATATTGGCTTTATCATCCTCACCCCGGAGGTATTCCCGGAGATGAAATACAACAGATTCGAAGAACTCCCAGTCTGGAACGATGCAATCAGCCTAGCCGTAACCGTATTCACGCTCACCGACCAACCACAGTTCAGACGCTACCGTAGCTTGTGCGATCAAATTGAGCGCGCGGTAGTCTCCGTATCAAACAACATCGCTGAAGGGTTTGAACGTGGCACCACTAAGGAGACGTTAATGTTTCTGTATATCTCCCGGGGCTCCGCCGGCGAGACACGGTCTGTTGCATGCTTAATGGAACGACTGCCAAATCTCTCGGTTCTCAGAGAAGAGATCTCAGCTCTAAAGCCTCGTGCGGAAAGCATCTCAAGGCGATTGCATCGCTGGTGTGAGTCACTCCAGAACTCTGAGATTCGCGGCCAAAGGTATTTGACCGATAAGACGCGTCGCGCGGATAAAGAGAAACGTGAACGCGAAGAGTTTCTGGAAGAATTGCGGCAGGCGGTCATACAGTCGAGCTCGGGATCTCAAGAAGATTGATTAGAAACTCGCTTTGCAACAGATCTCAGAGAACAAGATCTCAGATCTCAGAAAACCAGATCTCAGATTTCAGAACATCACCAAACATATTTATTCCCCTCAATCAGCACACCCGCGATGCGCTGACGGGCGGCAACAGTGTTGATGGGCGTGTATTTCGTGAACCGCCGCAGCGCCGCCAGCAACGTTCGCAACTCATCTCCTTCAGCCATCGCCGCAAGCGTGTTCTTAGCACTCGTCTCAATTCGCTGAATGGCGTCATTGCAAAACACACGAGTCATATCTAGATAGCGCGCAGCCGCCTCTTCACCTTGAGCAGCCGTTAACTTCCGAGCTCTTAGAATCGCCGTCTCCATGGCAAAAGTATCCATGATGATGTCGGCCACCCCAGTTAATACTTCCTGCTGCTCGGCAAGCTTCATCATGTATTTCTGAGCCGCTGTTCCCAAGGTCATCAGCGCTACTTTGCGGGCATTAGCAACAAGTTTCTGCTCCGCAGCCAGTACCGATTCATCATCGTCAAAATCAGGAAGCGAGGGCGAAAGTACTTCGTCCATCAGCGCCTGCGCCGCTGGTAAGAGCGCGAGATTTCCACTCAAAGCGCTCTTCATCAGTCGACCCGGAATCAGCAGCCGATTGATCTCATTAGTTCCCTCGAAAATTCGGTTGATGCGAGAATCACGATACGCGCGCTCAGCCGGGTAATCTTTTGAATAACCGTAGCCGCCGTAGATCTGGACCATTTCGTCGGCGACGTAATCGCAATACTCCGATAGTGCCACTTTAATGATCGAACACTCGGCCGCGTATTCCTCGATTGCTCGGAGACGAGCATCCAAGTCTTTGTTGTCTTCGATGGCGCCAATGCCAGCCTCAATCAAGCCAAGAGTCCGATAGACCATCGACTCTCCCACCCAGGTGCGAATCGCCATTTCAGCGAGCTTCGCCTTAATCGCGCCGAACGAGGAGATAGGTTTACCAAACTGATGACGCTCATTAGCGTAGCGAACCGCCTCGTGAACCATTAGCTTCATTCCGCCAATGCACATAGCCCCAAGTTTGAAGCGTCCAATATTGAGGATGTTGAATGCGATCTTGTGACCCTTTCCGACCTCACCGAGAAGGTTCTCGACAGGAGTCTTCACGTCGGAAAGCACGAGGGCTGTGGTACTCGAGCCTTTGATTCCCATTTTGTGCTCTTCAGCGCCTGACGTGAGGCCTGGCTGTCTTTCCACGATGAAAGCGCTGAACTTATCGCCATCGACTTTTGCAAAGATGATAAAGATGTCGGCAAAGCCCCCGTTTGTTATCCACATCTTCTCACCATTGAGGACGTAGTGGGTTCCATCATCGCTTAGGCGCGCAGTGGCCTTTGCTGCCATCGCATCAGATCCGGAACCGGCTTCCGTTAAGGCGTACGCTGTAATGATCTCTCCCGAAGCAATCTTCTCCAGGTACCTCTCTTTTGCAGCATCGGTACCGAAGTAGATGATCGGTAACAAACCGATCCCACTTTCAGCTCCCAGCGTGGTTGCAAACGAAGCCGACCGGCCAATGTTCTCTCCTACCAGCGCGCCACTAGTCTGATCGAGCCCCAGACCACCATACTCCTCGGGAATATTGGCGCCGATGAGGCCAAGGTCAGCAGCCTTGCGTACTAGTTCGCGCGCAAGTTTCCAGTCGTGCTCTTCAAGCTCGTCAATTCGCGGAATGACTTCGTTATCGACAAATTGCCGAGTCGTCTCAGCAATCATCCGATGCTCTTCGGTGAAATCTTCAGGGGTAAAGATCTCTTCCGGCTGACGTTCCTCGATAAGGAAGGAGCCTCCCTTTACGATTGCTTTCTGTTCAACTACGGCTGACATAGTAAAGTCCTTTCTCTAGTGGTTAATTCTCTGGCAACTGGTCTTTGATCTCCGGCGGCATCGTAGGTCGCAGTTCGGGATAAGCCTCGAGGAGTCTCATCAGGTCAAGCTCATCCTTCTTTCGTTTTGTGGGTCGACGTCGGTCGTCACTCCACGCCCAGATTTTCCCCTTAGTGATGTTTTCTAAAGAGGCAACTGGCACCGGCTGCCCGAGTACTGTCATTAATTTCGTCCCCTTCAAAAACTCTTGATAACGGGAATCCAAGGTTAATTGAATTCGGAGGTCGCTACCTGGCATAACAGCATTTATAGAATTCGGAAATTCAGTCACCGTGAAGCCGGCCGCAATCAGCTCGGCGCGTATGCTACTGAGTTGCGATGACACAACAACGAGATCCGCATCTAAAGTAAAAACTGGTTCTACGTAACAATTAACTGCCAGTCCACCAATTAGACACCAGGGGCCATGGTCGTTCAGGATTCGCACTACGATTGCGAAGTCGCTGCTTCCCCGCCCGGTAACGGATTCGAAGACTTCGGATTCGGTCATGATTCACTGGCCAAGACGCTCGAGTATTCCAGCAGCGCCCATCCCACCGCCAACACACATCGTTACCATTCCGTAGCGACCGTTTCGTCGCTCTAGCTCCCTCAGGATTGATGCCGTTAGTTTTGCGCCAGTACAACCCAACGGATGGCCCAGCGCAATTGCCCCACCGTTTACGTTCACCTTCTCAGGATCGAGCCCCAGTGTTTTGATCACCGCTAACGACTGTGCCGCAAACGCTTCATTCAATTCAATAACATCGATCTGATCAAGCGTCAGCCCAGCTAACTTTAGGGCCTTAGGTATAGCGTAGACTGGTCCAATGCCCATCTCTTCAGGAGGACAACCTGCAGTTGCATAGGCTACAAACCTTGCCATTGGTTTGATCTTGAGCTCTCTGGCGCGATCTTCCGACATCACCACAGCCGCGGCAGCACCGTCGGACATCTGCGAGGCGTTGCCTGCAGTGATTGTTCCCTTGGCGTGGAAAGCCGGTTTCAATTTAGCAAGTGCTTCCGCCGTTGTGTCTCGGCGTACACCTTCATCTCGATCGAAAACAACCTCTCGTTGGTTCTTACGACCCCTTTCATCGAGCTCTTCCAGAACTACAGTAAGAGGAACGACTTCGTCCTTAAACTTGTCTGCCTCGAGCGCAGCGGCTGCTCGCTGATGCGACCGCAAAGCAAAGGCGTCCTGTTCCTCGCGAGATACTGAATATTTCCGCGCCACATTTTCTGTAGCCAGCCCCATGTTTAGATAGAAGTCAGGATAGTGTTCGACGAGATACGGGTTGGGACGAATAATATGTCCGCCCATTGGAATTAACGACATCGTTTCCAGCCCGCCTGCTACGGCAACTTCAGCAGCACCAACCCTGATTCTATCTGCCGCAAGCGCAATCGACTGCAAACCAGAAGAGCAGAAGCGATTGATAGTCATCGCGCTGGACTCCACGGGTAATCCGGCGCGAATAGCGGCCGCGCGCGCTACATTCATCCCCTGTTCTGCTTCCGGCATAGCGCAACCCATGATGACATCTTCAACTTCGCTGACATCGAGACCCGGGACCCTCGCCATTGCCTCCTTGATCACAGCGGCGCCCATCTCATCCGGACGGGTGTTGCGCAAAGATCCTTTTGGAGCTTTACCTACTGCTGTGCGTACTGCTGATACGATTACTGCGTCTCTCATCCTTATCTCCCTGCTAACCCACTCTTAATTCCTCAACGGTTTACCGGTCTTCAGCATGTGGGCGATCCGTTCCTGCGTTTTTCCCATTCCCACCAGTGACAGAAAAGCTTCGCGCTCGAGATCAAGCAGGTATTGCTCGGATACTCGAGTAGTATGATTAAGATCCCCGCCGGTTAAGATGCGTGCGAGCTTCTCACCGATTACAGCGTCATGATCGGAGATGTAGCCGCCACGCTTCATTTGATGAATGCCAAGTTTCAGTGTTGCTAATGCAGGCATTCCGAGTGCAAGAATGTCACTTCTCGGCTGCGCTTGTACATAACCCGTTGCAGCCAGCGCCAGTACCTCTTTCTTTGCATCCGCGATGAGCCGGTCAGCATTCATCGAGATCGAATCATCGGCACTAAGGAAGCCATAACCACGAGCTTCCTCAGCAGACGTGGCCACCTTTGCCAGCGCTATCGTCTCAAACGCACGTTTCACAAATGGAAACGGATCGGCATCGGAAACTCCTTTCGGAATTGAATCCAGCGTCCGTACAAGCATCTCCTTGGTCCCACCGCCGGCTGGAATAATACCGACACCAACCTCGACCAGACCTATGTAGGTTTCAGCAGCGGCTCGTACGCGGTCACCATGAAGTACCATTTCGCAGCCACCACCAAAGACCATGTT
>CAZNPP010000069.1:0-21122 GCA_964574785.1 uncultured Chloracidobacterium sp. | reverse complement strand
AACAGAGAAGGCGCTTCGCTCCGGTTCGGAGCGAAGCGCCCTTGAAAACCTCGAAACTGAGGCCTTGGGAAGCCTAGCTGGCGATATTAGAAACGCTAGCTATTTCAGCAGCTTTTGTCACGCCGTCACCACCAATAGGCTTGATGGATGTTGCGTCGAGCGGCTGCTCCTGGGCTTTCTTCTTGTTCTTATCTGCCGCGGCGTTCATCTGCAGCATCTTGCAGCTTCCTTCAAAAATGGCTCCCTGCTCGATGACTAACGAAGGAGTCTGCACGTTCCCGTTAACCTTCGCTGCGCGTCCGAGTTCGAGCCGCTGCGTGGCTATCACGTCACCGTTTACTGTTCCATGGATCAAGGCCACAGCGACCTCGATGTTGGCATCGACTTTACCGTTGGCCCCGACAATCAACGTCCCACTGTTTGAAGAAACCCGGCCTGATAGGTGTCCGTCTATTCTCAGCATAGCTTTGAACGTTGCCTCACCGGTGACTGAAGTGCCACTGCCGACAAAACCACCCAAAGTACCTTCTTTAATGTCGCGGGCTAGTGTCTCACTTTCAGTCATGGCTTTGAGGCTAGGCGCTGCCTCAGTGGTTGGTTTCTGTTCGGTATTCGTTCCCTGGAAGGAAGAATAGGTTCTCGGCGTGGAATAAGGGGATTGCTCCTGCTTATCTGTTGATTGTTCAGTGTCTTCTTGATCCTTGGGGTTCTTTCCTATCCTCAGCATTAGTTAACCTCCGTATTAGGCGGCGCGGTGGGTTAAGTCACCTAGAGTCATCGGGCTTTTGAAGCAACAAAACGACGCGCTTGATCGTGGATTGTTACCAGCTTTGATTGCTAGTCTGTGCGGTTACTCCGCCACAAAGCGGAGTCTCATAATAGACAAATTGATTAGCCCGTGTCTAGCCCCGTAACGAAATTACAATGGCATAAAACAGTTGAACGATCAAAATGGGGCGGGGAGTTGTTGTAAGTGAGAAGTCAACAAACCGACTCTTCTTCAAACATTCTGCAACAGCCTTCAAAGATGGCGCCGTTTTTAACCTCAATCGATCGTGTGCAGATGTTACCGTAGACCTTCGCTGCGGGTCCCACCTCCACTCTCTCTCGCGCGATTATGTCTCCGTGTACGGTTCCGGCTATCAAAGCCACAGCAACATCGACCTTGGCTTCGACTCTTGCGTTCGTATCCACAATCAGAGTTCCTTTTTGCGAATAGATGGTTCCGGCCACGTGCCCATTCACTCGTACCATATCTCTAAAGCGGATCTCACCCGAAAGCTCGGGTTCACGGGCAATTGGGCGCGGACTCTGCCGAATCGCCAGTGAACCTCCTCCGGCTCCCATCTGACCGGAAAGCACTCCATCTACATGGTGCATGCCCCGGTAATGCACTTCGCCCGTAATAACTGGCACCCGCCCATGGGGACTGTTGGGTTTCGAACGCTGGTTGAGGGGGTGATCGACTCCTAGCATAGTTAAACTCCCGGTTAAGCCTATATAGTCGCTTAAAAATAGACTTGAAATGTACGTGGGAGAGTCCGCACTGGCGGCAGGCCAGGCAAGACTACTTGAACCTATTGGTTAGATTGGCGCAAAGTACCACACCTGCGATCCTGGTTACAAGAGAAAATTTCTTGAAAAACCTTAGTATAAGTGGTGAGGCTCGACCTCGTTGGTTGTTGTCAATCGCTTGACGCCGTGGCATGCTTACGAAAAAAGAGGGATAGTTAATTTGTTGGCAGAGACAAGAATCAGAACGAGATTGCTTCGGCGAATCGGTGAAGCAATTGAGATTTTTAACATGATCCAGGGCGGCGATCGCATCATGGTCTGTCTTTCTGGTGGAAAAGACAGTTACTCACTGTTGGATTTACTTCTGGATTTGCGGAAAAGAGCCCCAGTCAACTTTGACTTACTGGCCGTCAATCTCGATCAAAAACAACCCGGATTTCCGGCTCATGTGCTACCAGAGTATCTGAGGAACTTGGGAATTCCTTTCCGGATTGTCGAGCGCGACACTTATTCAATTGTTAAGCGCCTGGTACCGGATGGTAAGACTTATTGCGCCGTCTGTTCGCGTCTGCGGAGAGGCATTCTCTATAAAGTCGCTCAGGAAGAAGGGTGCACAAAGATCGCGCTAGGCCATCATGCCGATGACATCATCGTCACCTTTCTTCTGAATCTTTTCTACGTAGGTAAGCTCAAGACAATGCCGCCCGTGCTGCGCTCTGATGATGGCTCGAACACAATAATCCGTCCATTGGCTTTTTGCCGCGAAAGTGAGATTGCGGAATTCGCCGCCACTCGTGACTTTCCGATCATTCCATGTGATCTCTGCGGCTCACAGTCGAACTTGAAGCGCGCACGACTCAAGCGCCTTATCGGTGAACTTGAGAAAGAGATCCCACACATCCGCAGCTCGATGCTTACTGCACTCGGAAACGCTGTGCCATCTCACCTTCTTGATCGCAATCTCTTCGATTTCACTAAGCTTAGACCGGTAACGGGAGATCTGGCAGACGAGCTCGATCTTGCCGTGGGCCATACAGACCCGGAGCTGACACCAGCTCTAGTATCAATCTCCTGATTGTCGGCGGGAGAATCAAAACAGATGGTTGGCAAAAAGAAGCCTGTCCAACTTGACCTGAGCGAGTTTCCGCCTGGTTCAGTGACGGAGTACACAACGCTGGTTTGTCTTGCCTGTATCTTTGATATCTTTACAGACCAGTTGGAATTGGCGCCACGTACTGCGTACTCGGAAATAAAGCGTTATTCACCTACGATTGACGAACTTACCTCACCAAAGGCTTTACGGCCATTTTTCGATAGTGAAGAGAGGAATCCTCATTGTCCCTATTGCAATGCAGCGCAGCGATGGCATGCACGACTGGACACGTATCGCATTGAAGGTGGCAGATCAACAGACTTTGCACGTCGCAAATTGGTTAAAGCTCTCCCGAAAAAAGATGACCAATTTATAGTGTTTGAGACCAAATCAGATAAACGAAAGGTTTTCTTTGATTGGCTTGAGACGCTTGGGGCCAGTCTTGAGCTCGATGATGAGAGTTGGTTTATCGAAACCGCGCGTAGATTTCTTGAACGAGTGGAACCGAAAACCAATTGGCAAGAAGCGTTCGACGGTATGGGAACCATTAGACGATCAAGGCAGCTTGAGAAGGGCTGGGAGCGAGCGGGCTCGCGCTTGTTCTTGGCGCCCTCGATCTATCATGAGCTGATTATTGTTCAGTATCTCGTGAGTCGCTCTCACGCTCACGGAGGACGTACGCTCGAGGGCAGGCTTACGCTTTCTGAAATGATCAAGCGACTCCGTTATTCCGGTTACCTCGATGCCGAGGCTATTTCTGAGCGGGATCAGTTCGATATCCTTGAAAGAGTTGTGGATAAGATTGCGGGAGGCTCCGGTAAAGTCACTCTGCATTATATTGTCGACCGCCGCACTTTTCTCGAGAAGGTAAAAGCGGTCTATGCCCGTTACGCTTAATGTCCGACATGTCCGACAAACTTCAGTTTGTCGCTCCGGAACATTCTCCCAGAAGAATTTCGTTTGTGTGGCTTCGTGTGTATTCCAGACAAACTACTGCTGTGGTTTTACGCATAAAGATGGAAACATTTCTTGATACTTGAGTAGTTCTGTTCAGACATTCTTTTGGTGCAAGCCAAAACACTGAAACACTGAAACACTGAATACTAGATACACAAGTGTATACGTCGTATGCATTACCTAACTTGATACTCACATCCCAATCCCCAGTAAAAGAGCACCCTCCTAAACTCACGGTGGATACCAAGTATCCAAAACTCGGTTGCCACCAACAAAAGTGTTTCCAAAGGTTGCCTCTAAGTCTAACCGGAAGAATAACTTCCGAGATCACCCTCGAAGAATAATTCTCTGGCACACCCGTTGTAGTACTCCTGACCATTCATAAGTAGATCGTTCAAAGGGAGACGAAGCGACAGTACGTTTTCTCAGGAGATTACCCCCATGATTAATCTTGTATCAGCGGCCACTGCAACGCCTAAGAATTCCTTTAAGACCACAGAGCTTGTTGCTGCTCTCATGCATAAGCTCTCCCCAGAATTAATCACCACTATTAACAGCCTTGGAGTAGATCAAAGATACTCGGCTGTCGAAAATTATCCTGATTTTCTTACAGGGAAGTCGGCTTACTCTACAAGCTCGACAACAGAACTCGGTGTTGCAGCCATTAAGGGATGTCTGGAACAGTGGGGTGGTGATCCTTCTCGTATCGGATTGTTAGTAGCCGCTACGAATACTCCAGATCAAATGCTGCCCTGCCTCGCCTCCGAAATCATGGGTAGAACCCATGGGTTGCTTTCGCGATCGTTAAGAACGGTAAGTATGCAGGCGCAAGGTTGCTCAGTCCTGCTCAAGAGTATTGAAGTCGCCCAGTGGTACCTTGCCGCAAATCCAAGCCAGCTTGCCATCGTGGTGATGGCTGAAGCCCAAACTCCGTATGTAGCACCCTTGTTGCGCCAGGAATATTTCGGCTTTCGCGACACTCTTCGTTTGAGAAAGGAGCAGAAAATAGATGAAGTTCAGTTCGAACAACAAAGGGTGGATACCACCTTCGTCATACAATCCATGCTCTTTGGTGATGGTGCTGTCGCCCTGCTCGTGGGTACCGATGAGGGAAAACCAGCGTTCGGGCCCATCTCTCATCTTACAAACGATGAGCCTAACGATGTGAATCTCCTAACGATGGTAGCCCACAGCGCTCATCCTTTCCTTCAAGGTCGCCCTCAATATTTTATGAGCCCAAGCGTACCTTCCCGCGGCGCTCATTATGCCGTGACAACTGTCAAGAAAGTGCTCGAACATCCGGACTCACCAGTCTCTGACCTCCGGCAAGTCGATGACTGCTTGATCCATACAGGCAGCAAGAAAATACTCGACGGGGTCTGCTCCCAGTTAAGCCTGTTACCTGACTCGAACAAAGTACAAGGCTCATATGAGGTACTGCGCAACTATGGCAACCTCTCGAGTGCTTCGACTGGATTTATGTTAGCTGAAAAGAATTCCTGGGCTGGTCCTGCGATACTCGTTGGATTTGGAGTTGGCTTCACTGCAAGCGCAGGGATTATGAATTAAGCAATAATCGCGCTACCGCCTTAACGCTGACGTTTTCAAGTGCGGTTCTGCGGCTCATTACCTGCTGGATGCTCTGGCTAACTTGGTCAAAATCGAACGGCTTGCCAATGACTCCATTAACGAGACCTGTTTCACCGCTGGGGGGCACGGTCCCTGGCCCATAGCCAGTTACCATCACAATTTCAAGATCAGGACAACGCTTGCGTATCTCACGTGCCGTCTCCCAGCCGTCCATCTCAGGCATTGAAAGATCTGTAAACACAAGATCAAAATCAAATCGATCAAGTTTTTTGAGCGCTTCCTGTCCGCTTTCGGCCAGTTCGACTCGGTGGCCAAGAGCCGAAAGCATATCGGCCAAAGTTTCGCGAACTGTCAACTCGTCGTCTATCACCAAAGTCGAGAATGAACGCGTAGCCTCCTCACGCTCGACACTCTCAGATTCACGTATTTCATTCTCCGCCGCCGGAAGATCGATCGAGAAGACTGTACCGCGCCCAATTTCAGAGCTAACACTTATTAGACCATCATGTCTCTCAATAATGCTGTAGCTTACAGACAATCCCAATCCCGTACCGTGCACGCCTTTAGTAGAGAAGAAAGGTTCGAAGATTTTTTGTCGGACGTCTTCAGGCATTCCTGTGCCGTTATCAGCAAACTGCAGACGCAATCGCTTACCCTCGCGCAAGCACCCAATTGCAAGCTTGCCACCCTTTGGCATCGCGTCAACCGCATTAACAATCAGATTTACAAACACCTCACGCAACTCTGAAGCACTTCCATAGGTAAACTCGTCGCCGCTGGTTTCCAACTTCACTTCGTATTCCAGCCCACGTAGTCTTGCCTCATTTTCCCATCGCGTGCGCGTGATCTCGATTGCATCGTTAAGTAACGTTCCCACATTTAATAATTCGAACTCTCGGGCTGGCGATTTTCGGGCAAAGGTCTGTATGCGGCGCACAGTGGCTGCCGCGTCCTCTGCAGCTGTTTGTATAATTTCAAGATTACGTAACAACGCATCATCTTTGGTTTGGCGGCGAAGTAGTTGAGCACGACCGAGGATGGCTGCAAGTGAATTATTGAAGTCGTGGGCGACACCGGACGCGAGCTGGCCCAAAGCCCGAAGCTTATCTGCCCTCGCGGCACGCTCGCGCTCTTCCTTCTGCTCAGTTATGTCGCGAGCAATTCCCAGGACACCCGTTGTCTCTCCTTCCACAACCAGAGGGGAATTATCGACCCGCGCATAGCGAAGGCGGCTATCATGAGCGAAGTAACGCATCTCATATGTCTGCGGCTGCCCCTCCAACGCCACTTTCAGCTTGCCTTTCACGAGTTCGCGATCAGCTTCATACACCATATCCAAAAGATGACGACCGATGAAATCCTTTCGTTCATAACCCAAACCAACTAGAGTCGCCGTGTTACACCACTTAAACCGCCCTTGAGTGTCGACTGCATAGATTGACTCGCGTGCACTTTCAAGAATGTTGTTCAAAAGTGACTGGTGTTCCCTCGCAACCGCCTGCACCTTACGCAACTCCGATAGATCTCTCGCAGTACAAACGATATCAACGGTCTTCCCGTTATCCACGACGGGCTCAACCGAAACCAACAGCGGACGCTTGAGACGTTCGGGAGTTATCTCAATTGTTACGCTCGTGCCCTGCTCGATAGCCTCTTCAACGACGCACCCCTGGTTGTCAGAACTCGAGCGGAGTATGTCACAACACTTCTTACCAAGCAGCGTTCTTGGATGCTCGTGTTCCATCGCAGCGCCCGCGCGATTTACACGCTTGAGTAGTCCAGCACGATTGAAAATGAAGATTCCATCAGACATAGCATCGAAGGTTGTTTCCCACTCGTTCTTACCGCGAGCAACCATTTCGAATAGCTCGGCTTGTGCGATACCAATTGTGAGTCTTGCAGCAACCGCCTCGACCAATGCAACTTCGTCCTCAGTCCAGCGACGAACGCCATCTGTCTGATGGATGCATAAAACACCTCGAAATAGACCTTTCACAATTAATGGGTAGTCGATTTTCGAACGGATATTTGCCGTATTTGCATGGGCTCGAATGTATGCCCTCAACTCCGTCGTGCCTTCCGAATAGTTCAACGCGTCATCAATTACTATTGGTCGTGAAGTATTTAGCAGGTGCTGTCCGATGGGATCATCGTAGGTGACGCCATAATTCTTGATGCTCTCGCATCCTGGGGCAACATATTCATGCTCAGTTTGTGCAATTGCATCCTCAGAACTGTAGAGATGCAGGTGAACACGCGAGGCTGAAAGCGCACGGCCGAGTTCCCTGGTTGCCGTGCTCAATACTTCAGGCAAACTGAGGGAGGCACGTATTGCCATCGTGATCCGATTTACCAACATCTCGCGAGTCGAAGTGGCTTCTGCCTTCTGATAAAGTTCTGCCTGCCGAATCGCTATTCCGGTCTGGTCCGCTACTGCTTTTGCTAGCGCGATATCGGCACTACTCCAGTTTCGAAGAGTGCGTGTGGTTGAGAGGGCAAAAGCGGCTGGTACTTCATCACCAACCCGTATAGCTACATACATGATGGAGCGCACATCTGCCTTTTTTAGAATGCGTTCATAAAGGTCAGCTATACGCTTGTCTCCGGCAGCGTCGCTAAAAGCGAGGACACCGTTTTCATTCAGCGCCTCAATTAGTAATCTCAGGTCGCTTAAATTAAAGTCTGCTCCCGCAGGGGCTACTCCCTCGGAGTGATATTCAGCAACATTGGTCGCGCGTCTTGCCTTCTTGTCCCTCATGAAGAGCGAACAGCGATCAACATTCAGATATGCGCCCAGTTCGTGAACCGCCGCTCTGAAGATCTCGCCACTATCGAGCGAGCAGCGAATTGCCTGCGAGATCCGGTGCGTCATGGCTTCGCGCTGAGCTTGCTGGGTTAAAGCCTCCTCAGCCTGGGACCTCTCGGTTATGTCTACGCCGACACCGCCAACAAATCTCGTCCCAGTAGAGTCAGAGATAGGGAACTTAAAGACCAGCAAGTGACGCAACGAGCCATCGAGGGAGGGGACGATTTCTTTTACTTCTTGTACTTCATTACCAGAGAGGACTTGCAAATCATGCTCGTGAGTTTCCTTCGCTATGTCTTCCGGCAACCAGTCGAAACTGGTTCTGCCCCTTAAGAAACTCAATTTCTGTCCGAAGAAATCCTCAAAAGGTTTGTTTACATAGACGTACCGGCCGACTTCGTCTTTCATAAACGCAACTGCAGGACTGTTGTCCATGAAGCTGTGAAAGAAGGTTTGGCTTTGGCGAAGCGCCTCTTCTGAACGCTTCCGCTCTGTTAAGTCACGAGCGATGCCCTGAACTGCAACTGGCTTCCCACTGTGGTAGATCACGCGGGTGCTTACTTCAAGCCGAACGCGACGGCGATCTTTTGTTATGACCTCAAGTTCGTAGACTGTTGGTGCTCCGCTAATGGACTTTTGCGCCATCATTCTTCGAGCGAGGTCACAGTATTCAGGAGCGATCACGTCCGAAACATTCATGCAGACAGCTTCATCACGACTGTACCCGATGATCCGCTCGCCACTTCGGTTGAGAGATGTAAAATTCCCCGCAAGATCGTGAGTGTAGATAATGTCATTTGCATTTTCGAATAACTCCCGATACCGTTCCTCATTCTCGCGTAAAGCCTGCTCCGCTTTCCGGTTCTCAGTGATGTCTGTTGCAACACCGATTATGCCTGCTATCTGATTACGCTCGTCCGTCAAAGGCGTATAGCGGGTATCAAAAGTAAGGTCGCCATGCTGGACCGCCGTTGAAAACGATTCCCCTGCTAACGCTCTACGAACATTGTCGAGAATTTCCGGAACGTGAGCATAGAGATCAAACACTGACTGACCGACGATCTGACCAGGTCTTAGGCCAAGAGTTTTCAGCCCCTCTCCTTCAGACAGCGTGAAAACCCCGTTCCGATCAAGTGCAAACAGCACCAGCGACGCACTTCCAACCACAGTGCGCAGGCGCTTTTCTGCTTCTCTCAAAGCTTCACGGGCTCGTTTCTGTTCTGTGATATTGCGGATTACTGCCTTAACGGCCGGTTGCGCTTTGAAAGTGAACGGTATTCCTGCAATTTCAACCTCTATTGTCTCTCCGTTTAGTCGAAGGAATCTCTCCTCTACTGGTGGCGAAGAAACGCACTCCTGCTCGATTCTTAGGATTTGCTCGGTAGCAAATTTCCTTGAATCGGGATGTACTACCTCGACGAGCGCTTTTCCGATTAACTGTTCTGCACTCTTTGCTGCCCAAAGTTCCTGGGCCGCCGGATTCACGTAGGCAAGTTTGCCTTTACAACAGATAACAATTGCCTCGGGAGACATTTCGACGAGGCGTCGATAACGTTCCTCGCTCTCTTTGAGCGACTCCTCGACCACCTTTTGTTCCGTAATATCTCGGACCACGGCACGCACTTCGGCGGGCTTTCCCGATCTATCGCGTTTTACCGTGATAACTCCTTCCAGATATCGAAGTGTTCCTCGAGCGTCCGGCAAGCAGTAGACAGAACGGGGTAGCGATTCGGAGGTGCTTACTTTTAGCTCGCGGATGTCACGGGCGGCCGCTTCCTCACCAATTAGTGCTGATAAGTGGGTGCCAACTAACTCTGTGGCAGGTCGACCGAAAAACCTTGTCCCGGCAGTGTTGATACTTGTGAGGTAGCCGTCCATGTTTCGTGTGTAGATTATGTCGGCAGCTTGGTCCACGATTTCACGATAGTGCTTTTCAACTCGATGCCGCTCAGTAAGTCGCGCAACCTTCACAAGCAGCTCTTCGTTGCGGAAAGGAAGCTCTAAATAATCGTCCGCCCCTGCAGTCAGGCCTTCAATACCGTCATCATCGGATGTGCGATTGCCACTTATCAACAGAATTGGAATCGTAGTCGTGCGGCTGTCTTGTTTGAGTTGACGACACAACTTGAGCCCATCGACAACGGGCATCACCACGTCGCTGATAACGAGATCCGGGTCGAACGTTGCTACGATTTCTAGTGCTCGAGCACCATCTGCCGCCGACGCTACTTCGTACCCTTCGTGTTCAAGAAGGTCAACCAGTAGATCGAGGATCTTTGGATCATCGTCCACGATCAGTACCCGGCAACATTCTGAGTCGCTTTTGATCATCTGTGTCGCAAAGTAAACAAGTCTCTAATGGATACTGAACCGATGAATTGGTGCTAATCAAGCTTCAATTGCGAGTACGCAAGCTCGAGAAAGGCAAAATTGTGATTGTTTACGTGGGAGCTGGTAGCCTGTCTGGCAAGAACCTATAGCTTGGACCGCTACGGCCGAGGCAGTATAACAAAATCCGCCAACGCTTGTCACTCGCAGATTTGCCGTAATAATTAGAGCAGTAAAGACTTACAAGGATAGCTACTTCCGTGTGGGGGTGGGCGGCTCACTTGTCTTGGCAAAATACCCGGGGCGATAATTTAGCTTTAGCTGCTTGCGTATCTCAGGATCCACAATTTCCAGTTTTATCAGACGATAGGTGCCATCACGTTCCTTATTTGATGGAGAATAAGCGAGTAAATACTGTTCCCTCAGATCACTCTGAATTTGAGCGAAAGCTTCGCGGAGTTCGCGCTCACTTCTTGGAAAGTAAGCTCGCCCACCCGTTTGTTCAGCGATCTTTCTAAGCGCACCTTCATCAACACCGCCTCGATAGCTGTCGCCGATTCCGATTGCATAGACGAAAGCGTCGGCTTTTTGAGCGGTCTCGATAGCATCCTGCATCTTCACCTGACTAATTGTGTCATCACCGTCAGTGAGCAAGATAATCGCGCGTCTCGTGTTCTGGGCGGACTCAAGAAATAACTCATTTGAAGCCACCCAAACCGCGTCCCAGACCGCGGTGTTACCTGCCAAAGCATTATTCCTTCCAAAGATTGGCGGAGTGCTTCCCACCACCACACCTCCGCCGATGTAACCTGCCGGAGGCACAAACTCGACCTTGTCTATCGCATTTCTTAATCTGCTGAGGTTACCTGAAAAGCCTTGTTCGAGCGTAACCTCTCCAGTAAACGAGATCACAGCCGCCTCATCTTTCTCAGAACGCAACACAGCTTCGAGAAATGAACGGGCGGCGGCTTTTTCATCAGGTAAAGTTCTTTCCACCGAAACACTGGTATCAAGTAGCAATGCAACTGACAATGGTAGATCGATGTTCTGCTGGAACGTAAAGATCTGCTGCGGCTTGCCATCTTCGTATACGCGGACATCTTCCTGCTTTAAGCTGTTAACGAAACGCTTGTTCTTGTCGGCGGCTGTGAAAAAGATATTCGTTAGGTTGGTCTCTACTCTGATGACGTCATCTGAGTCCTCGGGAATATCTACCCTGCGCGCCGGCGGCGTCGGAGAAGCAGAGGGCTGGTGCATTCTCTCACCAGAGTTTTCACTTTCTGACTGCGCAACGAGATTACTGCTATTGATCCCGCTAAAGATCAACAGCACCACAATGAGGACGCCGAACATCCTAAAGCCTCTTAACCCGTGACAAAACATAAACCAATAACACTCCTATGGAGTAACGCTATCCGCGATTGCTTTATAACCGTGCTTAGTTCGCACCCTAAGATTCCCACGACGATCATTCAGCCTTACCTCTATTCGCCGAAAGCTGCCGTCGTAACGGTCGTTTGTCGGCTTATACGTCACCAGATACTGAGCCCGAAGCTCTTTAGAAATACGTGTAAACGAACGTTCCAGCGTGAGCATGTCTCCAGTGAAGAAGGCAAGCCCTCCTGTCTCTTCTGCTAACGTAACCAGGTCGCGATCTTTTCGGTCCTTAACCTGGCCCATTTCGACACCTGGAACTGTACTTAGAAAACCACCCTTGGTTGAAATCGCAAAGACTGTTGTTTCAGTGCGCTGCGCAATATCAATCGCATCGCGCAATGTTGCACGACTGTAGGTATCCTCGCCATCGGTGATCACCACCAGCACCCGCCTTCCCGGTACCGATCTCAACTTTTCATCGCAAAACTGCCAGACAGCATCATAAAGAGCTGTTTGCCTTCCCGTCTGCTTCACTGCAAAAACTGCTCGATCGAGAGAATCAAGCTTATCGGTGAAATCCTGCCGCAAAGTAATCTCATCATCGAAAGTAGCGAATAGAACCTGGTCCCTTCTTGGCCGAACTACTGTTTGAATAAAGTTCATCGCCGACTCTTGTTGAAACTTCAGTTTGCCGGCAGTGGAAGGTGACGTATCCATCAAAACCGCAATATAGAGTGGCAGCGATTGCCCAAGATCATCTGAGAAGGTTTCAATCTCTTGCGGAACCTTATCTTCAAAGACCAGAAAGTCGTTCTTTGTCAGGCCGGGAACAAACTGCCCCTTCCTGTCAACAACAGTAATTGGCAGTCGTACGACCCTAATAAAAATGCGTTCTGTCTGCTCAGCCTCAACAGCAGGAGGCGGAGTGGGACTAGGTTGAGGCTTCTGGCTTTGGGCCACTGCAAAGTTACAGAAAACCGCAAAGCCCAGGAAAAATACCGAGCTATTCCACAACAGGCGAAATCCACTGAAAATCATATTTAGAACAGATTGAATACTAGTCAAAAGAAACGGCAAATGAAGCCAATGGCACGTGCGTTAAACCTGCGGTTCGATGCCATCAAAACCGAGCCCCGTTGCCCTCACAGTGCCCGAAATGCTATGAAAACACACCGAGTAAAACAAACCAAGAACGCAAACCTTGTTTAGATTAAGCAGCAACCGAACTATCTACCGCGACTCAATCACTTGATTCCACCAATGTAAGTAGCTGCCGCAGTTCATTCGGTAGTAGCATTTCAAATTCCATCGGCTTGTCAGTCACTGGATGGCTGAAGCCAAGCCGCTCCGCATGCAAGAACTGACGATTAAGTTTTCGAATCTCCGAACGGAGTCGTGGATCCTTGACCATATTGTCTCGGCCACCACCATACAGATCGTCACCCACTACCGGATGCTTTAGCCATGAGAGATGTACGCGAATTTGGTGAGTGCGTCCAGTCTTAAGTTCCACATCAAGCAATGTAAATTGATGAAAGCGAGTTCTTACTCGAAATATTGAGAGCGCTGTCCGTCCCCCAGACACCACTGCCATCCGAGTTCGATTACGTGGGTCTCGTGCAATGGGTTGGTCAATCTTACCACTTTCCCGCGTTGTCACACCGTGAACGAGTGCAACGTAGGACTTCCGAACCGAGCGCGCTCTGAACTGATCAGAGAGATTCTCATGCGCTGCTTCAGTTTTAGCGACAACCATCAGACCTGATGTTCCCTTATCAAGCCTGTGGACAATGCCGGGCCGGATTGAACCGGCGCGACTTGAGAGTCGCTCGAAATGATAAGCCAAGGCGTTGGCCAGAGTGCCTGAGGGGTTTCCAGCAGCCGGGTGAACCACCAAACCGGCAGGCTTGTTAACGACAATTAAGTCATCATCTTCGTATATGACATCGATGGGAATGTCTTCAGGACCGAAGGAACCTGGCGGTGTAGCGACTAGATCTACATCGATTTCTTCAAGAGCTTTTAGCTTGTAAGCGGCCTTGACCTTGCGCCCCCCCACCAGCACATCGCCATCTTCGATTAGTCGTTGGAGCCGTGAACGACTCCAACCCTCAATATGCATCGCGAGGAAAGCGTCAAGACGTTCTCCCGCTTCAGCTTCACCAACCTGGAAGGTGAAGCTCTCACCTTCACTTGAGAGGTTTACTTCACGAGAATCGTTTCGATCAGACAGTGGTTGCAACCTCTCAATGTTATCCGTTCCTTCGCTCAAAATCTTTCATGAAGGCAACCAATGCTTCGACTCCGGCTTTAGGAAACGCGTTGTAGATTGACGCTCGTATCCCACCGACAGAGCGATGCCCCTTCAGACCATCGAGACCTTGGGCCGTGGCTTCTGCAGTAAACTTCTTCTCAAGTTCCTCAGTTGGAAGTCTGAAGGTAATGTTCATTAGCGATCTTGATTCAGGTTCGGCATGACCACGGTAGAAATCGGTGCCGTCGATTAGATCATAGAGCAAGTGTGCCTTGTCTTCATTCTCCCGTTGCATCATTACCAAGCCGCCCTTCTCCTTCAACCACTTGCACACGAGGCTAATAATGTAGATGCCCCAAGTGTTAGGTGTGTTATAGAGCGATCTATTTTCGACATGGGTCCGGTAATCCAACATTGTATGGAGCCCGTCTGGAATGCGTTGCAGCATGTCATCACGAATGATGACCAGCGTGACACCGCTAGGGCCCATGTTCTTCTGCGCCCCGGCATAGATGAGCGCGTATTTTTCAACAGGAATAGGATGCGACAGAATATCGGATGAGGCATCGGCAACTAGAGGAATCCCAGCAACGTCAGGCTCCAGTTTCCACTCAACTCCTTCAATAGTTTCGTTTGTTGTAATGTGAACGTATGCCGCATTCGAATCAAGATCCAATGCATCCTGAGCCGGTACGCCCTTAAAGCCGGCGTCAGCCATGGTGGCAGCAACATTTATCGAACCGGCTCGCTTAGCCTCTTTCAGAGCTTTCTTACCCCAACTTCCTGTGATGATGTAATCAGCACTTCCTCCTTCGGGCAGGAAATTCATTGGCACCATAGAGAACTGGAGACTGGCGCCCCCTTGTAAGAAAAGTACGTGATAGTGCGAGGGGATATTGAGTAATTCTCTCAATTCTCTTTCAGCACGACCAATGATCTCATCAAAAGTTTTTGAGCGATGGCTGATCTCCATAACCGACATCCCTACACCAGGAAGGCTCAACAAATCGCGCTGAGCCTCCTCTAAGACAGGTTCGGGAAGGATCGCTGGACCAGCACTAAAATTAAAGATCCGTTCAGTCATTTAGTACCTCCAACATTAATCATTACTATCAGCACCATATTTAGAACGCAGTATGCGACCTGCAATTCTTACAACCAAAGAACGCGGAACGAAACGCTCGGCCTCAGTGGTGAAAAAGTTACTCCACCCTGAAATGATATGGCTCTTTTGGCGAGTCAAACCTCGCAAAGCCGTTTCCACAACCTCATCGGCAGTTTGAGCAGCACGCAGTGGTGGCTTGTCAACCCCGGCAGCTTCAAAAAACTTTGTCTCCGTAACACCCGGGCAAAGAGCCATTACGTGAATCCCATAATGTCTATTCTCTTCCCACAGAGCTTCAGAAAACGAAAGCACGAAGGCCTTTGTTGCAGCATAGTTGGCCATAAAAGGCACGGGTTGAAAGCCTGCCGTTGATGCCACATTGATAATTGTGCCTTGCTTGGTTTGGCGCATCTGCGCCAGGAATAGGTGAGTAAGACTAACCAACGCTTTGATATTCAGATCAAGCATGTTCAGCTGGCGCTCGAGGTCGAGTTTTGCAAAGTCACCCATTGCGCCAAAGGCCGCATTGTTAATCAACATGTCAATCGCTAGTCCGCGCTTCTGCGTCTCTTCATATAGCCGCAAGGGAGCACCTAATTGCGAGAGGTCTAGGGCGACATACTGGGCGCGGACACTGCTGGTCCGACCTATCTCGTTACAGATCGTGATTAACTTATCTTCTGAACGAGCGACGAGCAGAAGGTTGCGACCCTGAACTGCCAGTTTTCGCGCAAAGGCTGCGCCAATCCCACTGGAGGCGCCCGTGATGAGAACTGTGTTCATGAACAAGCACCAACAGATAGGGGAATCATGTAGCGCCCAAGTTAAGCAGGTCTAACTCTATTATGTTGGGATTATCTATCCTTAGCCGATTCAATACTTCAGAGGAAGGAGCATTGTCTAAATTAATTCTCGCTACAGCAGCTTCAGCTCCCTCAAATACTATGTTCTCCATCTCCTGCACGTTTATTTGTTCAGCCTTGATGCTATCGAGCACTGCCGCCAAGACGCCTGGTCTATCAAGATGTCTAACGACTAGCCGGTGCGTTGCTGGCGAATGACGCGCAAGATTAACGACGTTCGGAACCCTCCCGGTCTCCTTAAATTCCTTAATAATACGCACTGTTTCGGCGGCAATCGCTTCCTGAGCCTGATCGGTCGACGCGCCAATGTGATGCGTCCCATAAAGACTTGATTCCTTTCGAATATCGTCGACAAACTCACCGGAACTGCCGGCGGGTTCAGCCGCATAGACGTCGAGACCGGCTCTGATGTTACGAGTACGCAGCGCCGCCATTAAAGCCTCTTGATTAACTACTTCTCCACGTGAGGTATTAATGAAATAGGAGCCCTCTCGCATTGCATTAAAAAAGTCTTCTCCAATTAGAGAGCGGGTCTCAGGAGTAAGAGCGAGATGCACGCTAACAATGTCAGCAGCGTGGGCCACTTCCAGCGGTGAAGCTTTAGGCTCAACCCCCAAGGCAACAGCACGTTCTGGCGTGAGGCTGCGACTCCAAGCACAAACGGGCATTCCAAATCCCTGTGCACGGGGGATCATGTCCTGGCCTATTCGACCTACACCAATCAACCCTAACGTACGGCCGTAAAGACCGCGTGCCTTTGAAAACTCTTTTTTATTCCACTCGCCTCGGCGCAGACTAATCACGTTGTCGACGACACGCCGGTCGAGCGCAAGGATCAGAGCGAAAGCCAATTCTGCAACGGCAATTGAATTCTTTCCCGGACAGTTCGATACATAGATGCCCCGACGAGAGGCTGCTGCAACGTCGATGGTGTTGTAACCTGCGCCGGCCCTGACCACGAGTTTCAGCGATCCAGCGTCAAGCATTGGCTCAGTTACCTTCGTTGAGCGCACAACGAGGACATCGGGTGAAGCTTTGCGAATAGCATCAACGAGGGAATCGTCTCTTAAGTCAGGTTCATATGAAACAGCGCAGCCGATAGTCTGGAGCGACTTACGCCCTGACTCTTCAAATTTGTCAGCGATCAGTACTAACATAACAAGTCACCAAAAGAGGTATAAGCATGGTCCAACAACTCCGTCAGATCATGTGAATTAGAAGGCCATCCCGGAGCTTAGGTTCGAACCACGTCGATTTTGGCGGCATGATCTCGCCCGCGTCTGATACGCGAAGAAGATCTTCCACAGTTGTAGGGTAAAGCGAAAATGCTACTGCTGCCATGCCTTCATCCACTGGCCGTTCGAGTTCGTGTGTCCCGCGAACTCCACCAACAAAGTCAATTCGCTTATCAGTTCGTACTTCATGGATGTTGAGGATGGGCGCAAGTAAATTATCTTGAAGGATTGCGACATCAAGCGAGGCTACGGTTCCGCTCTCGGCTGAGGATTTGCGTCGCCACCTTAATCGATACCATCGGCCATTCAAATACATGCCAAAAGTTCCCGGCTGCTCGGGCAAGGCGGCACCATTCTCCTCAACATCAAAGCTATCCCGGAGGCGTCCCAGAAACTCCTCGACTGACATCCCGTTCAAATCTCGAACTACCCGGTTGTACGGTAGTATCTGAACTTCTTCGTCTGGAAAAATAACGGCCAGAAAGAAGTTGTACTCTTCATCTCCCGTGTGTTCCTGATTTTGGTCCCTTAATTCAGCCCGAGCTCGACTGGCGCTTGCCGCCCGATGGTGACCATCAGCAATATACAGAAACGGTACTTGTCGAAAGGCCTGGACGAATCGTACTGGATCAGGGACGCGCCAGATCGTGTGTTGCACCCCATCCTCTGCCGCAAAATCGAAGAGAGGATGCGCAACGACTGTATCCATTATCATGCTGTCGATATCAGCGCGTGCGCGGTAAGTAAGAAACACCGGCCCAGTTTGGGCCTTCAGCATGAGCATATGGCGTGTACGATCGTCCTCCTTATCTTTACGAGTTCGTTCATGCTTGCGAATCTGATCCTTGTCATACTCGTCGACGGAACAGCAGGCCACAACACCAAGCTGCTCATGTTCTCCCATGATTAGCCGATACAGGTAGATGCTCGGCGCAGCCTCTATTTCTAGCGGACACGTCTCTTTAAGCTTCTGAAAATTCTCAACTGCTTTTCTGTAGACCACTTCGTCATAAGGATCCGTATCCAGGGGCAGATCGATTTCTGGCCGGGAAACATGAAGAAAGCTATACGGATTGCCAGCAGCCAAGGCGCGGGCTTCTTCAGTACTGACAACGTCGTATGGAACGCTGGCCACGGCGGGAGCGCGTTCAGAGTTGGGCCGCAAAGCTGCGAACGGACGAATAACAGCCACAAAGCCTCCTATGAACAACCCAGTCATAACAATGTGCCGCCAGCAAAGTTCAACCGGGCTTCTTACTTATTACTTCATTTTATTGGTTTCTGGTGCCAGTGGTTAAGACTAGCTGTTAATACGCGATCTTAGCAAGTCTTAAAATTGCGTATAGAATAGGTCTGTCTCAGTGACAACACGATCTAATCGGAGGTTTTATGAGTGGGCTTGCAAGTCGAGAGTGTGTTCCGTGTCGTGGTGGCGTACCGCCGCTCAAGGGCGAGCAAATTAAGGACCTCTTGAGTGAACTCGAGAATTGGGAGGTGGTTAACGAACATCATTTAAAGAAGAGTTACGCATTCAAAGATTTTCGTGCGGCACAAGCTTTCGTGAATCGAGTGGGCGAGTTGGCCGAGGAGCAAGGGCATCATCCAGATGTTTGTTTTGGTTGGGGTAAGGCTGAGATTACTATCTGGACTCATAAGATTGATGGTCTAACTGAAAGCGATTTCATCCTCGCAGCTAAGATAGATCAGCTATAAAAAAGTCCGACAAACTTCAGTTTGTCGCTTTCGTTCCGGCAACTAGACTCATTCAGATGCAGACGACAAACTGAAGTTTGTCGGACGTGTCGGACGTTCAAGACACTCACGATACAGCCGTTCTGTAGCGGTCAGCATTTGTTCAAGGCTAAAGTTAGTGCGCACTCTTTCACGGGCATGTTGGCTTAATAGCTCTCTCTTTTTGCTATCTCCCAATAACTGGGCAACTGCGCGGGCCAAAGCTTTGAAATCATTGATGGGAGTCAAAACTCCCGTCTCAGCATGCTGAATAATCTCCCTTGCCCCTTCAGTCTCTGTCGCAACAACTGGAATGCCTAAGGCCATCGCTTCTATGATCGCTAACCCAAAAGATTCTGTCCGAGAAGCCAATACAAAAACGTCCAAGGCGTCCACCAGTTGAGTTATATCTTCAATCCAACCAAGCAAGTGGACCCGCTCATCGAGATTCAACTCGCCTATCAGGCACTTGAGTTCGGCAAGATATTCCTTACCGCGTGAGGGATCATCTCCGGCAACCAAAAAATGAGATTGAGGAAACTGCTGAGCAATTATTGCGGCGGCCCGTAGAAACTCCTCGTGGCCCTTGAGATCCTTGAGTTCGGCCACGGTACCTATGAGCAAGCTATTCTCGGGTAACTCGCATAGATTCATTAGTCGATTTCGCGCTGCAACCTCTTTTGGTCTATCGAAGCGTTTCAGATCAATTCCATTGGGAATAATCGCAATCTTTTCTTCTGATACGAGACCCTGCTCGCGCAGAGAGCGGGCAACCGCTTTTGAAACAGCAATGACCCTGTTCACGTACTTGAGAGACACTCCGTGTAGTCGCGACAAGGGGAAAAGAACGTGACGAGTTATGATCAATCTAGCGGCTGGATTCTGTCGAGCGGCGAAACAGGCGAGTGGGTAGTCTCGACCCATATGGGCGTGGATTATTTCAATTCTTTTAGTTTTGACGAGATGCGAGAGCGCTCGGGCACTTGTGGCATCCAACGCATTACGAAGAGGGATAGTACTTATGTTATCCGGGCAGACATTCCTGACTGCGGTGATTAGTGGAGAGCGGGGGCGCACAACCAGATGCACGTCATGGCCCAAGAGCTTGTGACCGTCGGCAAGATCTATTAGATGACGCTCACCGCCGCCAATAGTGTCTGCTGAACTGAGGTGCAGAATTCTCACAGTTGATTACCTCGTCCGACAAGCTTCAGTTTGTCGTTTATCTCCCTTTCGCAGCCCTCACGCCTTTAATTCCCTGTAGTACCAATATAAGGAAAGACAAGCTGTGACGTTAGTCGGATAAGCTGGCCCCTGACGTTTCTTCAACCCCCGAGTACACGATGAACGACAAACTGAAGTTTGTCGGACTTTGAGCGTACTAAAGCAAAACGCACTTCTACAACCTGCTGAATGAATTTAGGAAAGGTTGTGAAAGGAATTTGCGGTTATCCATACGCCCATCTGCGGCACAATGCTTGCCCCACACTCATTGATTGTCTCATTTATGAAATGAGCTGAAAGGAGAATTTTAAATGGCAAAACCTCTATTAGTTACGGGTCTTCTAAAGAATCGTGTAGCGGCCGAGGCCGCAGTCGATGCGATATTGAAGAGAGGCTACACGCGTGATGACATCAGCGTTCTTATGTCTGACGCTACACGCAACAAAGAGTTCGCATTACAAACTCGTACGCATGCCGTTGATGGCGCCGGCATCGGTGGCGCGGTAGGCGGTGCTGTCGGGGCAGTAATTGCCGCCATTGTAGCCGTAGGTACGACCATTGCCATACCCGGCCTCAATCTTGTAATTGCTGGTCCAATAGCCGCTGCGCTCGCCGGCGCTGGTGCCGGAGGAGCGACTGGAGGACTAATAGGCGCATTGATTGGTGCTGGTATACCTGAACATCGTGCCCGCGTATACGACGCCGGCATTAGAGAAGGTGGAATTCTAGTTGGCGTTGAAGCTCGGAACGACGAGGACGTTGACAGGCTAGAACATCTGCTCGAGGACATGGGCGCTGAACATGTTCGCAAAGAGTAGTTTCAAAGTCGACTTATGAAAATGAAAAAGGCCTGCGACGTCATTGACGAGCGCAGGCCTTTTTGCGGGTTAGCTCTTGCGTGTTAGCTGAGGTGAAAACTTATCTGCTAATTGAATCTCCTATATCCTCAATCGCCTCTCCCACTTTACGTCTTGCTTTGCCAAAACCTTCCTTTACGTTGCCTCCAACGCGATCTGCCTGACCCTCGCTTTCGAGTTCAGGATC
>CAZNPP010000068.1:15152-21517 GCA_964574785.1 uncultured Chloracidobacterium sp. | reverse complement strand
GGGTAGAGGCTGCAGGCTTCAAACGTGCCCTGGTGGAAAGCGTAAAAGTTGATACTGCGACTACGGCTACTGTGAATGTTGTGCTGGAGACTGGACAGGTTGAGGAGCAGATTACGGTTGTCGCCGATTCGCAGTTGCTCAACACCGAAGGTGGGACAACTACGCATACAATTACTGAACGCCAGATACAAGATATCCCACTTAATAATCGTAGCGTACTCGATCTGGCAGTGACGGCCCCAAACGTTACCGGAGACGCAGGTAGTGAAGACCCGGAAGTTACGTCTGGACAACCTGTTCCTGGGTTTAATCTCAGCCTGAATGGTGGTCGACCAGGAAGTACCGCGATATTGGCAGACGGCGTCAATAACACAGGAGTTGGTATTGCACGTGCTGTCGTGAGTTTTACTCCCGAGACTGTGCAAGAGTTTACGGTCCAGACGTCGGCTTATTCTGCAGAATATGGAAACACAGCAGGCGGTGTAATTAATGCTACCACGAAGTCTGGAACAAACGATTTCAATGGTGTTGCACTTTGGTATCACCGTAATCCTGTAACCAACGCCAGACCCTATCGCATTGG
Source organism: uncultured Chloracidobacterium sp. (assembly GCA_964574785.1). GTDB lineage: Bacteria > Acidobacteriota > Blastocatellia > Pyrinomonadales > Pyrinomonadaceae > PSRF01. The sequence continues at coordinate 20,934 of CAZNPP010000068.1, read as the reverse complement.
TACCGGACCGCGACCGGCCAATAACTTGAGGTATAACCAAGTCTCGGTTACAGCGGGTGGCCCCGTGTTTCTACCACGATTCGGTGAAGGTGGGCCAGCTCTTTACAATGGACGTGATCGGACCTTCTTCTTCTTTGCGTATGAACCGCGTTGGCGAAAAGACTTTGTGACGCAGACTACCCTATTGCCTACAGCAGCACAGCGCGCGGGTGATTTCAGAGGTTTAGTCAGAACAAGTAGTGGACTGTTGCCGGCAGCTGTTGCGCAGCAGTTCAACCTTCCTGCAATCGGCAATGCAAACATCTATCAACAGTTCACCGTTGTGAATGGGGTGCTAAGACCGATCGTCCTCACAGGAACTAATCAGTTCTGCCAATTTGGGGATCCCAGAGCGATTATGACGCCCACTGGGCCACAATGTACGCCCGAAACAAACGCGAATCCGATACCGGGTCTAAATGTGATCCCCTCGGCCTTTCTGGATCCCATTGCTCCAAATATTCTGGCGTTCATGCCACCACCGACTGACAATTACTTTCTCGATGCTGGTCTGGTCAGAAATCATATTATCGAACGGTTCGTCAGACAGGATGAGACCAGGTATACGATTAAACTTGACCACAGAATCACTAGTGACTCCAATGTGACCTTCCGCTACACCGTAACTCCCGCAGTCGGCGTGAGAGGTTTTGGCAGTGACGTTAACGGCAACAACGCCGCTTACAGCGATGCTAAGCAAATGCTAGTTGCATTTAACAACATTCTTTCGCCGACAATGGTTAACGACCTGCGGCTCAACTACACCCGAGGCGTTTTCAGTGAGGACTTTTCGCCCGAGTTTTCCATTCAAGGTGGTCGGAATCTAGCCAATGAGTTGGGACTTCCAAGTCTAACAACCGGCGGAATTCCGCTGTTTCAGATTAGTCAGGACGGACACACCAATGCTTTTGCCGATGTCGGTTCATCGGGCTCTACCAACAACTTCAACGTCGAAGAGCGGTTCAACATCAACGACGTTTTCTATTGGAGCCGCGGAAACAAAACCTGGAAGTTTGGAGTCGATTTAAACTACGCCAGACTCAATGTCATTCCTTTCTTTGGGGCGTCTGGTGGAAGGTGGGAATTCCGAGTAGTAAACACCAGCAGCAACCGTTCGACCAATGTGGCAAATGGTGGGTCCAATCTGGCGAGTCTGCTGATCGGCGTACCCAATACCGTTCAGGTCAGGCCCCTGCTACTTAACTATGACTATCGTTGGAAGAGCGGCGCCGCGTTTGTTCAGAACGACTGGAAAGTGCGTCCAAATCTGACATTAAACCTGGGCCTGCGCTATACGCTGCAGTATCCCCGTACCGAGAAGAATGATCTTCAGGGCGTGTTTCGACCGGACCTTGCTCAGGCGGTCACATTAACTCAAGCCCAGCGTCGAGCGACTGCCATCGGTCTCGGACTTTTGGCGGCGAACGCTCCGGCTGACGCTCCAATCCCGTCAGTAGTGCCTACAACCGTTCAGATTCCACCGTTTGCTTTCTCAGGGCAAGGAGGACGATCGAGATACCTGGTACCTGTGGACTACTGGGGATTTGAACCTCGATTCGGTTTCGCGTGGAGTCCAAAGTTTCTTAATTGGTTTGAGGAGCGGAGTGCAGTGATCCGAGGGGGTTTCGGCCTTTCACACGCTCCAATCACAGGCAACAACAGATTGCCTAGTCCGGACTTTGGAGCTTTCACTGGAGTCTCTACTCTTGCCAACGGTTCGACTGCCGGGGGTACAGCAGATCCGACCGGACCTGTGCGGTTGACGGGTAACCCCCCGTTTATCGCCGGGGCGCCCATTGACCAGGTCCTAGGCACAGATTCGGCCGGGTTAGTCGTCCTTAATAGCCTCGGGACTCCGGGATTCGCGATATTGTCAGAAGACAGCGGCAACATTCCCTATAGTCAAAACTGGAACCTGTCAATCTCTTTTGAACCCTTCCGTAACACTGTTGTCGAAGTAGCCTATGTTGGCAACAAGGGGACCCACCTCTACATGCCATTCGTCAACATTAATCCTAAGGACATCGGGTTTATTGAGTTTCTTGAGGGAAGCAATCTCCCATCTGAAACTGCATTCAATGATCCTTTGGGACGCAGGAATCTCCTCGGAGCAGTGGTTTCGATACCACGCAGCAGTGTTGTAAGTCCGTTCTTTGGATTTAACAATCTGTTTAGCTTCTTTGATCCTTCAGCCAACAGCATCAGGCATGCAGCTTATGTGGACTTTCGCCGTCGCGTGTCACGGGGATTGACTTTCACAGCCAACTACACCTACGGCAAGTCGATCGACGAAGCGTCCGACGCCAGTCCTGACACGCGAGTTTTGACAAGCCCAACCAATCTAGGACAACAGGTGTCCTACGGACAACCGCGCAGCTCAGACCGTGCGATCTCGACATTCGACATCAAGCACAACTTCAGCTCGACATTTGTTTATGACCTTCCATTCGGACGCGGACGCACTTTCCTGCGAGATGCTCCCGGGGTCGTAGATGCCGCGCTTGGAGGGTGGGCCGTGTCTGGTGTGTTTCGATTGCAGGGTGGGATGCCATTTGTCCCCATCATCACCGATACGAATCGCCTTAGCGGAACGAATCGAGCAATTAGACTGGACATAGTATCGGGCGTGCCCATTAAGAATCCCCTGTATTCCAAGGATTGCACGTTAGGCGCAACTTGTGAGCCTTACATCAATCCCGCCGCGTTTATGCGACCAGCCAAAGGCTCGTTGGGTAATGCGCCGAGAACGTTGGATGTGCGGGCTCCACTACAGGAGTACTTCGATCTTTCAGTTCAGAAAAATTTCCCCTGGCCGTTCGCAGACAACGAAGGAAAGCGGCGTATCAACTTCAGGGTTGATTTCATCAATGCTTTCAACCATCCGAATTTCCGGTTCAACAATATAGGGAATACGCCTCCAGGTTTTGGTGGCTTGCCAAATGAAGCGCTCCTGACTCAGACGGACGTCAATAACTGGATTGCTTTTAATCCCGGCCAAACGGCAACGCTTGCGCAAGTCAACAACCTGATCATTAACAGCCGGCTGCCAAGCGGCGCTATACCGTTAGACTTCTTCCGCACTCCGATTCCAGAAGGCTTTGCCACCAGGAATCCGAACTCGTTCGATATCAGGACGCTTGAGGGCTTGAAGCTCTATCGTTTGCGACAATCTTACGATGCAAACTTTGGAACACTCTTCGCTGTGAATAACCCGCGCTATATCCAGTTTGGAATCAGAGTGTTCTTCTAATTGAAAAAACCACATTCCGCAAAAGCAGTTGAGCGGATTTCAAAAGGGCGGTCAGCTTAATCGCTTCCGCCCTTTACACTAAGTATTCCCATTAAGACTTTCGATCATAAGCACTCCCCCTCGTTAAACTTTGATGGTGAGAGCGGTAAGACTGCCCCCGATTAGAACTACAGGACGCTTTGCCCTGAGCGTTTTCTTGGCTCTTGTCTTATTGTGCTCTGCATCCGCCGCATCAGTTGCCTCTTCGGACCAACTTATTTGGTTTGATAAACCCGCCGAGCAGTTCACACAATCCCTACCGCTAGGCAGCGGTAGATTAGGAGCGATGATCTTTGGCGGCGTTCTCGAAGAACGCATCATCCTAAACGAGAACTCGCTATGGTCCGGATCGCCTCAGGATGCTGACCGTCCCGATGCCGCAAAATATCTGCCCGAGATTCGACGTCTGTTGCTTGAGGGCAAAAACGTCGAGGCAGAAAAACTTGTCTATGCACATTTCACCTGCCAGGGCCCCGGTTCAGCAAGAGGTAGTGGAAAGGATGCTCAATACGGTTCCTACCAGGTGTTGGGTGATCTGAAACTGCTTTTTCCTGACAATGGTGAAGTTACAGACTACAAACGCGAGCTCAATCTCGCTGATGCTGTCGCGCGTGTTAGTTACAGACGCGCCGGTGTTGCTTATCTGCGCGAGGCTTTTGCTTCCGCCCCGGGAGAGGCAATTGTTATTCGTTTGTCCGCCAACAAGCCAGGAAGCGTAGCCTTTGAAGCTTCTCTTGATCGTCCCGAACGGTTCGAAGTGGCGAATGACGGGCAAAATGGTTTGCTCCTGTCAGGGCAACTCAACAATGGGACTGACGGTAAGGGAATGAAGTATGGCGTGGGGCTGCGGGTACTCAACCGTGGTGGCGAAATCACCACAACAGATAAAGCAATACGAGTAACCGGCGCCGATGAAGCAACACTGTTCATTACTGCCGCCACCGACTATCAAGGCTTTGCCGGACGTCGTACTGCTGACCCGGTCGCGGCTTCAAAGAATGATTTGGACCAGGTGGAGTCGCAGAGTTATGAAGCACTGCTTGCTGCCCATCGCGCAGATTACCAACGCTACTTCAATCGCGTCAGACTGACACTTGGACCACCGAATCCGAAAGGCGCATCCCTTACTACCCCAGAACGCCTCAAGGCCTTTGCGGATGGCAATCCTGACCCGGGTCTATCAGCTCTCTATTTCAACTTTGGTCGATATCTCTTGATCTCCTCGTCTCGGCCGGGTGGTTTGCCCGCCAATCTTCAAGGAATCTGGTCAGAAGGCGTGCAAGCTCCCTGGAATGCCGACTGGCACCTGAACATAAACGTGCAGATGAATTACTGGCCTGCAGAGATCACAAATCTTTCGGAACTTCACGAACCACTCTTTTCACTTATTGCATCGTTACAGGAGCCGGGGGCAAAGACCGCTAAACTCTATTACAACGCAAGAGGTTGGGTCGCGCATGTGCTCGCAAATCCCTGGGGATTTACTGCGCCCGGTGAAGGTGCTTCCTGGGGATCTGCTGCAAGTGGTTCCGCATGGCTTTGTACACACCTCTGGGAACACTACCTCTATACGCGAGACAAGAAGTTCTTACGGTGGGCCTATAGGATCATGAAAGGCTCGGCTCAGTTCTACACAGACATGCTGATTGAAGAGCCGAAGCATAAGTGGTTAGTAACAGCTCCATCAAACTCCCCGGAAAATGGTTTTCGTCTTAAGGATGGCAGTGTCGGGCATGTGGCGATGGGACCAACTGTAGATATGCAGTTGTTGCGTTACCTTTTTGACGCGTGCATTGAAGCCTCAAGCATACTCGGCATCGATGCAGACTTTCGAAAAGAGTTAATGGCTAAGCGAACTCGTTTGGCGCCGAATCGCATTGGCTCAGATGGGCGCCTGATGGAATGGTTAGAAGAGTACGATGAGCCTGAACCAACTCACAGGCATGTTTCACACTTATGGGCCTTGTATCCAGGCTCTGAAATTACGCCAGAAGAGACTCCAACGTTTGCGGAAGCAGCACGCAAAACTCTCGAGCGACGCGGTGATATCTCAACGGGATGGTCACTCGCGCACAAGATCAACTTTTGGGCCCGACTTCATGACGGCAACCGGGCGCATAGTCTTCTGGCGCTGCTGCTAACACCGGTGGGAAGTAGAAATGAAGTTGAAGGTGTGCGCTTCGCCGGTGGCAGTTACGAAAACCTTTTTGACGCACATCCCCCATTTCAGATTGATGGGAATTTTGGCGCTACGGCAGGAATTGCCGAGATGTTGATGCAGAGTCATAACGGTGTAATACGGTTGCTTCCGGCTCTTCCTGATGCTTGGCCGGAGGGGAGCGTCAAGGGCTTGCGTGCACGCGGAGGCTTTGAGGTTGATATTGCGTGGACGAATGGAAAAATGACCGAAGCGTGGTTGTCTTCGCATCTCGGTGGGCCCAGTACGATACGTTA
>CAZNPP010000068.1:0-15052 GCA_964574785.1 uncultured Chloracidobacterium sp. | reverse complement strand
GAATTCGTCGGCCTAGGTGACATTAATCCCAAAAGAGTTGCTATAGCGAAAGAGATGATGGGAGTCAATTGTCCGACATTCACTAACTTTGATGAGATGTGTGATAAGACAAAACCCGATCTGCTCATGGTCACAACCGTGGATTCGTACCATGCGGAATACATCACGAAGGCTCTCGACCGTGGGATTGATGTGGTTACAGAAAAGCCGATGGTTATAGATGAGAAACAGTGTCAGGCCGTGCTTGATGCTGAGAAACGCAACAATCGTAAGATTGTCGTCACCTTTAACTACCGTTATGCGCCAAAGCATCAGAAGATTAAAGAAATCTTGATGTCCGGTGAAATCGGGCGTGTTCGCTCCGTGGAATTTAGTTGGTTCCTTGATGTTTATCACGGAGCTGACTACTTTCGACGTTGGCACCGCTTGAATTCAAAAGGAGGGAGCCTTTGGGTACACAAGGCTACGCACCATTTCGATCTGATCAACTGGTGGCTTGATGCAGATCCGGTTGAGGTCTCAGCGGCCGGAACGTTGGAAGTCTATGGTAAGCAAGGACCTTTTCGGCATACTCATTGCCGGCCCTGCCCCCACAAGTCGAAATGTCGCTTCTACTACGATATGACAAAGAATGCGAGCCAGATGAAGCTCTACGCTGAATGCGAAGATGTGGACAAATACTATCGCGATGGCTGCGTGTTTCGGGAGGACGTCGACATTTACGATACGATGTCAGCCATTGTGAAGTATTCAAACGGCGTCACAATGAACTATGCCCTGGAGGCTTACCTTCCTTATGAGGGTTATCGCCTGTCCTTCACTGGGGACAAAGGACGTTTGGATATCCGAGACTACGAGCGGCAGCCGTGGACTGTCGATGAGGAGTCGGAAATTTATATAACGAAGAGTTTCGGCAAGCGAGAGAAGGTATCTGTTCCCAAAGGTGAAGGCGGGCACGGTGGCGGAGATGACAGGCTTCGCGAATTGATATTTCGCAAAATTGAAGTACCTGATTACCTGCGGTTGCCGGATTCGCGAGCTGGAGCAATGTCCTGCTTGACCGGGATCGCCGCCCGGACGAGCGTCGAGCAAAACCGACCGGTAAAGGTCGCGGAACTGATTCGAATCTAAAATGCTAATCCACTAAGGCACACGAAATAACACTAACAAAGCAAATTCGTTTACTTCGTGTGGCTTAGTGGAAGAAAAAAAGGGAGAGCCCGATCAATAAGCGATGGCTTCCAAACTCTTAATAATACTCTGCACAGTCGGTCTATCGGTGGTGGTGTTGTTTGCGGATCTTAGATCATTTGCCATGCAGAAGAATGTCTATGTGACGGTAAGCGCCGGAGCACTTCATAGACGTGAAACCATCGTTGCTTTCCGGTTACCGGAACAGTTCAAAGCCCAATTCTACGGCTTACGCGATAGCGCGGGCCGTACGATACCTCTTCAAATCGATTCTAAGAGGCAAGCCAGCTTCGTGTTGCCGGAGCTGAAAGCTGGTACCACGATCTCTTACCAGCTCATGGAAGCGAAAGCCCCCGGGCCACAACGAGTCGAACTGGTGCGGAAGGGCAAGAAGCTGGCAATCAGCACCTCCAATCGACGAGTTCTCGATTTTCAAACAGAAGGTGAGATCCCATCTGAAGATATTAAGCCGATTTTCCTGAGAGGTGGGTACATTCATCCTGTTTACGCGCCTTCCGGACGCATTGTGACGGATGACTACCCGTCAGACCACTACCATCATCATGGAATTTGGGCCGCCTGGACCAATACTCTCTTCGAGGATCGCAAACCGGATTTCTGGAACATGGGTGATGGGACCGGGAAGGTGGAATTCGTTGCGGTAGATGATACTTGGAGCGGGCCCGTTAATGCCGGTTTTACGTCACGCCAAAGATATGTGGACCTGAGTGGTAAATCTCCTAAGACAGCTTTAAATGAAACCTGGGAAGTAAGGGTCTACAACGTGGGCAATGGCCGCACTACATACTCAATGTTTGACTTAGTACTTACTCAGGAGTGTGCTACGAATAGTCCTTTGGTCTTGCCTGAATACCGGTATGGTGGGGTTGGTTTTCGGGGACACAAAGATTGGAAAGACAAAACAAAGGTCTCTTTTCTCACCAGCGAAGGAAAGGATCGCAGTAATGGCCATGCTACGCGGGCTCGGTGGTGTCACATAGGCGGGGTTGTTGAAGGTCAGCCAGTCGGTATCGCAATTCTGGATCATCCGGGAAACTTCCGCGCGCCGCAATCGATGAGAATTCACCCCGATGATCCCTTCTTTAATTATGCTCCTGTGCAACTGGGCCAGTTCGAGATCGTTCCCGGATTCAGGTATGTTGCTCGCTACCGTTACATAGTCTCCGACGGCCCACCTGATAAGGCTGAAATCGATCGACTCTGGAATGATTACGCCAATCCACCAGAGGTAGTGGTTAAGTGGTAAATGGTGGTCCGTAGTCCGTAGTCCGTTGTCAGTCGCCCGATGCCTTAAATTGTTCTTATGATTTAATGCCTATCCATTTATTAGACGAGAATAATCACTGCAGCCAACCGGACTACGGACCTCGGACCATGGTCCACGACAACGGACAACGGACAACGGACCATTACCACTCTTGAGGCCTAACGTGCTCAATTTAATAAAACTCTTTACCCTGTTACTTATTCTTTTTCAACTTGTCCTCGCGTCAAGTGCTTTCGCCCAGATAGACTTCTCCAAAGATCGCGAGCGGTACTTTCCACCTGCTCAAATGATGACTATCGGTGTCTACTACTACCCGGAAGCCTGGCCTGAAAGTCAGTGGGAACGTGACATCAGTAACATCAAACGATTCGGATTCGAGTTCATTCATGTGGGTGAATTCGCCTGGACCTTCATGGAGCCGGAGGAGGGGAAGTATGACTTTGCCTGGCTCGATAAGGTCGTAGAACTGGCGGGCAAGCACGGTTTAAAAGTCATACTCTGCACCCCGACACCCACTCCGCCCGTATGGCTCGTAAAGAAGCATCCAGAAGTGCTAATGATCGATGACTTCGGACGGCGCATGGAACACGGGACGCGGCAGCATGCGTCCTGGTCCAGTGACGTCTATCTTAGTTACGCCGAGAAGATCATAACGGAACTCGCAAAGCGGTACGGCAACAATAAGCACGTTTGGGGTTGGCAGCTCGATAATGAACTCAGCCATTATGGCAAAGCTTACGACTATTCAGATGCCAGCCAACAGCGATTTCGGAAGTGGCTCGCGAGCAAGTACGGCAACATTGAAAACTTAAATCGGAGTTGGGGTACAGCTTTCTGGTCTCAGCGATATCAGAACTTTGACCAGATAAGGATCCCAAACTTGCGGGAATTTGTGGCGCAATTCAACCCCCACTCGCTCCTGGACTTCCAACGCTGGTTTGCCGAAAACGCAGCCGACTACCTGCGGTTTCAAACGACGGTTCTTCGCCGACACATCAAGAACCAGTGGATCACTCACAACTTCATGATCCTTCACCGTGAGGTCTATCCCACTCTCTCGCGTAAGGATTTTGAAGTGATGACCTGGACTATCTATCCAGTCCATGGACGTATGAATGAAGGGCCGCTCGGTTACCGGCTCGGCAATGCGGACGGCATGGCTTTCATGCACGACTATATGCGCACCCTTAATCCGGCACAGGGCATCATGGAGTTGCAGCCCGGCCAGGTTAACTGGGGAGAGGTCAATCCGCAGCCTTTTCCTGGCGCCATACGTATGTGGATCTTGCGGGCTTTCTCAGGAGGCGCTAGCCTCGTCTGCACCTACCGCTACCGCCAGCCGCTGTTTGGCGCCGAGCTCTATCACAAAGGCATTGTTGAAACAGACGGCGTCACACCCTCACCCGGCGGGCTTGAGTTCATTCAGGCAATCAAGGACATGAACGTTCTGCGAGCAGCGCGGCGGCCCAATGGGACCGAGCCTAACGAGCATGCCGCTCGTAGGACGGCTTTGCTCTACCACTACGATAATCGTTGGGATCTGGATAACCACACGCAGACGAACCGCTGGGACACGGTTGGACACATATTTCGATACTACAAGGCACTGAAGGGTTTCGGCAGTCCAGTTGATGTGATCGATGAGTCGGCCGATTTCGCACGTTATCCTTTTTTGGTCGCTCCTGCGTACCAGTTGGCTGATGAGCAACTCGCCCAACGTTGGACCAAGTATGCCCAGGATGGCGGGCACTTGATCCTCACTCTTCGAACAGCGCAAAAGGATCGTAACGGTCATCTTTGGGAAGGGCTGTGGTCCAAACCCATTGTTGATTTAATTGGCGCTCGCATTGCTTCTTATGATGTTCTTCCTCGGACAATCAATGGAAACGTACAAGCTAGCGGAAAGTCATACGAGTGGGGCGTCTGGGGTGAGAGTCTTGAGCCACGTCCCGAGACGACAGCGCTCGCTACCTATGTAGATCATCATTTCAAAGGCAATGTTGCAGCCGTCACACGCAAGCTGGGTCGAGGCACGGTAACCTACATCGGCGTCGAATCGCTCAGCGGTGAGCTGGAACGAGATCTATTGCGAGGTGTATTTGAACGTGCTGGGGTTAGAGTAAGAAACCTTCCCAACGGATTTCATGTTGAATGGCGTGATGGTTTTTGGATCGCGACCAACTTCACTGAAAAAACCCTTCCAGCGCCAATGTCACCGGGCGCGAAATTAATCCTGGGTGGCAAGGATGTACCTCCAGCCGGTGTGACTATTTGGATCGAATAGTTAAAGCGGACTAATGATGAGAACAGTCCTAGTCTTGATCTGCGTGGTTATTTTTTGTGTTGGTTCAGTCTTCCAGTGCCGAGCTGCTGAAACGGCATCGCTGGCAGGCGAATGGCGGTTTTCATTAGACCGCGGCGATGTTGGGATTACTGAGCAGTGGTTTAGTCGCGATTTAAAGGAACGAATTAAGCTCCCGGGGGTACTTCAGGAGCAAGGTTACGGCGACGAGATTAGTGCTAACACACCTTGGGTACTCTCTCTTTACGATCGCTTTTGGTACTTACGTGAGGATTACAAGCCCTACGCCAAACCTGGCAATGTTAAAGTGCCGTTCCTCTCTCAACCTCCTCGACATTATCTCGGGCCCGCCTGGTATCAACGCGACATAGAGATCCCGCAGTCGTGGCAAGGTCAACGGATCACGCTCTTCCTGGAAAGGCCCCGATGGGACTCAACCATCTGGATAAATGAAAAGAAGGTTGGCTCGAATAATAGTCTTTCGGCGCCTCATGTTTACGAACTAGATACGTTGTCACCTGGGACTCATCGGCTAACGATTCGCGTAGATAGCCGAATGCTTATGCCTTATCGCCTCGACGCGCACAGCGTGTCGGATTCGCTGGCGAGCAGTTGGAATGGCATTATCGGCAGAATCGAATTGAAGGGGACCAGCTCTGTCTGGATCGAACAAGCTCAAGTATTTCCACATGTAGCAACTAGGTCGGCAAGGATCGTGGTGGAAGTGGGCAACATGACAGGTGAAGTGGGAACTGGTCGTTTGTCGGTAGGTACGGTGAGTGCTCCTGTCGCCTGGAACTCAAAAGGCGGCAAAGCCGAGTTGAATGTGCCGCTGGGCAATAACGCTCAGCTTTGGGATGAGTTTAATCCTTTTCTACATCGCCTCACTTTGAGTTTGAATGGTGGACCGGCGAACGACAGCCAGGAACTCGTTTTCGGACTCCGGGAGTTTGGCACACAGGGAAATGAGTTTGTGATCAATGGTCGCAAGACTCACCTAAGGGGAACTCATCATGGAGGCGACTTTCCTTTGACAGGATACCCACCCACGGACGTTGAGTCCTGGCGCCAGATTTTCCGCGTAAGTAAGCAGTGGGGCTTAAATCATATTCGCTTTCATTCGTGGGCGCCTCCAAAAGCAGCATTTGAAGCTGCAGACGAGCTTGGTATTTACCTGCAGCCGGAACCCGGAATGTGGAACGAAATTAGCCCCGGCACACCGATGGAGAAGATGCTGTATGAAGAGACTGAGCGAATGATTAAGGCGTTTGGGAATCACCCTTCTTTTGTTTTGCTTTCTGCGAGCAACGAACCCAAAGGTCATTGGAAGAAATCCCTACCTCGATGGGCCGAGCACTTTCGTCGCGAAGACCCGCGGCGACTCTATACAACTGGTACCGGGCATACCGACAGAGAGATTCCCGATCCAATGGAAGGTGCGGATTACCTTGTACTGCAACGTCTTGGGCAGAAGATGCTACGAGGTCCGACAGCATGGTTCGGACGCGATTACCGTAAGTCGCTCGACGGCATCACCATTCCGGTTGCATCACATGAATTGGGCCAGTGGGTAGCCTACCCCAACTACGACATAATTAAGAAGTTCACGGGCTACATGCGGCCGAGTAACTACGAAATATTTCGGGACTCAATGGCGGTACGGGGACTATTGGCAAAGAACAAGGAATTTGCGCTGGCCTCCGGACGTTTTCAGGTCGAGTGCTACAAGGAGGAGATCGAGGCGAATCTGCGCACACCGGGTATGGGTGGTTTTCAATTGCTCGATATACGCGATTATCTCGGTCAAGGTACGGCATTGGTCGGTGTCATTGACGCTTTTTGGGAGTCGAAGGGCTACGTTACCGCGAAAGAATTTCGCCGCTTCAATAACACAACCGTTCCGCTCGCACGGTTGCTAAAACGGGTGTTTACGACTGCGGATCCATTTTCAGTCGAAGTAGAAGTTGCTCATTACGGTGCAGCTCCGATTGCGAATGTGGCGCCAAGCTGGAAGATTCTGGACACCTCCGGAAAGATCGTTACTCAAGGCGAGTGGGCCGCGCAGACCATTCCCCTAGGCAAGAATCACGCTCTCGGCAGGATCAACATCGATCTTGCAAAATTTACAGCGCCCGCTGCTCATAAATTGGTCGTAGGGATTTCGGGAACTGAGTTTGAGAATGAGTGGAAGTTCTGGGTCTACCCGAAGAACGTCGACACTGCTGCGGCTCAAGATATCCTCATTACCGACTCTTGGGAACAAGCTGAGGCCCGACTGAAGGAAGGCGGTAAGGTCTTGTTCACACCGCGCAATGCGAATCTAGGCTGGACCAGTCCTCCGCTTGATCGTGTGCCAGTGTTTTGGAACCGGCTGATGGGGCCCGGGTGGAGCCGCATGTTGGGTACGTTGAATAATTACAGACATCCGGCTCTAGTAGGCTTTCCAACAGCAGAACATTTCGATTGGCAGTGGGCGGAGATAATACGAAATGTGCGCGCGATTAACCTTGAGCATTTTCCACGCGAATTGGAACCAATAGTCTGGGCCATTGATGACTGGAACCGCAATTACAAGTTGGGTTTAATCTTTGAAGGAAGAATTGGATCAGGAAAGCTTTTGGTTTCCTCGTTTGCTCTTGATGATTCTCCTGATGCAAGTCCCGTCAGCCTTCAACTGCGACGGTCACTGCTCGACTATATGGCTTCATCGCACTTTCAACCGCAGATCGAGATAGCTTCTGATGCCATGCGACGCACTATGTTTGATACTCGAATAATGCAGAAGCTTGGAGCAGTTGCGAAAGGGAAGTCCCAGGAAACAAATCCGGCTCAATATGCTATTGATGGCGATCCGAATACCTTTTGGTTAGTAGGTGATCCGAAGGGTGCTGCAAAACATCCGCACGAGTTGACCATTAGCTTTCCAGCGTCCGTTTCGATATCTGGTCTCTTGTTGATGCCACGACAGAACCATCGTGAGCATGAGGGAGATATTCGCGAGTATGTGATCCATGTTAGCGACGATGGCAGTCAGTGGCGTGAGTTGATGCGTGGTGAGTCAATGTCAACTTTTGATCCTCAAGAGTTACGATTCCCGCAGTCAGTTGCTACTCGTCATCTGAAGCTCACGGCACTTTCCGGTTTTGGTCCAGACAGCACAGCCGCCCTCGCCGAGTTGGCGGTAATTTATGCCGGACCAAAACTGAAGGACCTAGATGAGAGTGGGATCGAGTACCGTCGCAGCCGCACGGCAACGCCTGATATAGACGAAGGCGTTGAGCCAGCGCAACCGAAACCGACACCAACACCAAAGAAAGGATGAAGGATGAAGGACATTTGTCATTTTCCATTTTCCATAAAATTTTCCATTTCTAATTTTTCATTTTGTCGATTCTGCGAACGAACCAAATGAAAAATGAAAGATGAAAGATGAAAAATGCGAATGAAAAATGAAAAATGAAAAATGACCAATGGAATTGAAAAATCCCTTCATCCTTCATCCTTTCTTTGCATCTTGGCGGCTTTGCGTTAAAACTGGGTATCTGTCATGACGCTGCCACTAGTTATTATCAATCCCACGTCGGCGGGTGGCGCCACCCAGGAAACATGGCCACGTCTGGCTAGTGACCTTCGTACTCACTTTGGTCCGTTTACCTGCGCTTTCACCGAGTATGCCGGACACGCGACTGACCTTGCTCTCGAATCAGCGCGAGCGGGGGTGCAGTTCATTATTGCCTGCGGCGGTGATGGAACGATTTCCGAGATCGCGAATGGCATTCTGAACTCGGGCAAGAACACGGAACTCGGAATACTACCCAGCGGTACCGGTGGTGACTTTCGAAGATCACTCTCAATTCCCCTTAATTCACGCGAAGCTGCTCGCATCCTACGTGAAGGCACGATGAGAAAGATCGATGTGGGACGGGCCAGTTTGATCGACTTCTCTGGGAATCAGTTTACCCGCTATTTTCTCGGGGTCGCTTCATTTGGAATGAGTGCAGAGGTTATCGGGCGCGTGAAAGAGAGGAGTGAAGATTGGCTGATGGCTCGAACTCCCGGGTGGTTCAGCGGCAGGGTTTCTTATGGGATCTCGATGCTGCAAACGGCATTACAGTTAAAGCCGACTCGGGTAGTCGTTCAGCTTGATGATGATAAAGAGTTGCGCCTGTCGGTAGCGAATCTCTGCGTTGCCAATGCTCGTTACTTCGGTGGTGGTATGAAGATCGCTCCGAATGCGAAGTTAACTGATGGTAAGTTTGACATCGTTAGCATTTCTGAAATGGGGTCAATAAAGGCTCTCGCTAATGCGCCAAGGATTTACTTTGGTTCGCACCTGACTATGCCGGAGGTGGGTCATACTTTGGCTGAGAAGATAGTCGTACGGCCGGAGACAAAGGATGAGCAAGTCATCATCGAACTCGATGGGGAACTTCTTGGCTGCCTGCCGGCCACTTTCCATATTGTTCCTCAGGCGTTGCGTGTTCGATGCCCGCGCTAAGAAAAGAGGAACCACAGATTACGCCGATTACGCAGATTATAGGAATGGAGCAACTGCAAGCATTTTATTGATCAGCATAAGCAGTTAACACTTTATGAGATAGACGACCTGTACTAAATCTTCTATTAAAATCTGCGTAATCGGCATAATCTGCGGATCGCCATCCATGAAAAGAAGCCCCCCTCTTCAGACGCCCGAAATCACACGCCTGCTCGCCGAATGGAGCAACGGCAGTCAGGAGGCGCTCGACAAGCTTTATCCAATGGTTTACGAGGAATTGCGCCGCATCGCCCGTCGATACATGCGCCGGGAACGGCCCGACCACACTCTGCAAACGACAGCCTTAATAAACGAAGCCTACTTGCGAATGATTGATCAGAAAAATGTTCACTGGGAAAACCGTGCGCACTTCTTTAGTATCTCGGCCAGGATTATGCGTCGAATCCTGATCGATCATGCCCGCAAGCATCAGTATGCAAAACGAGGTGGTGGCGCCAAAAAGGTCTCGCTTGATGAAACCGCAATCGTAGCTAAAGAACGGGCGGCTGAACTCTTGATGCTCGATGAAGCTCTCATGACTCTTGAAGAGCGAGATCCCCGGCGAAGCCAGGTTGTAGAACTTCGCTTTTTTGGCGGCCTGAGCAATGAAGAGATCGCCAGCGTGCTAAAGATTTCGCCGAATACCGTAACTCGTGATTGGAACATGGCCCGGGCCTGGCTCTATAAAGAACTCAGCGGTAACTAAAAGGAGTCTCTCTGTTAGTCCCCATTTAAAGGCAGGGTTACCTCGGCTGAACGATCGGTGAAGAAGACTGGAGGCTCAAATCTTTTCGGGTGCGGTTCGTGTGATTTGGTGGAAGGTTCAGATCCGGAATTACCAGAACTTCCACTAAGTCACACGAACCGCACCGAAAGGTTTTGAGACTCGAGGTGGTCTTATTTTTGACACGTGTGTAGCTTGAAGACCTAGGTCACGGATTTGAGTTAATGATGCCTGAACGGTGGGACCAAATCAGCCAGCTTTTCGAATCAGCCCTCGACCTTAAGCCGGAAGAACGTTTGGCTTACCTCGAAGCCCAATGTGGCGCTGATGAGTCTTTGCGACGGGAAGTGGAGCTGCTCCTTGATTCCCATAAAAAGGCCAACGAACAAGGCTTCATAGACTCGCCTGCCGCTGAGAGAGCTGCTCCTTTATTCGCAGAAGCAGACGACGACGAACCAGTAAGCGATCGCTTAGAAGCAGGTCAAAGGATTAGCCATTACCTTATTAACAAGAAGCTTGGCGCTGGAGGAATGGGCGAGGTTTACCTGGCGAAGGACACAACTCTGGACCGCACTGTAGCCCTTAAGATCCTGCCGGCAGATGTCGCATCAGACAAGCGCCGGATGCAGCGCTTCAAACAAGAGGCCAAAATCGCATCTGCACTCAACCAACCGAACATCGTCACCATTTTCGAATTTGGCGAATCCGGCCCGCTGCATTTCATCGTCACCGAACACATCGATGGCGAAACTCTCCGGCAGTATCTCCGCACCAATCAAGTCAAGCTAAGTGAGATTCTTGACATCAGCATTCAACTGGTTGCAGCGCTCGATGTGGCCCATGAAGCAAAGATCATCCATCGCGACATAAAGCCGGAAAACATCATGATTCGGCGCCGCGACAACCTTGTAAAAGTCTTGGATTTTGGGCTGGCTAAGCTCGAAAGGACCTCAGCGGGCGCCTCTGATACAGAAGCGCCGACTCAGACACTATTTAAGACTGCTCCAGGTATGGTCATGGGAACCATCGATTACATGTCGCCTGAGCAAGCCCAGGGCTTTGCTGTAGACGAGCGCACCGATATCTGGAGCACTGGTGTGGTGATTTACGAGATGGTTGCGGGCCACGCCCCATTCAAAGGAGTTACCGCCAGTCATACAGTAGTAGAAATACTTGAAAGAGAACCTCCTGCACTCTCCCAGACCCAGGGAGCAGTGCCTCCGGAACTTGAGCGCATCATCAGTAAAGCGCTGGCTAAGAATCCTGAAGAACGGTATCAGTCGGCGAAGGACATGCTGATCGATCTTCGGAATCTGCGCAAGCGTCTTGAACTAGATGCCGAGTTGGAGCGCTCGGCAGCTCCCCCAACTCTCAGCACGTCAAGGACCACTTCCAGAACCCCGCCTGCACCCTCTACTTCAACCTCTGAAAGATCAGACTTAAGGTCCGCTCGAGGCTGGAAGCTGATTTTGGGAGTTTTGGTTGCCGCCGTAGCGTTGATTGGGGTTTTGACCGTCATTAATTCATGGAGAGCTTCGCGTTCTCAGCCTGTTGCTTCCGTGGCCGAGCCAGTCCCGGACCGCACGCTCAACTACTGGATTCTGGTCCAGAAATATCGCGATGGTAAGCCTTATCAGGAACCGTTCAGACTCGCTCGCGAGATAGTCTTTGAGAAGGACTATCGCATACGCTTAACTGTCAGTAGTCCTGATGATGGTTACTTTTACCTTTTGAATGAAGGCCCGCAAGTTGGTGACCAGTCAGAGCAGTACATAACCCTTTTCCCATCACCGACTGCCAACGAAGGCTCAGCCTACCTGGTTCGAAATCAAGAGATTCAAATCCCTCAAGAAAGCTGGTTTCAATTTGACGACGAAGCCGGCACCGAAAAGCTCTGGGTAGTATGGTCCGGGAGTGCCGTTGCTGAGCTTGAAGCGGTCAAAAAATTTGCAAATCCCGAACATAAAGGTTTGATTGCCGATCCGGCTCTAAGTCAGGCTGTGAAAAGCCTTCTTGACCGGCATTCGGCCTCAAAACCTCAGATTAGGAGAATTGAGGAGCTAAGACTAACAACCATCAACTCACCTGGGGATATACTTGTCCATCAATTAAAGCTGGAACATTATTAATTGGTTCCTTTGCCCTCAGAATGCGACCGAAAGGACCGAAAATGGAAGGATTGACTTTGCTCAACCCGAGGAATAATATGCCTCGCATCTATAACTAACGGCTTGGTTGATTCGTTAGGCCTCTTTCCGTGTAAGGCAGTTATCTATCAACTTTTCAAACTTTTCCGTGGTGGTTTCCCGAGCAGTTCTCGCTTTATAGGAAGGGCTATTGTCCGGGTGGAAGCCGGGCGCTGGACGCAAAAACGGTTCAAAAAATCGTCCGAAGATCTGCCTTTCCCTCATCAGTAAACCGTTCTCAGTGGAAGTACGCTTAACTTTAACTAACCGTAAATCTGTCAAGCCATAGAGGAGGTACTTGAGAATGCCGATAAACAACATCTGGACTATCAACTCGGCAACAGGTGGTCACGGCAAAAGACACCTGGTTGGTTGCCACATTCAACAAACCGACACTGGGTTCAATTTTACAAAGCCCAACATTAGTGAGATTCTGGCCTCGACCACTGGATCGAGCCTTCCCACCTTCAATGATGTAAGTTACAAAGGCTACACTTGGACCATTACGGCAACCAGCCTTACCCCCAATGGCCCCGGTTCAGGCACTTGGGAGAATGACCCCCACATTGCCGATTCGGAAGATGGTGACTGGACAGCTCAGGCGGGAAGTGGAGAACCTGCTGAGAGTGCGGCATCAGCGAATGTTTAAGTGAAGCATAGAAGTAAAGGTGGAACTGAAGATCTTTTAAAAACTTCGGCCTCCACCTTTACTTCCGCGACGCGGTCTTGCCAGCTCGGAGTGGAGGTATGTTCCAAACTATCAACTGGAGCTTTTTAACCTCTGATAGCGATCAGCACGAAGGCGCCATTAAGCGATTTTCAGCTGCAGCTCGCCTTGCTGGCATTGGTCTTATTCTCCTATTCTGGGCGATAGTTTCCTCTTATCAAACGGCCGCTGCCGAGCCTGCCATATCAAATACTTCAAGCAGGCCCACACACCAGGCTAAACAACAACAACAAGAAGAACCTCTGCCCGTCCTTTCCGCAGTCGAACGAGAGCTCAGAGGAGGCGAGAGTCATAGCTATCGAATCAACTTAACGTCAGGCCAGTTCCTGTACGCGCTTGTGGAACAAAAGGGAATTGACTTAGTGGTAGTTTTGTCCGGGCCTAATGGTGAAATCGCTGTTACCGATAGTCCTAATGGCCAATGGGGCACTGAACCGGTGCTTTTAATTGCGACCGCGTCCGGAGAATATCGGGTTGCAATCAGAAGTCCGAACGCCCAGGCCCAAGCCGGAAGCTACGAAATCCGGATGCAGGCTTTGCGCGAGGCGAACCCTACTGACAAGCAACACGTAGCCGCGCAAAGACTGTTTGAAGAGGGTCAAAGGCTCCGCTCCCAGCCTACTGCAACCGAAAGACGCAAGGCGATCGAGAAATTCAAGGAGGCTTTGCTACTTTTTGAAGCGAGCGGCGACTCTTACCGGCAAACGCTTGTTCATCACATGATGGGACTCTTGCGTTTACAGCTGAATGAGCCGCGCGTTGCGCTGCCACACCTTGGCGAAGCTCTTTCACTTGCGAAAACTCTTCAGGACGGCCGCCTCGAAGCATCGATTGAAACGGTGATTGGAGGCGCCCATGACGTGTTGGGAAATATTGGGGCGTCTCGGGAACATTATGAGCGAGCAATCAGGCTTGCAAGTACATACAACAACACTGCAGCTGAAGCTTCAGCTTTGAACAATATTGGCAAGCTGTACAGCGACTCGGGTGATTTTCAGGCGGCCCTCGATTATTACCTGCAGTCGTTGCCTCTGGAAGACCGGCCCAATCGCCGAGCCATCACTCTCAGCAATATTGGAGTCGCCTATTCGGGTCTTGGAGAATTTGAGAAAGCTATCGATTACTTCCAGCAAGCTGTGGCGATCTTACGTGCCGGCAACGACAGGAATGCTGAATCCTACACCCTGAGTAATATTGGTCATGCCTACAAGGGTCTCGAAAAGTACCAGGAAGCTCTGAACTATTTCGAGCAGGCACGGGCAATACAGCAAAAGACTGGTAATCGTGCGCAAGAAGCCGAAACCCTGGATCTCACCGGAGCAGTCTATTCTGAGATGGGCCAACCCGAAAAAGGACTCGCACTCCATCAGCAGTCACTCGAGATTCAGCGAATCACGCAAAACATCCGGCGGGAAGCAATTTCGCTGACCAACCTGGGCTATGTCTTTAATTTGTTGGGACAATCTCAAAAAGCACTGGACCATTTTGAGCAATCGCTTTCCATTCTGCGTAGCATTGGTGATTTGAATAGTGCGGCACGTGCTTTGGAAGGCCGAGCGCGCGCTGAACAGCGCGTTGGAGATCTCATCGCTTCAAAAAAGAGTATTGAGGAGTCGCTTTCGTTGATCGAGACTGTGAGGGCACGCTCGGGCAGTCAACAACTTCGCGCCTCCTACCTTGCCTCGCGCGAAAAGGCATACGAGTTCTACGTCGATTTGTTGATGCAACTGGATACGAAAGACGCCGGCAAGGGCTACGCGGCCGAAGCACTTAAGGCCAGCGAACGTGGCCGTGCCCGCAGCCTCATTGAGTTGCTCAACGAAGCTCACGTGGATATTCGTGAAGGTGTCAATGCAGACCTGATAAAACGTGATCGAGAACTGAGCCAATTATTGAATGCCAAAGCGCAGCGCGAGATTCAGTTTACCGCGCGAAAAGGTAATCAGCAGGAGATCGACACCCTTCGCAAAGAGATCAGCGCGCTGGAGGACGAGTATCAGCAAGTGCAGACAGCTATTCGAAGGGCGAGTCCCGCTTATGCCGCACTTACTCAACCTCAGCCTCTGACGCGAAGCGAAATTCAGCAGCAGTTGGACC
>CAZNPP010000067.1:13307-21876 GCA_964574785.1 uncultured Chloracidobacterium sp. | reverse complement strand
ATTTTTCATTTTTACTGTCCCTACTTTTTTAACTTTCTTTCTGTGCCACTGATAAGCCGGACTTGCGAGAAGTCAACAAATGAAAAATCACAAATGAAAAATGCTAAATGGTAAATGGTTCATCCTTTATCCTTCATCCTTTCGCCTTCATCCTTTCAGCCCCATCAACTGCTCGTTTGAGGTTTCTAAATAGACCCGTCAGCTCTTCAAATTGATAGTGCGCATTTAAGCCCGAAGGGTTTGGGAGTGCCCAAACAGTCGTCTTGCCAATCCCTTTTTCCTGCGGCCCAACCATAGCCGTAGGGTCACTAAACGCTGCTCGGTACACGCCCAGGCCCAGTATCGCCAGGAATGCTGGCTTGTAGCGTTGTACTTTTGCTCGAAGCTTTTCTCCACCCTTAACTAACTCTTCACGAGTTAAATGATCGGCGGTAGCAGTAGCACGCGGGACTACGTTGGTAATTCCATAACCAAGCTTAAGTAGTTCTCGTTCCTCGAATGGGGAATACAAGCGATTGGTGAAGCCAGAAGCGTGAAGCGAGGTCCAAAACCTGTTGCCAGGTCTCGCGAAGTGATGTCCAACTGCGGCTGTGTAAAGGCCCGGATTTATCCCACAAAAAAGAACCTTAAGATTAGGGGCTAAGACGTCGGGCACCGTCTTACCTTCAGCCGCCAGGATTTGCTCTCTGGTTGGCTTCCATGGCGTGGTCATGGTGGTAAATGGTAAATGGTGAATGGTGAATGGTAAATGATGAAGGCTGAATGTACCTTTCACCTTTCACTTTTCACCATTCACCATTTACCTGGGGTCGATGATCTCAAAGCGAGTATCCCGAATTGCGCTGGTTTTAGAAATCCGATCGATAGCCGTGACTCTAAGCAAATATCTCCCAACCGGCTGATCAAGCGGAACCAAGGCCGCATAAGGTATTCGCTTAAGGTCCTTAACATTTTCAGTTGAAAGCTTCTTCAGAGCTGTTGTCATAACTGGTTGATCGTCTCGGATTAACTGTACTTGAAGCGCAACATCAGATTCGGATCCTGATCGAGCCGCGTTATATATGAAGACAACGAAGCTTAAATCCAGGCCACGTCGGAAGCGATGATCGACGCTCATTCTAATCTCAGGATTAGAATCTTCACCGGCTGGAATTGTGGTAGGTCGTTTGACCTGCTCACCTACGAGAAGACTGCTTAAAGTGAGGTCGCCGCTAGAAAGATCTGGGACTTCAATCCAGGTGTGAGCACTACCAACTCGTCCCGAATTCCGGTCTTGTGCTGAAACCCTTATTTGGTAAAGGCCTGGTTTGAGGAACACGTTGTGCGTATAGGCGAAATCTGAAAGACTAGTTGCGCTGGCTGGTCCACGAATTGTAATCCGATCGGAGAACCTGGCTCCCACCTGTCCCTTATCATTATGGACATTGCCCGCGATATCGACGACACCGGTCAGAGGGTTGGCCCCCGGAGTGGAGGAGAGAAAGTCGCCGGCAACTTGCAGGGATACTGAAATCATTAGGCCTTGATCGGGAGTATCCACGTAATTCACCCTCAGATCCACTGGTAACTCAGTCACCGGATAAATTTCGGTAAGTGCCTGATGCAGTTTCGCTATCGGATTTTCTTGAGGTTTCTGTGATTTGGCCTTCGTCACGGTCAAGGGTGCCGGTTCTTCTTCAAAGAAGCCGCGACGAACCCGGACGGTAAGCTCAGGCCTACTGGGGATACTGACTTCAATGCGACGAAACCTCCTTGGGTTTGTTCCCTCACGATCGGGTTTCCACCCGAGAAGATAGTAGACAGCCGTCTCCTCTAAAGCTCGGTTTAATCCAGGCTCTAAGGCGTTCGTGTTGAAGATAGCTTTGCCACCCGTATCCGCTGCAAGAGCATAGAGACTATCCTGTGAAGCACGGAGTTCTGAATGGTTGGCGCGCTCGAGACGACCTGTCGGATCAAAGGAACCGCCTTCGCTTGCATCTGAGAGGCTGGCAACCAATCCACGCGCATCCATTGAATAAATTACCACTCCGCTTCTGGCGGCTGCGCTCGTAACCCTCCTTAACCTGTTAATTGAATCGTTACTCTCATCAAGAAAGAATCCTCCGGATATCAAGAATACGAGTTTTCGTCCAGGTAAGGCTGCTGCTGTGCGAACTACTTGCTCCAGGCCAGCCAAGGTGCCGCTAGTTACTTGTGCTGCTTGCTGTAAGAGAGTTCGAGAGCGGCTTCTTACGTAGTTTTCGGCCATCTCACGCGTCATACCTGGATTGGCTCGCATTGTTTCTTCAATAAAATAGCCAGTTAAGTCATGATCATAGCGTTCTATCAGAAGGGCATGATATTCAGTCATCCGTGGAAGTTGAAAATCCCGAACAGTATACGGTCGATATTTAAGTCGCGTTAGGGCCGAACGGAGAACGGACTTATTGTCTGTAAGCTGCTGAAGAAAGCCGATCTGCCCGCTAGGTGAGGCAATAGCTACTTCGTCATTTTGGCCCATCTCTTTATCGATGAAGTGTGTTATCACCTTTTGCGCTGCGGCAAGGCCAGCCAGATCAAGGTGCAGGTCATCAACATAGAAGAAGATTGTTCCTCCACGATCTAGTGGAACCGCACCTAGTGGGCTGCTGCGGTTAGACCTGGATCCCCGTGCTGCCGATAGTTGAGAGTCTTCATTGAGCTTCCCGGCACGAACTAGTTCGAGAAAGTCGATTGCTCGAGATTTGCCGTCAATTTTCAGGTCAAAGTCTTCCTTTCTTATGTTTTCAACAAATCGTCCGGACTTATCGAAGACCATAACGTCCGTTTGGACAACATCGGTGTAAACCCTGATTACTTCTCCGGGATCCTGGGCGTGGGTGTCATTACCTGCTGACCAGATGGTCAGCAAGATGAGAACTAACAATCTGCATTTGTTGCTGGTGCTCATTGCGCGGGGCATAATCCTTGTATCCAGCGCGATTCGGGTAGTGATTGGGGAGAGTTCGCAGACCCGATCTTAACCTGTCTTGCTGCTCTAGCTGGCTAGGGATATTACTATGTAACAGAAGCGGGTAAGTGTGCAACAGAAATAAGTGTTCAACCCTACTGTCAAACTCAATCAAGTATCGAAATCGTTTGGGAACTTTCAAGCGGTTACTAACCTTAGCCTGACCGCATGGCCAGGCAGGATTTATGGTCTGCTGGGTCCAAATGGCGCCGGAAAAACGACCACTATTCGCATGATAGTCAATATTACTGCACCTGATTCGGGTAGCGTGGAGCTGTTTGGGCAAACAATTAGTAGCCAGACACAGGATCGAATCGGATATTTGCCAGAGGAGCGAGGGCTCTACAAGAAGATGAAGGTGGGCGAACAACTCAAATTTTTTGCGGAGCTAAAGAGTGTTGCTGGAAGGGGTGTCGACCAAAAGATTAATTATTGGCTAGACAGATTAGGACTAAGGGAGTGGAAAAATAGAAAGACCATAGCATTATCCAAAGGAATGCAGCAGAAGGTTCAATTCATCACCGCAATTCTTCACGAGCCAGAATTGCTGATCCTCGACGAGCCATTCTCGGGGCTTGATCCTATAAATGTTGAATTGCTGAAAGAGGTTGTACTTGAACTTAAGGCGGCGGGCAAGACCATCATCTTCTCGACACATCAGATGGAGTTGGCAGAAAAGATTTGTGATGACATCTGCCTGATAAACCGCTCGCGAAAGATCCTGGAGGGTAGGCTACGCGAAATCAAAGAGAGCTTTGGCAAGAATGCCGTAGCCCTGAGAGTAGAAAATGACAACGGAATCCTTAGTAACCCAGAGTTAGTGGCACAGTTAATTGAGCATAGTGACGAAAAAGAGGTGATGCTTGCCGAAGGTGTCAGCTCCCAGGATCTGCTGAGAAACCTGGTTGACTCGGGGGCCAGAGTTACCAAGTTTGAGCTGATCGAACCCAGTCTAAACGACATTTTCATAACGAAAGTCAGCGAGGGTTGATGACCAAGTTTTTTGCGGTTGTTAGGCGTGAATACATCCAACGAGTGCGGACCAAGATGTTTATCTTCTCCACGCTTCTCGGACCGTTGATCCTCTCACTGTTTGGTATCGTTCCAGCACTGATCTTTAGCATAAGGACCGGTGATCCTATTCGAATAGCGGTGGTTGACGAAACCGGAAAAATCTATGAGCGATTCTACTCAGTGCTTTTGAACGTCTCACTCAATGAAAACGGCGCAGTTATCACGGGAAAGGCTGTTGGTCCTCGTCAAGCTGGTAAAGCCTTCGTACTAAACGAGGTCCTTGTTGACGACCTTTCAATAGAAGAGGTGAAGAGTGAGTTAAATCTGCGTGTACGCGAAAACGATCTAGACGCGTACTTAGTATTACCCGCACATTTACTTGAGGGCGGCAGGGCCGAGTTCTTTGGGCGTCACACCGGGGATGTCTTTACAATAGAGCAGCTTCAAGAAGCTCTCAGTAGAGCTGTGCGCGAGGTCCGCCTAACTGAAGCGCAGATCGATGTGAGGATCGTTCGGGAGTTATCTTCTCCAGTTAGGCTTCAGGTATTCAGGATTGGAGCGGCAGGCGAGGAGCAGGACCGAGGCGAAGGCTTCATGATTATCTTTGTTGCTGGATTTGTCATATATCTGACTATTCTCATGTATGGGCAGGTTATCCTCGGAGCAGTCATCGAAGAGAAAGAGACCCGCATTGCTGAGATATTGCTTTCGTCGGTAAAGCCGTTTTCACTGATGATGGGAAAACTAATAGGAGTCTCGCTTGTAGCTCTTACTCAACTGGGAATCTGGAGTATAGCCCTGATAGCTTTTGCCATCTTTGGTGTCGGCATGCTGGTATCGCAGGGCGTCGTGGCAGGCTTTCCCTCGCTATCTCCTGTTCTGTTTCTCTACGTTGGACTGTTCTTCCTTCTAGGCTACTTCATTTATGCAACGATATACGTGTTGATTGGCTCGATGGTCACCACTGCGCAAGAGGGGGGCCAATTGGCGATGCCTGTTATTTTGCTTCTGGCGATCGCCTTTTATTTAGTTTTTCCAGTTATCCGGAGTCCCGACTCTTCGTTTGCGTTTTGGGTATCGATCTTCCCATTTTTTGCACCCATAACTATGCTGGTCCGCATCGTCACGCAAACACCGCCTTTTTGGCAGATTGCGTTGTCACTACTGGTCGGTTTAGGCACAGTGGTTCTGATAACCTGGGTATCATCGCGAGTATATCGGGTTGGTATGTTGATGTACGGGAAGCGTGCTTCAATTCCCGAGGTAATTCGCTGGGTAAGGCAGACTTAGCTTTGAGCTAATGGCAATCGAGATCGAAAAGAAATATCGCTTAACCAGGAAGCAATGGGAATTGATTCTGTGTCGTCTTCCTGAAATCCATGCAAGCTTTGAAGGTACGGACTTCGAGGAGAACACGCTTTACAAGGGAGAGCCACTGGATCTTGGGCGCTGTGTGTTGCGGTTGCGGCGTGTTGGTGACCGCGCAGTGTTGACCTACAAGGAGCGATTCCCATCGGCTTCCCCAATAAAACATCAGCGCGAAGATGAAACTGCAGTCGATGATCCGGAGGCGCTTAAGGCAATCCTGGAAGCTCTCGGTTTAATGCCCGCATTGGTTTATGAGAAGCGGAGGCAAACGTGGCGGCTGGAGGGTGGTGAGATTTCTATGGATGAGTTACCTTTCGGTTTGTTTATGGAGATAGAGGCGGGGGAAGACGAGATCGGGAGAATTGAACAGGAGCTGGGGATTGAAGAGCTAGTAGCGGAAGAAGCTACGTACCCGCAACTGGCCTATAAACACGGAATCCTCTCGAACGGCATCGTCGAGGCTCGATTTTGAAAGGATGAAGGCGAGAACATTTACCATTTCTCATTATTTCCCATTTTTAATTTTCCATTTTTCATTTTGACGATTCACCGGACGCCTAACGAAATGAAGTAAGAAATCAAAGAAAATGGAAAATTAAAAATGGGAAATTACAAATGACAAATGGTTCTTTTAGAAGGGGGCGCCCAGGGACGGGCGCCCCTACAGTTCATACATTAAACTACATTCCCATGCCGCTCATGCCACCCATGCCGCCCGGCATCGGGGTGGATTTATCCTCTTCAGGAAGCTCCGAGACCATTGCTTCAGTCGTGAGCATCAAGCCAGCAATTGAAGCAGCATTCTGTAAAGCCGTGCGCGTCACCTTGGCAGGATCAATCACACCAGCCTTAACAAGGTCTTCGTACTCCTCAGTCTGTGCATTGAAGCCGAAGTTCTCGTTTTTCTCAGAACGCACGCGCTCGACAACAACTGCGCCTTCCTTGCCGGCATTCTGTACGATCTGCCGAAGTGGTTCTTCGAGAGCTCGACGAACAATGTTTACACCAATTTGTTCGTCAGGATCGCCTTCACCGTCAGCACTGATCCGAAACTTCTCGAGGGCCTTTGAGGCGCGAACCAGGGAAACACCACCACCAGCAACGATTCCTTCCTCAACGGCAGCTCGGGTTGCATGCATGGCGTCTTCGACCCGCGCTTTCTTTTCCTTCATCTCCGTTTCGGTTGCAGCTCCGACCTTAATCACCGCCACGCCGCCAACGAGTTTAGCTAACCGCTCCTGTAGCTTCTCGCGATCATAGTCAGAAGTGGTCTCTTCGATCTGCGCCCGAAGCGTCCTAACCCGACCTTCTATGTCAGATTGCTTTCCGGCGCCTTCAACAATCGTGGTGTTATCCTTGTCGATCGTGATCTTCTTGGCGCGCCCCAGATCCTCAAGCTTAACGTTCTCGAGTTTGATCCCGAGATCTTCGCTGATTACCTTGCCGCCAGTCAGAATCGCGATGTCTTCAAGCATCGCCTTGCGACGATCGCCAAAGCCAGGCGCCTTGACAGCTGCGATGTTCAGAGTGCCTCGAAGTTTGTTTACCACAAGGGTCGCCAAGGCTTCACCTTCAACATCTTCGGCAATGATCAGCATGGGCTTGCCCATCTTTGCCACCTGCTCGAGTAGTGGCAGCAGGTCCTTCATTGAACTGATCTTCTTTTCGTGAATGAGGATTAAGGGGTTTTCGAGTACGGCTTCCATCCGCTCAGGATCCGTAACGAAGTAGGGACTGAGATAGCCTCGATCGAACTGCATTCCTTCGACTACCTCGAGCGAGGTCTCCATGGTCTTCGATTCTTCAACCGTGATAACACCGTCTTTGCCAACCTTGTTCATTGCCTCGGCAATGATGTTACCGATGGTCAGATCGCCATTAGCGGAAACAGTGCCAACCTGCGCGATCATGTCGCCTTTGACACCCTTTGACAGTCGCTTGATCTCTTCGACTGCGCGTTCGACAGCCTTGTCAATGCCACGCTTCAATGCCATTGGATTGGCGCCCGCAGCAACAGTCTTGACGCCTTCGCGGAAGATTGCCTGAGCTAACACGGTGGCAGTGGTCGTACCGTCACCCGCGACGTCAGAAGTCTTGGAGGCAACTTCGCGAACCATCTGAGCTCCCATGTTTTCGAGCGCATCCTTAAGCTCAATCTCTTTGGCTACCGTGACGCCATCCTTTGTTATCGTCGGCGAACCGAACTTCTTATCGATAACAACGTTGCGACCTTTCGGGCCAAGGGTGATCTTCACCGCATCGGCCAGTTGATTGATGCCTCGCAATATGGCCGCACGCGAGTCCTCACCGTGAATTACTTGCTTTGCCATGTCTATCTTTTCTCCTGCTAAGAATTAAGTGAAATGAAAAAGGGCCGCGAAGTGTCTTACGACTACTTGCTGCCCTTCTTGCCAGTTCCAGATGCTGCTCCGGCGCGCTCAATTATCCCGAGGATTTCGTCCTCGCGCATTATGAGCAGTTCCTCGCCATCGATCTTGATCTCAGAGCCGCTGTATTTTCCAAAGAGCACTCGGTCGCCAGCCCTAACGTCAAGGGGTTGTCTGGTACCGTCCTCTTTGTACTTACCCTCACCCGCAGCCACTACTTCACCTTCCTGGGGTTTTTCCTTAGCAGTATCAGGGATGATGATACCGCCGCGCACCTGCTCTCCCTCCTCAATCCGGCGCACAATGACGCGGTCGTGAAGGGGCTTAATGTTCGTTGCCATTCGCGATTTCTCCTTTCGAATTTGACCGTAAAATACGTACCTATTGGACTTAAAGATTGTCGAAGCCGTTAAAGATTAGCACTCTGTATAACCGAGTGCCAAGAATATAGCTTGAGAGTTCGACTTGTCAACCGGAGCAATTGGATTACTTTTTTATGTG
The DNA here is from genome assembly GCA_964574785.1 of uncultured Chloracidobacterium sp. Classification (GTDB taxonomy): domain Bacteria; phylum Acidobacteriota; class Blastocatellia; order Pyrinomonadales; family Pyrinomonadaceae; genus PSRF01. The sequence continues at coordinate 13,617 of CAZNPP010000067.1, read as the reverse complement.
GGCTTGTGGGACATAATGCTTGCAGGAGGAAGAGAACACTCCGGAAGCTGGGACATTACGATTGCAATATTCAGCCTGCTAGATGGCCCACGGAGTTTAATATTCGAGCGGCCCGCTCTCATTCGAGCTTCGTTACTGCTCCTTGCAGTGTCACCACCCAAAGGATCCAGCTCAATCGTGCTTACCACATTACCTGATCAATTTTCCGGCTTCGAAGCGACCGGGCCGCAGAAGAAGTACTAAGGATAAAGGATGAAGTCGAATGTGATGATGAAGAGAGGTACCTTGAGGCTGAAGAGAATTAAGGCTC
>CAZNPP010000067.1:0-13207 GCA_964574785.1 uncultured Chloracidobacterium sp. | reverse complement strand
CGCCTTCATCCTTCCGCCTTCATCTTCACCGCGGCCCGCTCGCTTCGAAGCTGGAAAAATTGAGCCCGTGTATCGAACGTACCGCGGTCCAATTCGAGACTGTTGAACTCGCAATTCTTCCAGCTTCTTCGCGCGCGGTTCTGTAATTTAGCGGCCGGCTCGTTTGGCGAGGCGGGCGGCAGCGCGTTCCTGCTTTTGGTAAGTAGCAACTCTTTTTGACAGGGTGTTTCGATGAATCCCAAGCACCTTCGCGGTATTTGTGAGATGTTCTCGATGACGGGAGAGCGCCTTTTGGATATAGACTTTCTCAAATTCGCTAAGGGCTTCGGCGAGGAGGATTTGACCGTCCAGCATCTCTTCAATAAGGGCTTCAAGACGAGTGCGCATTAATTGTTCCTCATTCTCCGCGGAACTGCCGACGGCAGAAAACACAACGTGATGGGAAACCCGATGAGAAGTTTTAAAGTTCTCGTCCCGTCAAAAGTCTAAAAGCTTCTATGTAGCGTGCGGTAGTTGCCGCTGCAACCTCGGCCGGAATGGCAGGGGCGGGCGGTTGTTTGTTCCAATCCAAGGTTTCGAGATAATCGCGGACGTACTGTTTGTCAAAAGATGGTTGAGATTTTCCTGGCACGTAGAGTTCCAAAGGCCAGAAACGAGATGAGTCCGGCGTTAGCACCTCATCGACTAGAATGATTTGTCCATCCTTATCTCTGCCAAATTCGAATTTAGTATCGGCAATGATTATTCCTCGGCTGCGAGCAAAATTTCTCGCCTCCTTATAGATCTCAAGGGAGGTGTTGCGAAGAAAGGTTGCGGTTTCCTCTCCGACTATTTCGGCAGCTTGAGCCTCGCTAATGTTTTCGTCATGTCCCTCTTCAGCTTTAGTTGCTGGAGAAAAGATGGGTTCCAGCAACTCATCTGATTCAAGGAGACCATAAGGCAGTTTGTGGCCGCAGACCTCTCCGGTACGCACGTAGTCCTTCCAACCTGATCCAGCTAGATAGCCGCGCACAACACATTCCACTGGAAATACGTCAGCCTTCTTAACCAGCATCGAACGTCCCTGTAGGACGTCTGCATAGCGGCTAACGCTTTCCGGCATTTCCTCAATCTCTATAGTTACAAGATGATTGGGAACTATCGTGTTCAACTTCTGAAACCAGAATTGGGAAAGCCGAGTCAGCACTTCTCCCTTGCGTTCTATTGGAGTTGGTAGAACACAATCAAAAGCAGAAATACGATCAGTAGCGACGATCAGAAAGTGATCATGATCAACAGCGTACACGTCGCGAACTTTCCCCCGTCGCACCAATTGAAGATTGGGAATTGACGTTTGCAGTATGGCAGCGGCAGTCATAATTGATTCGAAGCCGGCTCAATGGAAGATTGAATGTTAAAGAGGGCGAGTCGGATTTTCCTCGCGACTTAGAAGCTTTGTCAAGGGAACTTTGAGATTTAACTCAGAGCCGCCAGTAATCTTCTGATTTGCATCGCGTGATTATGCGCGTGATCAGCATAAATTTGCAGCCAGTCTTCGGCGGTGTATCTTCCGCTTTCAGTGTGTGTGCCCTCGCGTTTCCAATCGTCTTCATTCATTCGATCCAATAACTGGGAAGTTGTAGTGCGGGCTGACTCAAACGCTTGCAAGGCGGGTGCCATTTCCCGCTCGTTGTAGGCGAGTCGTGCTGCGAATTGATCCTGGTCGTAGCCCTGAATAACTGGACTGTCTTCGACTAAAAGACGTCTCAATCTAATAGCTGCTGTACTCTCGCTGTCAGCAAGATGATGCACAATCTCGCAGGCACTCCACTTTCCAGGCAAAGGATGACTGGTCAGGAACTCACTTGGAAAGTCTTCCAGAGCATTTGCGACTTCGGCAAATCCTGACTTGTATTTAGAGATTAATTCTGAGCGTTCATCTTTGGTCATAAAGGTACTTCTCCTCGCGGGCCTTGAGTTTAGTTCGTTAGTTTTGTACTATTCAGCCGCCCGAAATAGTGCGCGCTTCCCCTTAGTTTCATGGCGGCGCTATCTCTCTAAGCCTCCTGCTTGCCAGTCTCAACCGGAACAAATTAGATGATAACAGCAACTGACAGACAGAAAATAGCCAAGGAAGGTTACAGCGTCGCCGACCCAACAGAGCGAAAGGTTTCTTTGCTTGTTGTGGAGGACGACGAAAACATTTGCACCGCCATTAACGAGTACTTTTCTCGCGCCGGGTACAACGTAAAGACTGTCGAAGATGGCCTCAACGGAGTTAAAGCTGCTCTCGAGGATCCTCCGGATGCTATCGTTTTGGATTTGATGCTACCAAAGATGGATGGCCTGGCGGTCTGCAAGGAACTCCGAGAGAAGATCAGCTATATTCCTATTCTGATGCTCACAGCAAAAGACGATGTAGTTGACAAGGTGCTCGGTCTGGAAATGGGCGCCGATGATTACATTACGAAGCCATTCAGCTTGCGCGAACTTGAGGCGAGGATAAAGTCTGTGTTGCGAAGAGCAAGAAGCGGCGCCAGCGCTGATGGAGTCAAAGATGAAGCGCCTATTGTGCGTGGCAGATTAAGAATAGATCCGGCGAAACGAGAAGTAACGATAGGCGACCGACAAGTGGAACTTACCCCGAAAGAGTTTGATCTCTTGAGACTGTTTGCCTCGAATCCCGGACGGGTTTTCCCGCGCAAGTATCTTCTGGAAAAAATTTGGGACTATTCCTATGAAGGCTATGACCGCACGATCGATTCTCACATCAATCGCTTGCGAGCCAAGATCGAGGAGAATCCTGAGAATCCCCAGATGGTATTAACTGTCTGGGGAATCGGCTACAAATTCAGCGACGAACAATAGTCGTCCCCCTTCGCTGAAAACAATAATTAATAACTGCAAGAGTCTCCTGCAAAAGGCGATCTGTTTGCGTAGACAGCATTCGCCAAATCACTTTGTCTCGCTGCATTCTATGTTTGCATAGGAGGAGTTGGAAGGCTTCGAAATGGATGACTATGACTCTTTGTATACTGGACCGCTGACCTGAACTGTCTTTCGAAAGAAGATGAGGGATAAAAGAAGAGCAACCAGAGCAAACGTTTCCTTAGAAGCCGTTTGGGACGGTTCAACCCCCAATAATGATGCCAGGGTGGCAGACTTATCCGAGAGTGGCTGCTTCATCGATACGATTGGTCAAGCAAATGAAGGTGAAGTAGTGTTCATCACAGCGTTATTGCCCAAGGGGGATCAGTTGCAGCTGAAAGGGATTGTTGCTCATCACATGTCGGCCGTGGGCTTTGGAGTAAGATTTATCGACCTTTCGGATGAAGCCAGGGAAAAGATTCGAGACCTAGTATACGGGTCCGACACCTCCCAAGAGCATTAGTTGATGTTACGTACTATCAAGATCCTGAACCTCACTTATAAAGCGCCTTACTCATTCCTATTTCAGTCCGTTCATTTAAACCTGCCAATAACTTTTAGTAGCATTTTGCACCAACTTATTGTATCCTTCGCGCCGGCATGTACAACATATGGGCTCAGCGGAAGCTGCTGGCCCTCAGTTTGAGTTGTCGGTTTTTTCGATCGACAAGAATTCTCTTCACTCGCATCGCGGTGCTTCGTTCAGTGGGGCCCATAGCCTTACTGCGTTGTATCCGGTGTGCAACTTGGAGGGGGGCGCAATGCATTTAAAGCAACACAAATTAATCACAGGTGCCTTTGTTCTAGGTCTGCTTTTGGTTCTTGATTCTTCTGTAAGTGCTCAGAACAGCTTTAAGAGTGGTCGGCCCGTAGCTTCAGTAACGGCCCTAGACAGTAATAAAGAGCAAGATGGATTGGTGGGTTCTGTGCGCAGAATCCAAACGGAGTCGGCCGCTCTCGTAGTTAAGTCAGGTGTCTTAACTGAAGGCCCACGCCAGTTGCTCGAAGTTACTACCTATAATCTAAAGGGCGACAGAATAGATAACGTTACTTATCCCATGGTTGGTTCGCTTGCGGGGAAGGAGGAGTACAAGTACGACGAAAAGGGCCACATTGTAGAGATGACTCTGCGCGGCGCGGATGGCTCAATAGTAAGCAGGGAGAACTACACCTACGAATATGATCGAATTGGTAACTGGATAAAGATGGTTAGTAGTTTGGTTGTATTTGAAGGCGGTAAACTTAAGAGTGAGCCCGTCGAGGTAACTTACAGAACCATAACTTACTATTTCGACGATGCAGTAGCCAAGATTGTTGAGTCGCCCTCTGTTACAAAGCGTCCCACACGGGAAGTGAGTTCAGGCTCAACCGTTTCTGCGGTTGGTAATGGACTTAACTCAATCAGTTCTACCACGCCTTCTTCGATGCGGCCTTCTGCTCAGCCAATCATAAAGGCACCAGAAACTGTTGAGATAAAAGTGGACAATCCTGCTGCGGCGGCGCCGGAAAGCGAGCCTCGTAAAGTCGCCGAACCTTCGCGGCAACCTGATGAAACCAAAGAAGCTACGCCCAAGGTAACGGCACCGCCACCTGCCTCCTCAACCGCGGACGCGAGTCCATCAAATGCAGCTCCATCGAAGGCCCCAATTAACCTCTATGAGCTCGGCCTCGAACGTCTGCATGCAGGTAACTTTAAAGAGGCCGTTGATGCTCTCCAGCAATACGTTAAGGAAGAACCGGAATCCGCAAAAGCCTATCTAAACCTGGGTTACTCTTACGTGAAGCTCAACAAGTCTAAAGATGCCATCAAGGCCTTCAGGCAAGCAATCAAGAAGAACCCACAATTGGAAGAAGCGCATTATTTACTGGGAGGCGAATACCTCAAGACGCGCAATTTCCATGATTCCGCTGCAGCGTTCAAGCGCGCGACCGAAGTTCGGCCCGATATGGCTCAGGCTCATTATGGCCTGGCTTTAGCCTATCAGGAACTTGGCAAAACCGATCTGGTGATTCAGCAATACAGAACTCTTCAACGACTCGACTCTGCTTTGGCAAAACAGTTGGCAACCACTTTTCCCGACATGACCTTGTTGCCATGTCGTACCGGCCCTTTCTGTAAATGATGCTCTCAACTCGGTTGAAGCAGGTGATAGGCGATTGTGATTAAGGAGCCTGGAATGCAGCAAAGCCGTTTTGTAGTCCTGACGGGCCACCTCAACGAGTATCCATTGGCCGATCTTGTAGGAATCCTTCGTCATCAGCAGAAGAGTGGAAGATTATTGATAGATTATCCGAATGGGCCAGCTATGTTCTACTTTAAAGAGGGGGAATTCGTTGACGCTCAGCTCGGAAATCTGAATGGCTTGCAGGCGATCTGCGTGGCACTTGCCCAGCCACCATCACCATTCAACTTCAACCCGTTGATACCACCTTCGCGGCGATCAATTCAAAACTCGCTCCAAAAAGCGGTATCGGAGATGCTGGGTTGTTGGGATGGCAGCGCCCTTGAAATCGAAACTGAGCCAATAACGGAAGAATCGCCCCCGCAACTTTCAGGCTCCCAACTGGACGTCGATAGATCTCTAACAACTTCAGAGCGATTAGCTTTACCCCCAGCTCCTAACGTATTAGCGAGTCGCTATACGGCCACAGTTTTTGCAATGGCCGCGGCTGGTCTGATGATGCTTGGCCTTTCAAGTGTAATCGCAGTAACAGGAGGATTTGGAACAAGCCCGGCGACGGCTCCCCCATTAACTTCTCCAGCAACCACAACAAGCTCCCTGACACCGAACAACGAAGAGCCACTGGCTAGTCCTTCTGTGGAGAGCTTTCGCACAGAATCGAAAGGACGTGAGGTCTCGAAGGTTCGTGATGTGGCTATTGCCGATTCGCGAAAACAAGTTCAAAGGAGGGAAGACTCGGACACCCAGGATTCACCGGCTACTCCCGCTGTCGCCGGAACATCGGCACCAGAAGCAATGGAAAAGAAGCCTCGAGAGCCCTCTTCTGCAGTGCAGCCTGTAAAGGTGGTGCTCCAGATAGAGAACGGTCGTGTACTTCGAGCTTCTATTGCCAATCCTCAAGCTGGGATGGATGCCTACGAGGCTCTTGCAATACGTATTGCACGCCAACGGCGTTACCCGTCGAAGGCTGCGGGTCAGGAGACAGTAACCATTAATGTCACGCAGCCCGGGCAGGGCCTACAGTAGTTTTCAACAGGCTAAGGACCAACATTATGCTATTTATTGAAAGCAAGACTCTGAAGCAGTCGGTAGCCCGATCGAACAGAATTCGAATCTTGCGAGCGCTTCAGGAAAAGCAGCTTACCCCTGTGATTCGCTCAGCGCGACTTCACAGTTTCGCGGACGTGTTACGAAGCCAAAACCGAATTGTCGAGATGGAAGCGGAGATCGCAAGATGGTATGAGGCTGAAACCCGAGAGTCTTACATACCGGGTGACATATTCTTTTTTGACGACCATGCATTCTTTCTTATCTTTGATGACGGCAGTTCTCATGATCAGAGAATTCGAGCCGGCATAGTCTACGAAACCGGTACAAGTCTGCCATTCAATAAGCTGGACTCATTCTGTCAAAGGGTTTACGAGGCCTTGGCCAGTCAGAGTGATATGACTGGCTCGCGAGATCTGGAGAATTTAAAGTGGGAGCATGGAAGACCACTTGTTCCTGAAGGGTTCAAGCAATTCATCGCACGACAGGACACCGATACGTTGTTCACAAGCTTACGCCGAGAAACCGCCACCAAGAGGATCATAGGGGCTTCAATCCTGGAAGATTCGAGTGCACGTTTGTTCTTACGTCAAGCTAAAGAGGCTCACGCTGAAGGCTATGCTGCTAAGCTCCTAACCGGGGAGACATTAGGAACGTTTGAGTCCTCAATCGGCAGGCTTGAAGATGCGGGTTTGGTCGAACGGGAGGTACAAGTAAGTTGCAGAAAGACAGGTCATGCACTGCTTCGGCTACCAACTCCTGATGCGCTGGCAGTAGTCACGGTGAGCGATGCAACCTGTAGTGAATGCGGTTCTGCCGTGGCCGACGAGAAGGTGGAGGAGGTTATCGTTCCCACGCGCTTGGCAACCTCTCTGCTCGAAGATAGTTCCTGGCTTGTCAGCCGTCTACACCAAATTCTACGAGACCTTGGGATTCCCGAAAGCGAGATCGCTGCGGGCCCATCAGGCGGCGAAGGTTACGGGCAGATGATGGCCAACATTTGCGGTGAATCATTCCTTATGGTGGCACGAGATGGCGACCTTACTCCTTCTTTTGCCCGCTGGGCCATCGATCAGGAGATCGAAACAGAGGCTGCTCATCTTGTAGTTGTAGCGACTGGGCGTCTGCACAATCAGGCTGGCGCCATGCTCGAAAACCACGCCAGACGCCGGTTAGCTGCCGGTCGCGACTTCGAATTAATCCTGGCTGATGGAGCTCCTTCTGCTGGTAAGGAATTAGAGCAAGCTTTCGAGAGGGTTTCGAGGAGGGTTATTGCTGAGCAGGTATGCAGTCTCGATAACAGTATCGGGCTAAGCGTCAGCCGATTGATAATTACTAAGTATCGGTTAATCCATTCGACTGACAAAATCGACCGTCCGAAACTTAATGGCGAAAGTGAAGCTGATTCCACCCAGAGCCGACCTCTTGCATTGGCTGCTACCGCGGCTGCTAATTCCGGGGACGCCTTGGGAACGCCAGAGGTGTTCTCGGAGCACGAAAGCGATTTCGCAGCCGGACCGCTACCGAACGGAGCGGGTTTGATCAATCCTGAAGGTCATTAATAAGATTGCGTGAACGAGGAAAACGGGCCCGATCCTGAGAGAGAACTTCGCTCGATCGAAGATCGCTTACGTGAAGAAGAAGCAATCTTGCGGCGTGCCGCGGAGGATCTGGCTCGCCGGCGCGCTCAATCCCAGGAGCAATTCGAGCCCGGTATGCTCGTCTCAACCTCAGGAGAAGATCCCTTTCAGCTTGTTGCCAAATCTTTGGAAAATGATCCGCCAGATACTAGAAGCGGAACCACGAGAACGCTTTTTAAGTTAGACGCTCCTCGAGCCACAGTTTTTTTCAATCGAGCATTGCGCGAAAGCACAAACGAGCGACGACGTGAGATCGGCGCAGCGCTCTCAGCTTCAGGTCTCGCAACTGATGCCATAAATGCCTCGGAAACTCCTGATCACCCCTATAAAGCGTTCGCGCTGCTTTGTCTCCTCGCAAAAGCGGGAGAGGTCTGGCCGCTTCTGCGGGTTATTGAGGGTCACCCGAGGATTGACCTCCGAGTTGCTGTGGTTAAGTTGCTTAAACAGAGCGGAGAGGCCGACATTGTTCCCGTTTTTCGGGATCTCTCGGCGAGTAGTATGCTTCCCGATGAGGTTCGAAGTGAGATAGTGGAGGCAATCTATCGCATGGACGCGAGTCCTTAAGACCGATTTAAGACGGGTCTTTTACCGATCGTGAATGGAGACAGATTTTCCATTCACGATTTTTTTGCACAACTCCTGTGGCTGGTTTGTGTCTCAAGGTTTACAAGCTATGCTTGAAGACTAGTGATGAGTGATGAGTGATGAGTAGAAGTCAGGAGTCAGGAGACAGAAGTCAGAAGTCAGAGTCGGAACTTTAGTGGGCCCTAGCCTTAATTCTCCGTTCTGCGTCCGATTGGGTGGCTTTTAACTTCAGACTAGTCACTGCCCACTGATCATCACGCACAGTTACAGCTTCTGGCTCCTGACTTCTGACTCCTGACTTCCACTCATCACTCAGAATGAGTGACCACAACAAACAGGAATGTCTTTTAAACTCAAATCCGAGTACCACCCAAAAGGTGACCAGCCGCAAGCAATTAATGCATTAGTCCGTGGCTTGCAAGATGGAGCTAAGGATCAGGTGTTGCTGGGGATTACGGGTAGCGGTAAGACCTTTACGATTGCGAGTGTAATTGAGCGAACGCAGCGACCAACGCTTGTATTAGCGCACAACAAAACTCTTGCAGCTCAACTCTATCAGGAGTTCCGCTCGCTCTTTCCCGAGAACGCTGTTGAATACTTTGTTTCTTATTATGACTACTACCAGCCCGAAGCCTATGTACCTGCCTCCGATGTTTATATCGAAAAAGAAGCCATAATCAACGATGAAATAGACCGTTTACGTATGTCGGCCACACGGGCTCTATTCGAGCGCCGGGATGTAATAGTAGTAGCAAGCGTCTCCTGCATCTACGGCTTGGGCGATCCTGATGCGTACTACGGTTTACTTCTTTTTCTTGAGCCGGGCGCGCGCATGTCTCGTGATGTTCTTCTGCGCCGGCTTGTTGAATTGCAGTATGAGCGTTCGGATGTGAATTTTCAGCGGGGGACATTTCGGGTTCGTGGTGATGTGGTAGAGATATTTCCCAGTTATCAGGATCAGGCTTATCGTCTTGAATTGTGGGGCGATGAAATCGACTCCATATCGACTATCGATCCGCTGCTTGGAGAAGTGATCAAACGGCACAGTTCACGGGTTCCAATCTATCCAAAGAGTCACTACGTTATGTCCCGCGGCACAATAAAGCGGGCACTGAAATCAATTCGTGAGGAGTTGGAATGGTGGGAACCCAAGTTAATAAGCGAGGGAAAACTGCTCGAGGCCCAGCGGCTGCACCAACGCACAATGTTTGATCTTGAGTTGATCAAAGAGATGGGATTCTGCCGCGGAATTGAGAACTATTCCCGACACTTAACGGGAAAGGCGCCGGGTGAGCCCCCACCTACACTGCTTGATTACCTGCCCAGAGATACGATCATCGTCATTGATGAATCGCACCAAACAATTCCCCAGATCCGTGGAATGTTTGAAGGTGACCAGTCGCGAAAACGGACTCTCGTCGAGTACGGGTTTCGCTTACCTTCAGCCCTCGACAATCGTCCGCTTAATTTCAATGAGTTCGAATCAAGGGTTGGCCAGACAATCTACGTTTCGGCTACACCAGGGCCATATGAACTGACTAAGACCGCTGGTGAGGTAGTAGAACAGATAATCAGACCCACTGGTTTAATGGATCCGGAAGTCGAGGTTCACCCGGTTAAAGGTCAGATCGATCACCTGCTGGAAGAGTGCCGTCAACGTGCCGAAAGGAATGAGCGGGTTTTGGTGACTACCTTAACCAAGAGAATGGCTGAGGATCTTACAGAATATTTCACCGAAGTAAGTGTGCGTGTACGGTATCTTCATTCGGACATTGAAACTCTGGAGCGAATCAAGATCCTGCGGGATCTGAGACGCGGAGAGTTTGATGTACTCGTTGGAATTAATCTCTTACGGGAAGGCCTCGACTTGCCTGAAGTTTCCCTAGTTGCGGTTCTTGATGCTGACAAGGAAGGCTTCTTACGCTCGGAGCCTTCTTTGATCCAAACGATTGGAAGAGCTGCTCGAAACTCAAGAGGTAAAGCGATCTTGTACGCAGACCGTGTTACGGATTCGATGAAGCGGGCAATCGATGAAACCAGGCGCCGCAGATCACTACAAGAGGTCTTTAACCGCGAACAGGGAATTATTCCGCAAACGATAATTAAGCCAATTGAAGCGACTCTTGTGTCGGCATCCGAAGCCGACTACTTCAAAGTACCAGTGGATTTGGATGAGATTGAAGAGTACACGTCCGAAAACATCGAAGCCACTATTGCGCGATTAGAGAAGGAGATGCGTGCCGCAGCAAAGAAATACGAGTTCGAGCGGGCGGCCGAGCTTCGCGACCGCATCAAGTACTTGCGAGAACGTGAGCTACAGTTGACCTGACCATGTATATCAAGTCCAAACAGGACGAGATCCAATCATACTTATCAGATGCCAGCAACATGTCTGGCTTTGCAGATTCCGTGGTGTTTCCAGAATGTGAAGAGGAAGTAGTTGAGGTTCTCGCTAAGGCGTCTCGTCAGGGAACACCAGTGACTGTATCAGGAGCCGGAACCGGCATTGTTGGTGGTCGTGTTCCAGGCGGTGGTGTTGTATTAGCCACCGACCGGCTGAATTCATTTAAAGGAATTTTTGGTAACGATTCTGGGTGTTACGCGATCGCGCAAGCGGGGATCCGTTTGTCTGATTTTCAAAAACTTGTTACAGCAGCGGGACTCATTTATCCACCAGATCCTACAGAGACGAACTGTTTCCTTGGGGGAACTGTCGCCACCAATGCGTCCGGAGCACGAAGCTTCAAATATGGGCCAACCCGGCGGTACGTCAGGCGCCTGCGGATTGTTTTAGCCAGCGGCGATCTCCTTGAACTAAAGCGTGGTGACATCAACACCGATGACGGGTATTTCCGGTTGTCGTTGAGCGGAGACCAAATGATCGAATCTCGCATACCCTCCTATCAGATGCCTCGCACGCGCAAACATACCTCTGGCTATTACGTTTCCCCCAAGATGGATGTGTTGGATCTTTTTATCGGCAGTGAAGGAACCCTCGGAGTAATTACCGAAGTTGAGACCGATTTGCTGTCTAAACCTGAGGGTATTATTAGCGGCATCGTCTTTTTTGATTCGGAACAGAGTCTCCTCGAGTTTGTCAGGGAAGCTCGCGAGCGTTCCTTTCAAAGCAGAACCTCGAATTCTGCTACTACTGAAGTTGACGCACGCGCTCTTGAGTACTTTGATCGTGAGTCATTGCAGTTCCTTGCCAAGGAATATCACTCCATTCCAAGTGAATCGGTCGGAGCCATCTTCTTTGAGCAGGAGACCACCTCAAAATCTGAAGATCTTCTGATGGAACAGTGGTTGTTACTCTTAACACGACATAATGCTCTGGTGGATAAATCATGGTTCGCTGTTAGCGAAAGTGATCAAGAAAAGCTTCGCGAGTTTCGCCATCGCTTACCAGTCTTGGTGAATGAATGGCTTGCTCGTCACGGTCAGCGTAAGGTATCAACTGATATGGCTGTTCCCGATGAGGTGTTTCCCGAGATGCTCAGCTTTTATAGAGAAACTCTTCATGAGTCAAAGCTTCACTTTGTAGTTTTTGGTCATATCGGTGATAGTCATGTCCACGTAAATATCTTGCCCCGCAACGATTCTGAAGCGGCGAAGGCTCGTGATCTCTATCTACAGTTCGTAAGACGAGCAGTCGCGCTTGGAGGAACCATTTCAGCTGAGCATGGCGTTGGTAAACTCAAACGCGAATACTTAAAACTGCTTTACAGCGAACAGCATCTACGCGAAATGGCAGATCTCAAGCACGCTTTTGATCCATCAGGCATACTAGGACGCGGGAATATTTTCTCTGAATCTCTTCTAATAAGATAAAACAATGTTCAAGTTCACTACTGCGGGGGAATCACACGGTAAAGCTCTGGTTGCGCTCGTTGAGGGTTTGCCAGCCGGACTGCCAGTGAAGGTTGATTCGATCAATTACGAGCTGAAACGCCGTCAGTGGGGTTATGGCAGAGGTGGCAGAATGAAGATCGAGCAAGATCAGGTAGAGATCCTGAGCGGCGTTCGGCACGGTCTAACCCTTGGCTCGCCAGTGGCGCTGCTCATTGAAAACAAAGATTGGGCGAACTGGACTGAAGTCATGGCTAGTGAGGCTTTAGAGATTGCACAAGAAAAATCTCGACGCGTTAAACGGCCCCGACCTGGGCATGCGGATCTTGCTGGCGGCCTGAAGTACGAGACGCGGGACCTGCGAAATGTTCTAGAACGCGCTTCGGCACGCGAAACTGCCGCACGCGTCGCGTGTGGTTCGCTTGCCAGGCAACTCTTATCAGCGTTTGAGATCGAGATTCGAAGCCATGTGGTTCAGCTTGGCGGGATTCCTGACAAACCACTCGAGTTTACTTGGGATGAAATCGGTGCAATTCCAGAAGATGCACCGCTGCGTTGTGGCGACCCCCACGCTCAGCAGCGAATGATCAACTTGATTGATAAGACGCGAGAGGCTGGTGATACAGTTGGTGGCATCTTCGAAGTGGTCGCGAAGGACGTGATTCCCGGACTTGGATCTCATACTTCATGGGAGCTGAAACTCGACGGGCGTTTGGCCCAAGCCGTGATGTCGATTCCTGCTGTTAAAGCCGTTGCTATCGGTGCTGGTACCCAGGCGAGCAGCTTGCCAGGCTCAGAAGTCCACGATGAGATTGCTTACAGTGCTGAAACGAGCCAGTTCATCCGAGATACAAATCGCGCGGGCGGCCTGGAAGGCGGAATCACAAATGGAGAAGAGGTTCGAATCCAGGGTCATTTAAAACCGTTGTCAACACTGCGAAAGCCACTTCGTTCCGTCGATATTGATACCAAGCAAGAAGAACTAGCGGCATTTGA
>CAZNPP010000066.1:3968-22301 GCA_964574785.1 uncultured Chloracidobacterium sp. | reverse complement strand
CGCCGCATGAAGTGGTGGCACGATGCAAAATTTGGCATGTTCATCCATTGGGGGCTCTACAGCCTTGTTGGTCGTCACGAATGGGTGATGGAAATGGAGGGCATTTCGGCCCAGGAATACGAAAAGCTCGCGAAGCAATTCAATCCAAAGCCAAATGTCGCGCGTGATTGGGCCAGACTGGCAAAACAGGCAGGCCAGAAATACATGGTGATGACTACAAAGCATCACGAAGGATTTTGCTTATTCAATACTGAGACAACAAATTATTGCGCGCCAAAACAAGCAGCCCGCCGTGACCTGGTGAAAGAGTATGTTGATGCAGTCCGGGCCGAAGGCTTAAGAGTCGGGTTCTATTACTCGCTAATGGATTGGCATCATCCTGATGGAGCTCGTTGCGCAGAAGATGAATCTGCACGAAAGAGGTTCGTCGAGTATACCCACACACAAATCCGTGAGTTACTTAGTAATTACGGAAAGATTGACGTTCTCTGGTACGACGTGCCGTGGCCGCTCGATGCCGCCAAGTGGGAATCGGAGCGAATGAACAGGATGGTATTCCAACTCCAGCCGGACATCATAGTGAACAATCGCAACCGTTTACCAGGAGACTTCTCTACTCCAGAGCAGCGCATTGAAGCTGCCGAAGCGGGGCGAGCATGGGAAGCATGCATGACGATGAATGACAGTTGGGGTTACCACATTGCCGATGATGCCTGGAAAACACCGAAACAGATTCTACGAAATCTGATCACTTGCGCTCATGACGGAGGTAACTATCTGCTTAACATCGGACCGAAAGGAGATGGTTCGATACCGGAAGAATCAGTTGCAATCATGACTACAGTTGGAAAGTGGATGGAGAAAAACGGAGGGACCATCTACGGGGCTGATATTTGTCAGCCGCGACGCTCGCGTTTTGCCAGTTTCAGCCGGCGCGGCAATAGTTTGTACATGCATGTACACCATTGGCCCGGGGACACTGTTAATCTTGCTGGACTCATGTGCAAGGTCAAGTCTGCAACTTTGCAGAGCACAGGTCAGAAGATTACATTTGACCAAAGTACGTATCGTCTGAGCTTGACCGGTTTGCCAAATAAGGCTCCGGACTTTCCCATCTCCACAATAATGCTCGAGTGCGAATCAGAGCCACGCCAGGATGAGATCTTCGTACGTAAGCGCGAGCGCGGCTCTGTATAACGGTATTCCTTTTTAGTGCTATTTCGTGTGAATTGGTAGAACTATCCACGAAGTCACACAAAATCTCACTAATAAGCAAGCGCGTCAGTACTACTGCGCGTCCAGCGGGTTGTTCTATAGTTTTATTTCAGTCACTGAAAGATGAATCGAAACCTAAATAACAAGATCACACGTCGGGAGATTTTACAACTCGCTTTGATCTCGCCTTTGGTTGCAGCAATTCCCACGGCTGCGCAAGCGAAAGCAAAGGAGGTTGATCTACAGACTCTTATTAAGGCCCCGTATAAAATTGTCCCCTTTGGTGCCACAAAGAATATTAGTGGAATCAAACTAGTTCGAGATTGGATTGGCCCACTCTGCAACTCTCGAGTTACGAATGAAGGAACCGCGGCCACGCGCTTAAAAGAAATCGTGCTCTTCGAAGTCCCACTAAACCTGTCACCAACTACCGAGTTCTATGGTGAAGGTTTCCAGATGTTAAGCCAAACCGGTGGCACTCTTGGAAAACTAACCGACTACAGCCAATACACTGATGCGAAGCATTACCGGATGCCAATCCCCTCAGACGCGAAAGCTTTCTATGGAATGATCACTTTCTCGCCAGTAGTGCACCGCCATCAACTACTCGCTTTTACCTCCTGTAATCGGTTCAGTGGTCAGTTCTACTTAAGCGATTCGTCTCTCCAGGTCGTTGTCGATACGGAGGGGCTCGAGTTGAAGCCCGGCGAGAGTTGGAAACTGGAAGAGTTTACCTTCCGTTCTGGATCAGATCGCGAAGAACTATTAACCCACTTAGCCAATCGTCTCTCTGCTAATCACTCACCATTGCGTTTTCCTGCACCACCCACTGGATGGTGTTCATGGTACTGCTTTGGACCACGCGTTACCGCCCAACAGGTCCGGGACAATCTGAGTTTCATCGCTGCCAATGCGCCTAATCTTAAGTACATCCAGATTGATGATGGTTACCAACCAGCAATGGGAGACTGGCTGGAAACAGGCGCAGCGTTCGGCGGTGACGTCCAAGGAGTATTGAAAGAAATTAAGGCGAGGGGCTTCGAACCCGCAATCTGGGTTGCTCCCTTCATAGCGGAAGAAAACTCAAATCTCTTCAAGCAACATCCCGACTGGTTCGTAAAAGATCTCGGGGGTAAACCACTCCGTTCGGATCGGGTTACATTCGGAGGTTGGCGCCGTGGTCCATGGTATGCCCTTGACGGCACCCATCCAGAAGCCCAACAGCACCTCGAAATGGTTTTCAAGACCATGCGTCAGGATTGGGGCTGTACTTACTTTAAGCTTGACGCAAACTTCTGGGGAACAATTCACGGAGGCAGCTTCCGCGACCCCCAGGCAACCAGAATTGAAGCTTACAGACGCGGTA
Source organism: uncultured Chloracidobacterium sp. (assembly GCA_964574785.1). GTDB lineage: Bacteria > Acidobacteriota > Blastocatellia > Pyrinomonadales > Pyrinomonadaceae > PSRF01. Next base: position 19,720 of record CAZNPP010000066.1, on the reverse strand, counting down.
TGGAAGCTATCATACGAGGCGCTGGCGATGGCTTTATCCTCGGCTGCAATCATCCAATATGGCCATCACTCGGATTGATTCATGGATCGCGTAGTTCAAACGACATCAAGCGCTCCTGGGATCGTTTTAAGACTACGGCACGGCAAAACCTAAAACGCAACTGGCAGAACGGCCGGCTTTGGTGGAATGATCCAGATGCGATCGTGCTGACGGGTGACTTACCGCTTAATGAGTTCCAGTTCCATGCAACTGCAATCTTTGCCTCTGGCGGCATGTTGCTTTCAGGAGATGATCTGACTCAGATCAGTTCTGAGCGACTCGAGATGTTGCGCAAGCTTTTGCCTCCTTCGGGCATTGCAGCACGTTTCAACGACGACTCACTAACCGTCGGTGTCGTCGACCAACGCAATAAGCAAATTGTTTGTCTCTTCAATTGGAACGATGAACCGCGGACGATTTCGTTCCGTCTTCCTAAACCATCTCTGATTAAAGACTTTTGGAGCAATGAAAATCTGGGACGACAAGCGGGAAGTTTCAGAAGCTCGCTAGCGCCCCGATCCGCACGACTGCTTGTCTGTACTTAAATTGTTTGCTGGGATTTGTTGCTTAAGGATCAAGAACTGTCCACGAAATAACGCAAAACGACACGAAGACGTTAATAACGTAGTTCCCAGCGAATTAACGGTGGAGGGTTAATGAAAGTTCTCCTGCTGACAGCTTGCCTTGGAGTGCTTTTTCTTTCTGCCGGGGGTCGTGCGTCACTAAGTACTTTCGATATCTACTTCATCGATACGGATGGAGGAGCGGCAACGCTAATCGTAACCCCTTCTCGCGAATCATTGCTGGTGGATTCAGGCTACCCGGGTGAGCGTGACGCAGGCCGTATTGCTCACGTAGCTCGTGATGTTGCCAAACTCAGTAAGATCGACCATTACATCACTACGCACTTTCATCGCGACCATTTTGGTGGCATCGCTGAGTTGACCCGGATGATTCCCGTCAACAGATTCTACGATCATGGCATACCCGAACCGCTCCCGAGCGATATTGACGCAACACTTGTCGAAGCTTATCGCAAGGCCTCTAAAGGAGATTCTCTGAACCTAAAAGCCGGCGATGAGATCAGACTTAAGGCATTGCGGTCAACACCGGTACGACTGCGGGTGTTGGCATCCGATGGACTAGTAGTTGGCGAGCCTCAAGGTTCTCCGCAGATCCGCGTCTGCGGAAAGAATCATTTAGCACGAGGGGAAGATGTAACTGACAATGCAAAGAGTATTGCCTTTAGGTTGAGCTTCGGCAGCTTTAAGTTCTTTGCTGGTGGCGATCTAACCTGGAATACTGAGCATAAACTCGTATGCCCTATCAATCTGCCTGGCCCAGTAGATGTTTACCTGGCTAATCATCACGGTTTAGATAGCAGCAACAATCCTGCTCTGGTAAATGCACTCAATCCACGTGTGGCCATCATCAACAATGGGGCTCGAAAAGGCGCGGAATCTGAGACCCTTAATACGCTGAAGAGTATTTCCGATATTGCAATCTTCCAACTCCATCGAAATGTGCGGCTGGGTAATAGAACGAACGCACCCTACGCATTCGTAGCTAACACGGATGAGGCCTGCCAAGGTGAGTTCATCAAGCTTTCAGTCGCTTCGGATGAACGCTCTTATCGCGTTTCGTTACCCGGCAAGGAGTTGAGTTACACCTTTCGCACAAAATGAGGCGTGGAACGAAGGGAGAACATCAATGCAGATAAACAAATTCATGTTGTTGTCAGTTTTAGCTTTCGGCACAACGTTCAATTCCACGGCGCCTGATCTACCGCAGGCCTTAGCCATCGCAAAAGAGCCTGCTCTAGAGAGACTCTCGGCCCAAGCAGCCATAAAGGACTCAGAAGCAGAACGCGACCGGCGACTCAAGTGGTGGCGTGAAGCGAGGTTCGGAATGTTTATTCACTGGGGTGTATACGCCGTTCCTGCGGGAGAATGGAAGGGCCAACTCATTCCCGGAATCGGAGAGTGGATTATGAACCGGGCCAAGATCCCGGTAAAAGAATACGAACTTCTAGCGCCTCAGTTTAATCCCATCGAGTTTAATGCCCGGCAGTGGGTAAAACTCGCTAAAGATGCCGGCATGAAATATATAGTGATTACGGCAAAGCATCACGATGGCTTTGCCATGTATGACTCTAAAGTCAGCCCTTACAACATAGTTCAAGCAACGCCATTCAAGCGGGATCCATTAAAGGAGTTGGCTGCCGCAGCTCAAAAAGAAGACATAAAACTCTGCTTCTATTATTCCCAAACTCAGGACTGGCACGACCCGGACGCCGTGGGTAACGACTGGGACTTTCCTGACGACAGCAAGAAGAACTTCACCCGCTACTTTGAAGAGAAAGTAAAACCCCAGGTCCGCGAACTGTTAACGAACTATGGACCAGTGGGGCTTATTTGGTTTGATACTCCACGCAATATTACCCGCGAACAGAGCGAAGAATTGGTGGCACTGGTCCATGAACTACAACCTGACTGCCTGGTGAGCGGCCGCGTCGGACATGGAGTGGGTGATTACGATTCAGTGGGGGATAACCAAATCAGTGTTGGTCAGGTGAGACGGGACTGGGAAACACCCGTCACTCTCAATGACACCTGGGGTTACAAAAAGGACGATCAGAATTGGAAGAGTACTTCAATACTGATTCGTCAGATGATTCAGGTAATTAGCCGCGGCGGCAATTATCTGCTCAATGTTGGTCCGACCGCCACTGGCATCATCCCTGACCCGAGCGTTGATCGTCTTATTCAGGTTGGTCAATGGCTTAAGGCAAATAATGAAGCAGTTTATGGCAATGGTTCCAGTCCATTCCCCTACGAGCTTCCGTGGGGACTAATTACTTCCAGACCCGGCAAGCTTTACCTTCATGTATTCGATTGGCCCGGCAAGGAGCTGAAGCTTTATGGACTCAAGAGCAAAGTAAGAAAGGCGTATACGCTATCAGATAAAAGCAATCTTAAGTTTGCTCAGAAAAGTGACACCAAGCTTGATCACCATACGCTCATCATTCATTTACCAGCTGCTGCCCCGGATAAACACAACTCAGTAATAGTGCTGGACATAGATGGCGACCCTCGAGCTGACCTTGCCCTAATTCAGCAGCCCGACAAAACAGTTACACTTCCAGCTTTCTTAGGAAATGTTCATAAGGCTTCCGGTGAGAACAACTTGCGCTTTGACAGTCGGGGCGTTGTCGAACGGTGGCTCAATAAGGAGGAGTGGCTTGACTGGAATTTCAAGATCACTAGTCCGGGTGAATTCAAGGTGGTGGTTTTGACTTCAGAACAGAAGTACGGTCGAGATTGGGAAGGGGGCCATCAGGTTGAGATCGAAGTGGCCGGCCAGAAACGGCGTGGTGGCATTGACAATCACGGTAAGGAAGAAAACCCGGCGAATCCTTATTGGAAATATGTAATCTCGAACCTGGGCCATATCAAGATTAATCAGCCGGGCAAGTACCAACTCTGTTTGAAACCTGAACTGATTCACTCCGAGAAGCAACTCGGTTTCACACTTGTGTCTGTAAAATTGATACCAAATTAAGAAGAACCGATGTCATAAAACATACTTCTGGGCTGATCCAACAAAAGCTGATGGTCTGCCTTACATCCGGCGTGATGGGGAACGTAATCCAGAGATCAATAAGCTTCCCGACCATCAAAGCATGGATCGAATGATTGGGTTTGATAGAAACACGCGGATTGACTCGGGTGGTCGATGCCGTTGGCCTGCTTAATGGCTCAAAAGCCTGGACCAACGCCGATCAGCGTGGTCTCGAGAACTGGTTTGCCGACTTTTTGAAGTGGATGCGCGAGAGCCAGAATGGCCGCGACGAAGCTGCGGCAAAGAACAATCACGGTACTTACTATGACCTGGCACTACAAAACTGCCGATGGCCGCAGCATTCGGAAAGCAATCGAATAGTTGTACCCCTTTGCAATATCAGAGCAGAAGTGGCCGTATCAGCAGATTACGGAGTTTTCTCCACAGTCACTCTTTCCACTCATGCGGCGAGCCGCAATTCGATATAACGATGAGAAGTTCAAGGTAATGCTGTCTCGCATCCCCGCTGCAGAAGCGACTGATCGAATACACCTGATCTATTAAGGAGACAGTTTGTCTAAACGCCGGCAAATAGGACAAGACTACACGCGTCGCGCGTTTCTCTCGACAGCGATTGCAACGCCCGCAATTATGGCGACCGTCCCGAGACTTGCCACCGCGGCTGCGGCGCCAATTACGGTAGTGAGCCCAGATCGCAATATCGAGTTTCAGTTACTGGACAGGGCGCCTCTAACTTACAAAGTGACATACAGAAACCGAAATGTCATCGCGCCATCACGCGTGGGGATCTTGTTGAATGGTATCGATCTGGGTGACGATTTCGAGGTAGCGAAAATTGAGCGTTACCGCGTGCGGGAGAAATATGCAACTCGCGGGGCTCATTCGCTGGCTGTCAACAACTGCAACGGCGCAAGAGTTTTTTTGGTCCACAATAAGACCAAGACGAGTTACACGATCCAGGTGCGCGCCTTTAACGATGGTGTGGCATTCCGAATTCAGGTTCCCGGTGATGGTGAAAGAATCCCGGATGAAGCTACTGTTTTTAGGCTGCCCGCCGGCAGCACTGTTTGGTACCACGATTTTGAAGGTCACTACGAAGGCATTCACACCAAGAGACCAATTGCTGAGGTTAAGGAGGGTGAATGGGCAGCACCACCGTTGACTTTCAAGTTACCAGGTGGATTCGGCTATGCATCGATAACCGAGGCGGCATTGCTGAATTATGCCGGATTGGGTTTACGTGCAGATGGCCGAGGCGGTTTCCGTGCGGTACTGGGGCATGAACACCCGGCTAGTTATCCATTCCGCCTTCGTTATGGTGAGGATGAAGGCAAGCGCTTGTCCCAACCCGCTGCGATCGATGGACCAATCTCCACGCCCTGGCGTGTGCTTATTATCGGAGGCAACCTCAATACCCTGGTTAACTCCGATATAATATCGAATGTTTCACCAACGCCTGATCCAATGCTCTTTCCAAAAGGCATCCATACCGAATGGTTGCGGCCGGGACGGGCTGTTTGGAAATTTTTGGATGGTGGCGCCAACACATTGGAGAACATGAAAGAGTTTTCCCGACTTGCTGGTGAATTGGGCTTTGAACACAACGTAGTCGAAGGCTTCTGGCAAAAGTGGACTGAAAACGAGATGCGTGAACTGGTCGAGTATTCACGCCAGTTCAACGTGGGAATCTGGTTCTGGAAACACAGTCGCGATTTGCGTACTCCGGAGTCCCGGCAGAAGTTCTTCAAGTTATGCCAAGACGTCGGCGTAATAGGCGCCAAGATAGACTTCTTCGATCATGAAGCTAAGGAGATCATCGATCTGTATCAGGAGCAACTACGCGAAGCCGCTAAGCACAAGATAATGGTTAATTTCCACGGCGCGAACAAACCCGCTGGCGAAGCGCGTCAGTGGCCCAACGAGATGACTCGTGAAGGTGTGTATGGACTCGAACACCGTCGCATTGAAGCCTGGGCGACACATAATACTACGATTCCTTTTACGCGTATGCTTGCCGGACATGCTGACTACACACCGCTGATATTTGGCGACCGTAGGCGCGAGACTTCATGGGCTCATCAGATTGCCTCGGCTGCCTTCTTCAATTCTCCTGTGCTCATTTTTGGTGGGCACCCGCAGAGTATTCTCGATAATCCAGCCGTCGAGATGATCAAGAGCATTCCCAGCTTGTGGGATGAAACAGTCGCATTACCTATTTGTGAGATTGGCGAGATTGCTGGCTTCGCCAGACGGAATGGAAGCCGGTGGTTTGTGCCCATCATGAATGGGCCAGAAGCAAGAGCAGTGACAATTCCCCTCTCTTTTCTTGTTCGAGGTAGGTACAAGGCGTTGCTCGTGCGCGACGAGCTTGATAATCCAGCCGCGGTACGACTGGAAAATGTATTAGTCACTCGACGAGATGAATTGGAAATCGAGATGCGACCTGGCGGCGGCTTCATCGGAAAATTTGATGTTCGATAAAAAGGAGCACCGCGAACCGGTTACACACATTGGCTAGTGGGTGTGTAAAAACTGAAACCGTAAAACCCTCAAATAACGCAATTGAAAGATTCGTGAGTTTCGTGTCATTTCGTGGATTAGCTTTTTCCGGGCTGCAATCCACGAACCCACACGAAACAACACGAAACCGACACGACTAAACCAGGCGACGCAAAAGGGCCTTAACCTATGAAAATTCTGGCTTCTCTTCTTTTGGTGGTGGCACTTTCTGGCCAAGTGCTGGGGCAAGAAACACCAAAAAGTATATGGCCGCGCTCGATTCCCGCGCGCATCAAGGACGGCGCCAATAAAGACTTGATGGTCATGACTCTGGGCGATGTTTCGACCGCCCTCGCCGATGGCGTCTTTAATCCCTCAAGAGATGAAGTGACATTGAAGGATGGCACCGTCAAGAAGAACTATTACAAGGACACGCTGGGAATTAAATACTTTCAGCCAATCGATAAGACTCGTTTCCCTCTGCCACCGTCCGGGTGGTGTTCCTGGTACTTTTACTACCAGGAGATCAACGAAGACGAGGTCAAACGTAACGCTAACTGGATTGCCGAACATCTCAAGGATTACGGCGCTGTTTACGTGCAGTTAGATGATGGTTGGCAAGGCATCGGACGAGGCTTAGGGGAAAATCGCGACTGGACCACAATTGATAAACGTTTTTCAGGCGGTATGGATCGACTTGCCACACACATTAAATCTCTCGGCCTAAAACCGGGTATCTGGCTAGCGCCACACGGCCAAAGCAATGAAGCTGTAGTTAAACGAAACCACGGCGTGTTTCTCCTAAAGGAGGACGGCTCTTCCGCTTCAAGCACTTGGGAAGGAAGATTCCTGGTTGATCCCTCAACTCCAGAGTCCCAGAAGTACTTAAGAGATCTGTTCACAATGCTTGCAAACTGGGGGTACGAGTATTTCAAGATCGATGGCCAACCAATCGTCATTCGCGAATACCGGCAGAAGAAGGCGTTCATGAAGACTCCTTCAGAAGATACCGACGGCTTGTATCGTGAAACACTCGAGAGCATTCGGGCCGCTATTGGACCGGATTCCTACCTGCTCGGGTGTTGGGTGGTCCCACTGGAAGGTGTCGGCATAATGAACGGCTCGCGGATCGGCGCCGATGTTTTGCCCAACTGGGATGGTTTCAAGTTCGCCTTGCGCGCCACGATGGAGTATTACTTTCTGCACAATATTGCCTGGTATGCAGATCCCGATGTTCTAGTAGTCCGATCGCCGCTGCCCCTGGAGCAGGCTCGCGCCTGGGCCACACTTCAAGGGCTAACAGGACAAGCTGTACTGACCAGCGACAGATTGATGGACCTTTCTCCCGAACGAGTCGACCTTTTGCGCCGAGTCTATCCAGCCGTCGATGTTGTTCCACTGGATCTGTTCAAGTCTGATCGAAACAAACGCATCTGGGATCTAAAGGTCAATCATCTCGGGCGGAGCTATGATGTTGTCGGCGTCTTCAACTTTGATGAGTCTCAGGCGACTTCAATTTATGTAGGCTGGAAGGATCTCGGACTGCAGGAAAACCGGCCAATTCATGTTTTCGATTTTTGGCAAAAGGAATATCTGGGCACGTGGGAGGGAGGCATAAGTGTGGATCTTCTGCCGGCGAGCACTCGCGTGCTCACCTTGCTGCCAGCAATGGACCATCCGCAACTGATCTCCACGAGTCGCCACCTCACACAAGGTTGGGTTGATTTAGTAACGCAAAGCTACAACGCCGCGAACAACTCGTATCGCGGTAGAAGCAAAGTGGTAAAGAACGATCCTTATCAATTGCGATTCGTCTTTCCGCGTGGAAAGAATTTCATCGTCAAAACGGCTTCTGCCCGCAGTGCAGCCGGGAACGTGCCGGTAACTATTTCAAACCATCAGGGCTGGGCAACGATCGAGTTCACCTCTCCGCGCACTACTGAAGTGTCATGGAACGTATCGTTTGGGCCAACCGACCACTACCGCTTTCCCGTTCGGGAACCACAGAATCTCTGGGCCGAACGCGTTGGCCTTGACGGTGCTAACCTGCGCTGGCACGTTCCTCATCAACCGGCTGCCGGTTATCAAGTGACACTTAATGGCAAAGTCCTGGGCGCTACAACCACTCAAACTTTCGCGTTGACTGGACTCCAACCGGGTATGGACTTCAGGGTCGAAGTTCGGACGGTTTGGGCGGATGGGAAAGTTAGCGACAAGGCTGCTGAGCTGAATTTCACCTTAGCCCAAATTCTCCCTGAAGAGGTCTATCTTTCCGAACTACAGCCAAATCGTGTCACACATGGATGGCGCCAACCCGAGTTCAATAGGAACTTCAACAGTGGTGGGCTTTCGATTGGGGGCCACAAGTTCGAAAAGGGTATTGGGATGCCTACCAACTCTGAAATCGAATTTGATTTGAACGGCACCTACGACAATTTTTCGGCAATTGTCGGCATCGACGACGAGCACAATAACCGCGATTCGAAGGTAGAGTTCTTTCTGCTTGGTGATGGGAACGAACTCTGGCGGAGCGGTGTTTTAACGAAAGCAGATGGGGCTAAGAGTGTGAGCGCTGATATCAAAAATGTGCGGCGCCTTATGCTGCGCGTGCGACGTGACGGTGAAGGTGGTCGCATTCATGCTGACTGGGCCAATGCCAAGCTTAGGAAGTAAGTGATTCACGCAATTTTTAACGCAAAGACGCACAGACGCAGAGACGCAAAGGACCTAACTGCTGATTGTTTGATATCCCCTTTGCGTCTTGGCTCCTTGGCGCCTTGGCGTTTATTTTTTCTTTTTGTATTCGTAGTTCTTCTTTCGAATACTGTGGTCGCGCAGAAAGCTTCCTTTAACGTTTCTGAGTTTGATAGGACCAGGGTCACAACCGCAGCGCTGAAATATCTCGCTGAACACCCGATTACAATCACAGCCTCAACAAGCGCTAGAAGCGCCGGTGGTCCACACGACTTCTTTTCTGAAGGAGACTACTGGTGGCCCGATCCAGCCAACCCTGGCGGTCCGTACATACAACGCGACGGCATGACCAATCCCGAAAACTTCACCGATCATCGCCGCTATCTCATGCGATTAAGCGTGCAAGTACCAGCTCTAGTCGCCGCTTGGAAGCTAACCAGAGATCCACGCTACTCGCGTCACGCTCACCGTCACCTGCGCGCCTGGTTTGTTGACGAAACCACTCGCATGAATCCGAGTTTGCAGTATGCGCAAGCAATTCATGGTCGCGTAACAGGTCGTGGAATTGGCATCATCGATACCATACATCTGGTCGAGGTTGCCCGAGCCATCGAAGTCCTCGAAGCCGGCCGGGCTTTACCGGCCAACGAACTCAAGGCAATCAAACAGTGGTTCAGCGAGTACCTTCATTGGCTCACTACTCATCAGTACGGCATTGATGAACGTGAGGCTAAGAACAATCATGGCACGTGCTGGGTGATGCAGGTAGCGCAATTCGCAAAGCTCACCGGCAACAAAGATCTGCTCGCATACTGCCGTAATCGTTTCAAGACTGTGCTCCTGCCTAACCAAATGGCAGCCGACGGTAGCTTTCCTCAGGAGATGCGACGTACCAAACCTTACGGATATGCTCTATTCAACCTTGAAGCGATGGCGGCGGTGTGCCATATACTCTCAACCAAAGAAGATAATCTGTGGACCTACGAACTTCCTGACGGTCGCAGCATGCGAAAGGCGATGGAGTTCATGACGCCCTACATAACTAAGAAACAGAGTTGGCCGCTGGCTCCCGATGTCATGTACCACGAGGATTGGCCCATGCGACAGAGTAGCCTTCTGTTTGCAGGTCTGGCGTTGAGTCGTCAAGAGTACATAGATCTTTGGAAGAAACTGCCGGCGGACTCAACTGTGGAAGAGGTCGTACGCAACTTCTTTATTAGGCAACCGGTACTCTGGATAAATTAATGAGCAAGGGGGAACAGCGTGTTCGATCTGGCACGACATCCGCACCGGCGCCTTAATCAGCTTACACAGGAGTGGGTCCTGGTTTCCCCACATCGAACACAGCGTCCGTGGCAGGGACAGCTAGAAGGTACCGCACCGAAGAAGTTGCCAGAGTACGATCCTGATTGCTACTTGTGTCCCGGCAACTCACGGGCTGGCGGGGTAAAAAATCCTGAGTACTCGAGCACATTCGTTTTTGATAATGACTTCCCTGCGCTGCTGCCCAACACACCTTCCGAGACATTTGCACGGGAAGGGTTGCTTGTCGCAGAGGGTGAGCCGGGGATATGCCGGGTTGTCTGCTTTTCGCCGCGCCATAATCTGACTATCTCAGGAATGGAGTTGAATGATCTTTACAACGTCGTAGATGTTTGGGTTGACCAGTATCGACAACTCGGCGAGTTACCTTTCATCAATTCGGTACAAATATTTGAGAATCGTGGCGCGATGATGGGTGCGAGTAACCCGCACCCGCATTGTCAGATCTGGGCCAATAAGAACCTACCAAATGAGTTGACGAAAGAACTGAAAGCGTTTCAGACATACGCGAGATTGAAGGCGTCTTGTGTGTTATGTGATTACCGAGAACTAGAAGCCAAAGTTCAGGAGAGGCATGTTTGCGAAAACGATTCTTTCGTCGCAGTCGTTCCCTTCTGGGCAATCTGGCCTTTCGAAACTCTGGTGGTAAGCAAAAGCCACATTACTGGGATCGATCAGTTGGATAAAGATGGTCGTGAAGGCTTGGCGGAGATCTTGAAGCGATTGACCGCGACTTATGACAAGCTTTTCAACACCTCCTTTCCGTACTCGATGGGTTTTCATCAACGACCCACGGATGAGGAACCACATGAAGAGTTTCATCTGCACGCCCATTTTTATCCGCCGTTGTTGCGGTCGGCCACAGTCAGGAAGTTCATGGTTGGTTACGAATTATTGGGGACACCACAGCGCGATATAACTGCCGAGACTGCTGCTGCGCGCTTGCGAGAAGTTGCTAACGGTCCAGGAAATAACACGAACTAACACGAACTAACTCCAACCTGATAGGTGTGAAAGTTTTCTTTTATTGATAATTCGTGTGAGTTCGTGGAGGTATTCGTTCGATAATGAGCATAACGATCACAGCAATCAACGCTCTCGACATACGCTTCCCGACCTCACGTTCATTAGAGGGGTCGGATGCGATGAATGTTGACCCCGACTATTCGGCTTCATACGCAATCCTGCACACGGACAGCGCGGACGGAATTGAAGGACATGGCCTGACGTTTACCATTGGTCGCGGCAATGACCTGTGCTGCACGGCAATCGAAATGCTCGGCGCGCGATTGGTGGGCAAGACACTTGAGTCGCTGACAGCCGATATGGAGTCTTTCTGGAATCTAATGACCGGGGACAGCCAATTCCGCTGGCTTGGTCCAGAGAAGGGCCTCATCCATCTTGCCACTGCTGCCATTGTGAACGCGGTCTGGGATCTTTACGCAAAAGCGGAAAAGAAACCACTTTGGAAACTTTTGGCCGATATGTCTCCAGAGAAGTTGGTAGCCGCTGTTCCTTTTCGCTACTTAACTGATGTGCTAACCCCATCTGAGGCGCTCGAGATCCTACGCCACCACGAACCGAGACGTCTTCAACGAGAAGCCGAACTAAGGGAGCGTGGCTTCCCTGCGTATACAACATCAGCAGGTTGGTTGGGTTACTCGGACGAACGAATCAAGCAGTTGCTGCGCGAGGCGCTCGCGGCCGGCTGGTCTGAATTCAAAATGAAGGTTGGACGTAACCTCAAAGACGATGTTCGTCGCGCTGCGTTGATTCGCGAAGAGATCGGCTGGGACCGCACTCTGATGATGGATGCGAATCAGGTTTGGGATGTTCCCCAGGCAATCGACTGGATGAAAGAGTTGGCACAGTTCAAGCCGCTCTGGATCGAAGAACCCACAAGTCCAGATGATGTACTGGGCCATGCCAAAATAGCTCGAGCTATTTCGCCAATAGGTGTTGCGACAGGCGAACACTGCCAAAATCGTATGATGTTCAAGCAGTTCCTTTCAGCCGGTGCTTTGAGCTTCTGTCAAATAGATAGTTGCCGGCTGGGAGGGGTTAATGAGGTTCTGGCGGTCTTGTTACTGGCGGCAAAGTTCGACGTGCCCGTCTGCCCCCATGCTGGTGGTGTTGGGCTCTGCGAGTACGTTCAGCACCTTTCAAGTTTCGATTACATCGCTGTCAGTGGTTCACTCAAAGGCAGGCGTATCGAGTTTGTTGACCATCTGCACGAGCACTTCATTGACCCTGTTGTTATCAGCGCTGGACGTTACATGCTACCCACTGCGCCGGGGTACAGCATCACCATGAAGCCAGAATCACTGCGCGCATATCTTTACCCTGATGGTGATATCTGGCGATCTGCTACATAGAAAACAATGACCAGAGAACTAAAAGTGGCATTTATTAGTGGTCCGGCTTACGACCCCCTCTATGGGTGTTTGCCTGAATTCATCAAACAGACTGGTATTAAGGTAGACATAGCATATACCGGTGATCATCCCGCGCTTAATAGGCATCTCGCTTCGCTTTCGGAAGTTCCATACGATCTAGTATCGACTCATACAAAGTATGCTCCTTCGCAGTTACGGTTTCTTGCCCCTCTGGACAATCTGGTTAATCGGGCGGCATTTGAAGATTTCGTTCCCCTTTTGCTCGAACTCGTAAGCGTCAACGGCTTGCTTTACGGCGTGCCTAGAAACATAGATGTACGCTTACTCCACTACCGGACTGATCTGATCGAATCGCCACCAACTACATGGGATGAGCTTTTGACACTTGCTCGGAAGCATAATGCACCGCCTGAAATTCATGGCTTTATCTTCCCCGGCCGCGAATCTGGACTCTTTGGTACCTTTTATGAGCTGGCAGAGATGGCCGGCGCAAAACTGTTTCCGGAAAACCTTGTGCCGGATATCGAGAATGAAGGAGGACACTGGGCCCTTGGGTTGTTGAGGACGTTCTACTCTGAAGGACTAACACCGCCAGAGCTTCCGGATTGGCATTACGACAAGGTACACGAGTATTTTCGTGCTGGCCGCGCCGCCATGGTGGGTGACTGGCCTGGTTATTATGCTCTTTATTGCAACCCTGAGATATCGCAAATACATGATCGATTCTGGCTAAGTCGCAATCCAGTAGGACCAGCGAACAAGTCGCTTGCTTATGGTGGTGGCCACACCTTCGCCGTTACAAAACGAGGGAGCGATAAGCCAGCGGCGATACAGTTGTTACTTCACCTGACAGCTTTTGATCAGCAACTACTTGAAGCGCGGAACGGTTGCGTGCCAGTACGTCGTTCAGTTATGAGAAGGATGCAGGATGAAGGCGAGTCGAAAAACCGCAAGCGATTGCAGATGTTAGAAGAAGTGATTGATAGTCACATTCTGATCCCGCCAAAGTTTGCGCGTTATCCGGAAGTTGAAGAAATCCTTTGGCGCACAGTGCAACAAGCAATTATTGGTGAGATCACAGTTACCGAAGCGCTTCACCACATGACAGAAGAGATTAAAAGAGTGATGAGTCATGAGTGATGAGTTTCGTTAGTGTGGTTTCGTGGATGAACTTGGATCCACGAAACCACACGAAACAAACACGAAAAGTTCCGACACGTCTCCAAAGCAAGAACATCTGCCTATGAGTGAATCTCAATACAGTAGCGATCTCAGCAAAGATACCTTCCTCCTGACCGGAGCTCACGGTTGCATCGGGGCGTGGATTGTAAAGCGTTTATTGGAAGCTCATACCAACGTAGTCATCTTCGATCAAAGCTCCGATCCGCGCCGTCTTCGCCAGATCATGAACGAAGGCGAGATCGCGAAAGTGCATCTGATCACTGGAGATATCGCCTCCTCTGATTCTCTGGCCCCAATCATTGAGAAGTTTAGTATTACGAAAGTGATTCATCTTGCTGGTCTGCAAGTACCGATTTGTCGTGCTAATCCACATCTTGGCGCGCTGGTGAACGTTGTTGGCACAATCAATGTTTTCGAAGCTGTGCGTAAATCAGCCGGTCAGATCAACAAAGTCATCTATGCCAGTTCCGCTGCAGTCTTTGGCAGCACTCAAGATGGACGTCCAATGACAGAGCACGACGAGCCGCAGCCAGAATCTCATTACGGAGTATTCAAACGATGTAATGAAGGTAATGCACGTGTATATTATCTCGACCACGGCATCAGCAGCATTGGACTGCGTCCGCTGACGGTATATGGCGTAGGGCGCGATTTCGGCATCACCTCTGATCCCACCAAAGCTATGAAAGCTGCGGTCGTGGAGCGGCCTTTCCATATCCGCTTTGGTGGTCAAACAGATTTTCAGTACGTCTCGGACACGGCTGATGCGTTCATACGCGCTTCCATGTCCAACCTGGAAGGAGCGCACATTTTTAATCTGCACGGCGAAACCGTTGCGGTTAGGGATATAGTTACCGTCATCGAAAGTATCTGCCCCAGTGCGCGAGGGAAGATCACATATGCACAGAAGCCGCTAGGAATTCCGGCTCTGATGGACGATACGGCGATCCGTACAGCCCTTGGACCATTGCCATCAACACCACTCAGGCAAGGCATAGCTGAAACAATCGATCGTTTTGCTCAACTTCAGCGCGAAGGGCGTTTGGAAACACGCGAACTCGATGAATAACTTGGGAGGCCCAATGTCAAAACTAAGATTCATACTGGTATTCGTAATCCTTGCCTCGATGCTGTCTTTCGGATGCAATCGGACAAATTCACCTGACAGGCGTGTAATTGCGGTCATTCCCAAAGGAGTTTCACATTTCTTTTGGCAGAGCGTTCATGCTGGCGCTCGAGCTGCTGGTGATGAGACAGGAGTTGAAATCGTGTGGAAGGGTCCCGCACAGGAAACAGATTATACCGGCCAAATTAATATGGTCGAAGATGCCATCAACCGCCGCGTAGATGGCATAGTCCTCGCGCCGTCTCATCGCGATTCACTGGTCCCAGTCGTCGAGCGCGCCCAACGCAGTGGCATACCAGTTACGATTTTCGACTCAGGCATTGGCACCGAAAACTACGTTTCTTACGTCGCTACTGATAATCGAAAAGGCGGCGTTGTCGGTGCGGAGCGGCTCGCTGAAAAGCTGGGAGGTAAAGGAAAAATCGCGGTTCTTGGTGTTAAAGCAGGTTCAGTCTCAACTGATGAGCGCGAAGAGGGATTCCAGGAGACTATTAAAACTAAGTACCCACAAATTCAGATCGTTGCCTTTCAATATGGAGATGCTGATCGGGCCAAATCGCTCGATCGTGCAGCAGACATCCTTACTGCACACCCGGATCTCAACGGTTTCTTTGCTTCGAATGAATCCTCGACAGTAGGCGTGGTTCAGGCCATCAAACAGAAGGGTCTCGCGGGAAAGGTTGTGCTTGTAGGTTTTGATTCCAGTCCTAATCTAATCGAAGACTTAAAGGTCGGAACTATTGATTCCCTTGTGCTGCAAAACCCATACAGGATGGGATATGAAGCAGTAAAGTCGCTGGTTGCAAAACTTGATGGGCAGGATCCGCCAAGAATTGTGGATACCGGGGTTGAATTGTTGACAAAAGATAATCTCGAGACACAAGAGATGCAGCAACTGCTTAGGCAACCCT
>CAZNPP010000066.1:0-3868 GCA_964574785.1 uncultured Chloracidobacterium sp. | reverse complement strand
CACTTGAAATGCACGGCATAACAAAAGCTTTTGCCGGGAATACTGTGCTCGCAGGAATAGATCTCGCAGCGCGGGCCGGAGAGGTCCACGCGCTCGTAGGCGAAAACGGCGCTGGCAAGTCTACTTTGATGAAGATTCTTGCTGGCGTTCATCAAAGTGATGCAGGCGAGATTCTGATCGGAGGTAAACCTGTCTACTTCCAAACACCCGCCGATGCCCTGGCACAGGGGATCGCCATGATCTATCAGGAGTTGTCTTTGGCGCCCCATCTTTCAGTCGCTGAAAACATCTTTCTTGGCCGTGAACCTCTTTTGCTCCACTTCTTAGGCATCATCAATCGTGACGAACTCAATAAGAATGCGGGAAAGCTCCTTAATCAGCTCGGCTTCAAACTTGACCCAAAATCGCGTATCAATCGCCTGAGTGCCGCCGACAGGCAACTGGTCGAAATCACCCGTGCGACACTCGAGGCGAAACGAGTGATTGTAATGGACGAGCCAACCTCGTCATTGACTTCACACGAGGTTGAAGAACTGTTTCGTTTGATCCGCAAGCTAAAGGCGCGCGGGCTGGCAATAATCTACATCTCGCACCGGCTGGAGGAGCTTGAGTCAATAGCCGATTATTTGACTGTCCTTCGTGATGGCCGGGCAGTCTATTCAGGTAAATGGGGTGAAATTAGCCAGGATGAGATTATTCGTCATATGGCAGGTCGCGAGCTTAAAGAGATATTCCCCGCTCGCAAACACGCGACTGGGGAAACCCGACTCCAAGTCGAACATCTCAGCCGCGTCGGAAAGTTCAGCGATGTGAGCTTTACCGTGCACTCAGGTGAGGTTGTAGGGCTTGCTGGCTTAGCAGGCGCAGGACGGACAGAGTTGGTTGAAGCAATCTTCGGAGCTGTTCAAGTCGATAGCGGAGAGATTCATCTAAGCGGTAAGCGCATCGATGGAGCTCAACCCGATCGTGTAGTAGCAGAGGGTTTAGGCCTACTCACAGAAGATCGGAAGAGAACGGGTCTATGCCTGAACCTTTCGCTCGCAAACAATTTGACACTTGCTAATGTGCAAAGTTTGGTAAAAGGCTGGTGGCTTGAACGCAAACGCGAACGGGATACGGCGATCGAGTATATAAACAAGTTGCACATTCGGCCTCCTGATCCGCTCAAAACTGTTGGGCGAATGAGCGGTGGTAATCAACAGAAAGTACTGCTTGCCAGGTGGCTCTTTGCAGGTTCTCAGGTTTTTCTGCTCGACGAGCCGACCCGCGGAGTGGACGTTGCTGCCCGTTCGGAGATCTACAGGCTGATTAACAAATTATCTGAGGACGGGGCTGCCATACTCATGGTCTCATCAGATCTGCCGGAGTTATTAGGAATGGCTGACCGAATTCTGGTGATGCGACGTGGAAAGTTGGTTGCTGAACTCAACGCACGAACAACGTCCCAGGAGGAAGTGTTAAAGCACGCCACTGTCGAAGAAACGGAGATTCAAGCGGCCGGGTTGCATGAACAAGAGCTCCAGTTGATCTAATGATGAGTGATGAGTGATTTTGTCAAGAGATTCTTGCCTTTTGTGAGCTTGATTGCGTTGTGTGTTTTGATAGCAGCGCTCGAGCCAAAATTTCTGTCAGCAGGCAATCTCGCCGGAGTAGCGAGGCAGACAGCGGTCATAACAATCATCGCCATGGGAATGACTATGGTGATGGTGTCTGGAGGCATAGACCTTTCGGTAGGATCGATGATGGCTCTTGCTGGTGTTATTGGCGCCTTTGCAATGGTAAGTGGCGCGCCTGTGATCCTGGGGATTGCGGTGGCGATCGCTGCCGGAGCGGCTTGCGGTCTATTAAACGGTGCTGCCGTGGCGACACTCCGTATTCCTGCTTTTATTGTGACGCTGGGAGCGATGGGAATCTATCGCGGTGTGGCGCTGCTCGCCACTGATGGCAAGGCAGTAGTCGGACTGCCGTCGGGTTTCGGGTATCTGGCTGAAGGAAGTCTATTCGGCTTTCTGCCAGTACCATTGTTGATTGTGTTGCTGGTAGCCTTCGCGACACATTTTCTTTTAACGAGCACAAAGGCGGGACGATATTGCTATGCGATAGGCAGCAACAGCGAAGCGGCGCGTTATGCAGGTGTGCGGGTCTCACGTTATCAAATTCTCTACTTCGCCTTGCTTGGGGCTTTGACAGGCTTAGCAGGCGCAATAGAATCTGCGCGACTGGTGACAGGACAACCAACTTCGGGTGAGGGTTACGAATTGAGAGTAATCGCGGCCGTCGTGATTGGAGGTGGCTCACTAAGTGGCGGTCAGGGAACAGTACCGGGAACAATTGTCGGCGCCTTAATAATGGGGGTGCTCGCGAATGGCGCAAATCTGTTGGGGATCTCTTCGTTCACCCAACAAGTACTTATCGGAGCGGTTATCGTTCTCGCCGTAACCTTCGATGAGTTTCAGCGCCGTCGTTTGGAAATCGCTGCCCCCTAAAGTCCGACAAACTTCAGTTTGTCGTTGTGCTGTTGAAATGCGGATCCACGAATTCACATCACGAACTGAACACGACGAAACGACAAACTGAAGTTTGTCGGACGAGGGGAAACCATATGAAACTGGCCCAATTTAGAACACAGAAAAACGGACCCCAACGCCTTGGCGTCCTTGTCGAAGAAAGGTTAGTCGATATTGCCGCCTTGGCAGGCGTTACGAACATCAGCGGATGGTTGCTAAATCTAAATCAAACCATCGAAGTCGTCAGACGCGGATCGGAAGCCCTGGCAGAAATCAACGCTCTTATCCCTCAGTTCAACTCGCTGCCGCTCACAACAAAGGAGCGCTTTGCCTTCACTCTTGAGACGGTGGAGTTTCTCCCTCCTGTTTACCCGGAAAAAATTCTCGCCATCGGTCGTAACTACGTCGATCATGCAATCGAAGGAGGGGCAGAACCGCCTGCTGCGCCACTGATCTTCACAAAACTCCGGAACTCATTGAACTCCCATGACGCCCCAATCGTGCTGCCCACCATCAGTTCCCAAGTGGATTATGAGGCTGAATTGGCGGTGGTAATTGGAAGGTCGGCGCGCCGCGTCACCGAAGCAGAGGCTCTCGAACACGTTTTTGGCTATTCACTCATAAACGACGTCAGTGCGCGGGACCTTCAGTTTGGAGATGGCCAATGGGTTCGCGGAAAGAGCCTTGATAGCTTTGCCCCCCTAGGTCCATTTATTACATCGCGCGATGAGATTGCTGATGTACACAACCTGAAGATTGAAGGTCGGCTCAACGGCGAAGTAATGCAAACATCAAATACCGCAAAGATGATCTTCAAAGTACCATATCTTGTTTCCTATATTTCGCAGGGGATCACGCTTGAACCCGGAGACGTAATAGCCACTGGCACGCCGGAAGGTGTGGGAATCTTTCGTAAGCCTCCAGTGCTGCTTAAACCCGGCGACGTCTTTGAAGTAACTGTTGAGAAGCTTGGCACACTTCGAAATCATGTACTTGCGTCCGTGGCACTGTAAGACGTTGGAAGGATGGAAGCGGAAGGATGAAGGATGAAGGCGAAAGATAAGGGTGCGTTACAGAACTGGGAGCGGAGAAGCTGGAAAAATTGCGGCTTCAACACTCTCGGATTGCACCACGGAACGTTAGGCTCACGAGCGTGCAATTTTTCTAGCTTCGCAGCGACCAGGCCACCGAAGAAAGGATGAAGGCGAAAGGATAAAGGATGAAGGCCGCTCGTTCAACATCCTTCCCTTTCATCATCAGTTTCGCTTAGTTTTTCATCCTTACGCAGCGGCCCGCTCGCTACGAGGCTGGAAAAATTGTGGCCCGTGCCTCGAACGTTTCGTGGTCCAATCCGAGAGTGT
>CAZNPP010000065.1:2566-22612 GCA_964574785.1 uncultured Chloracidobacterium sp. | reverse complement strand
AAAATGTCTGAACGCATATACCGGGATCCGGTTCACAACATAATTCGACTTCGCACCGATTCGGACGAGGGCGAGTTGATGATGAATCTCATTGATAATCCGGAGTTCCAACGACTCCGTCGCATCAAACAACTGGGCTTGGGCCTGTATACGTACCAGGGAGCGGAGCACTCACGCTTCACACACTCCCTTGGAGCCTTTCACCTGATGACTCGTGTGCTTGACCGGCTCGGCGAAAAATATCGTATTGACGCAAATGATCGAGCCGCCACTCGGGCAGCCGCTTTGTTACATGACCTGGGCCATGGAGCCTTCTCTCACGTAATGGAAAAGGTACTTGGATTTCACCATGAAACATGGACAGTCAAGATCCTACTCAGTGAGGAAACTGTGGTTGGCAGACTTCTTCGATCCCACTCAGTTGAGTTACCTGAACGTATCGCAGCCGTAATTGAAGGGAATTTCCAACCCGCCGCGCTGGCACACCTTGTTTCATCCCAGCTTGATGTCGACAGAATGGATTACCTCCTGCGTGACTCATTGATGACTGGCGCCAAGTATGGCGTATTCGATCTGGAATGGATCATAAATGCCTTGGCCATAGATTTAGAAAATGATCGTATCTACGTTGGCGCGAGGGGGCTATATGCGGTTGAGGAGTACTTGCAAGCTCGATATTACATGTTTCGCCAAGTCTATTTTCATAGGACCTTACGATCTGCCGAGGCGGTGTTGCGCTCGATTTTGCGTCGAGTCCTACAACTATTGCAGGAAGGTATACCAGTATGGTATGCACCCGATACAGCATTTGAGAAGGTCTTACAGCGAAAATCACTCACAATACGAGAACATCTTGAATTAGATGATTCAGATGTAGTTTTCTACGTCAAGCAATGGCAACACTCCAGCGATCAGGTACTTAGCGATCTGAGTCGGCGTTTTGTGGATCGCAGACTCTTTAAGGCGGTAGATCTCGACATGCCAATCGATGAGAGAGCAGATTTCCTTACAAGACTTCGCGAGTGCGTCCTCGAAGCAGGTTTTGATCCTGAGTACTACTTAATAGAGGACAAGGCGAGTGACGTTCCTTACTACACCTATTACACGGCAAAGGGAGCTGAACCTAAGACTTTGATTTACGTTGAAGATGGTTACTCCAGACCAAAGATCAGAGAGATAAGCGAGATAAGTAATGTTGTGCGGGGCCTGCAACGAGGTTACGAACTTCATCGGGTTTGTTTTCCAGTCGAGGTTAAGGATAGCGTCTACAAACTCTATCATCAGCGAAACCCTAAAGCTTAAAACTGTTCCGTCCAAACGATTGAGCAACGATCACAAAACCCATCGCCAAGCTTCGGTGTTTCAGTGTCTCGTGTTGCTTTGCATTGGAATGATTTCATCCAGTTCTATCAAAGCACAACAAGAGCGGCTACTGAAGGTTGCAATAATTGAAAGCGTCGAGTCTGAGATTTCACGAGCCGCAGTTGAAAGGCTGTCAAAGAACCTTTCATCAGCAGAACAGTTGCGGGTCATTGATGCTGATCAGGGTCGCGCAGCGGTAAGCGGGATGAACTATTCGGGTTCATTGAACTTCTCCCTTGTTGAAGCACGCGATCTCGGCAACGCTATTGGGTGTAATTTTTTCGCTATCGTTAAGGCACAGATATCAAGACGTTCTCCCTCATCTGGTCCTATTTACTTCGAATCTTTTGCATCAATCTTTCTAGTGAGTACTTGGTCTGGGAAGCTAATCCTTTGGGAACGCCTGGAATTTCGCGATACCACAACGGCAGGTAGTAATCGGCAATTACTTCAGGAACTAAGCAACGCCTCACTTCGCGAGCGGCATGTTCAGGCTATTAGAGAAACCCATAATGAAGAACGTGATAAGCGCCAGATTATAATCGACAACACTACGCCTATTATTGAAGAGGCTCCCGACGATGAAGCGAGTGCAGAGGCCCAAGGTATTCGTCTCCCACGACCTTACCGTCGACTGGTACCGTCCTATCCAGATACCGCAGCACGGGCAGAGGTGGAAGGCATCGTCGATGTATTAGTGGACCTGGACGCTCAAGGTGAAGTAACACAGATTGAGTTGGCTCGTTGGGCCGGGTATGGCCTTGACGAAGCCGCTATTGCAACTGCCCGCCAGTTGCACTTCTTCCCCGCATCCCGAGACGGGGTCCCAATCCCAATGCGAATACTCCTTCGTTATAATTTCCGCAAACCCGAAAAAACCAGGTAAGAACTTTCGACATCATGTTTCTAAGGAGAGTTCCTGATTGGCTGATCAGAGACTTCGCCCCTCGTGCTATGATTACCGTGAACTAATCTCCAGATCGATTCTCGAAAATGCTCTATCTGTCCCAAGTGCTTAGTCGCCCGATCCGCGACCTTGAAGGCGAGCGTGTGGCGACAATTAAAGATGTAATCGTGCTTCTCGGTGAAGACGATCATCCCCCGGTAACCGGTTTCGTAGCTCGTTACCGTCGCCGCGATTTCTTCCTATCCCGTTGGCGAATTGCCGAGTTCAATGAACATGGCGCCAGGATGAATTCAGATATTCTCGACTTGCGTCCGTTCGTGCGGCGGGATGGAGAGGTTCTCCTCGCTCGTGATGTCCTCGACAAACAACTGATCGACGTGGACGGCAAACGTGTTGTTCGAGTCAACGACGTACAGCTTATTGCGGCGGCCGGAGAGTGGAGAGTAACAGGTGCTGATGTGAGCCTGCAGGGATTATGGCGACGGTTGGCTCCTGCAGGTCTGTTTGGGACCAGAAAACCAGTGGAAGTAATCGATTGGGCTGACGTGGGTTACCTTGCAACCGATGCGGCTACAGTTCAACTGAAGTCTTCAAGCGATAAACTGGCGCGACTGCATCCTGTCGAGATTGCGAGATTGGCTGAGGCTCTTTCTTATCATGACGGCTCAGGTGTAGTGGAGTCACTCGATGATGAGACTGCGGCAGAAACCCTCGAGGAGATGCCTTCAGAGACTCAGGTTCGCATACTTGGGGACATGGACGAGGAGCGGGCGGCCGATATTCTCGAATGGATGTCGCCTGATGAAGCCGCAGACGTACTGGGAGATCTTCCTGAAGAGAAAGCTGAAGAACTACTCGGTCTGATGGAAGAAGAGGAACAGGCCGACGTTGTCGAGCTTCTGCCTTACGAAGATGACACGGCCGGTGGCTTGATGACTACAGAGTTCGTCTCCCTGCCCAGGGATTTATCAGTGGGCGAAGCATTTGCTCGACTACGCGAAATGGCCGAGACCCCAAACATGATTTACTACTTATACGTAGTAGAGGGTGAAGGATTGTGGAAGCTCGTCGGAGTAATTGCGCTGCGCAGTCTTATTCTTGCAGACCCAGCAGCGCCCCTTTCAGAAGTGATGCGAACAGAGTATCAAACAGCACACCCTGACGACGATGCTCAGGAAACGGCACAACGAATGGCCGAATACAATCTGTTGGCACTTCCCGTAGTTGACGAAGCAGGCGACATCCTTGGAATCATTACAGTCGACGATGCGATGGAGATCTTGTTACCAAGGGATTGGCGCCAACAAGTACCGCGGCTTTTCAGTTAGGTGTTGGTGTTAGACGGTATTCCTAAATCATGAGCGACGGAGAACCCCCAAATGGCCGAGCCATCGAGAGCCGCCCAGAACGCTGGAAGACGCTTATTGGGTCGGGGCGCTCGCAGAGTACGTCGTACGATGGCGCGGAGGAAACGTCTATACATCTACCTGAGTATTCTTGGTCCTGGAATGATCACGGCGAATGCCGGGAATGATGCGGGTGGAATTGCAACGTTTGCCTCAGTCGGAGCGGACTTCGGTTATCGCCTCCTGTGGGTTCTCATTCCCATTACATTTAGTCTAGGCATTGTGCAAGAGATGTCCGCTCGGATGGGTGCGGTGACTGGCAAAGGTCTCGCCGACTTGGTTCGTGAGCGGTTTGGTGTGCGCTGGACGGCATTTGTAATGCTATCGCTTCTGATCGCAAACGGGGGCATTACCGTGTCGGAGTTTGTGGGTATAGCGGCCGCCAGCGAACTATTCGGAGTTCCACGTTTTATATCCGTTCCTCTTGCAGCGATCAGCATTTGGTGGTTGGTGGTTAAAGGTTCTTATCAAAAAGTCGAACGAGTTTTCTTAGTGATGTCTTTGGTTTTTCTGGGATACATCATATCTGCTTTTCTCGCCAGGCCTGACTGGGGATCTGTAGCAGTAGAAATGATCCGCCCAAGTTTCAGTTTCGAATACGCGTACATGTTCGCTTTTGTGGCGATCGTCGGAACAACAATTTCTCCTTACATGCAGGTCTTTGTTCAGTCGTCGGTAGTCGAGAAGGGCGTAACAGCTGAAGATTACGCAAAAACAAGGACTGATGTGTGGGTGGGCACCGTTTTCGCGATCATGATAGTGTTTTTTATCGTCGTATCAACTGCGGCTACTCTTCATCAGCATGGCATAAGCATTGAGACTGCCGAAGATGCTGCCAGAGCTTTACGACCGCTTGCGGGAACATATGCAGAAACGCTTTTTGCAGTCGGACTGCTTGGGGCTTCAATGCTAGCTGCTGGGGTGTTGCCTCTAGCAACTGCCTATTCAATTAGCGAGGCACTTGGATTTGAAAAAGGAGTTTCGCGGAGTTTTCGCGAGGCGCCAATTTTCCTGGGAACATTCACGTTTTTAGTAACAGTCGGAGCCGCTATAGCAGTGATTCCGAATCTCCCGCTGATACGAGTGCTGTTGCTCACTCAAGTTATGAACGGACTCTTGTTGCCCGTGATTCTCTTTGCCATTCTGCGCTTGGTAAACAATCGTGAACTGATGGGAGCGCATGTCAATGGTTTAGTCTACAACATTGGCGCTTGGCTGACCGCAATCGTTGTCACGTCCCTTTCGGTGTTGTTCATATTGACCACACTTTTTCCCGATCTCTTTGGCCACTGAAACGCAGGAGGTCGTGAAAACTGTTAGAAGCTCATTGCGAATTCCTGCACCTAAAGAGGTAACTGGAGGACTGTCATCCCTTCTTCAGAGAAACCAGTTTAGCTCTCGCAAAGTTTAAAAATCAGTGATAAAAGAAAAGCGTTAACCCAATCATTGTCTTGAATTCCTTGATGTAGTAAGAAACATGAATCGTCCCCGCTCGCGAAACCGGCTGATTCTCTTCGCCGTAGCTACGACTCTCACGCTGGTCGGCATCGCCATACTTTTCTATTTTGATGCTCAGGTGCGGACGCTCTTGGGTTCCCGTATGCCGGGAGAGGCGTCTGAGGATCGCGTAGTTGACGCTCTATACCTCGTTCTACTGGGCCTGCTGGCTTACCTTTTTGTTCGAGCTCTTAACTCCTTCATCTTTGGTTTGATATTTAGGCTCCGCAAAGGCTTTGAGGCGCCGACCCTAATTCGCAATGTCTTCTCAATAGTAGCTTTTACTTTGCTCTTCTTCCTCATATTTAGTCAGCTTTATCCAAACGTTAACCTAGGGGCACTTTTCACAACATCTGCGATTTTTGGTGTGATTCTGGGTCTTGCACTCCAGGATACGCTTGGGAACTTCTTCTCGGGCATTTCACTTCAAGCGGACAAGCCGTTCCAGGTTGGCGATGTCATTACAGTAGGAACGCAACGACATTCAGGAGTTGTGGAGGAAATTACTTGGCGAGCGATAAAGATAAGAACCTTCAGTAATCACGTTGTCCTAATAAGCAACAGCTCAGCAGCTAAGGAATCCATAGAGGTATGTCCACGTGGGAACTTGAATGCCCGAGTTGTCCTTTTCAATGCTCTATATACCGACTCGCCAGCCAAAGTTATACGAATGGTGCGCGAGGCAGTCCGCGAGGCCGATAACGTATCGCAACGAATTTCACCAATTGTTCGGATCCGAAATTTTGGGGACAGCGGAGTTGAATACGAGGTCAAATATTGGCTTGAGAACTACGCAAAGTACAACGACACAGACGCGCTGATTCGGCAAAGGATTTGGTATGCGTTTAAACGAGCCGGACTTAACTTCGCTTTTCCAACACGAACTCTTCACCTGGAAAAGAGGCCACGAATCACACGGGAGGGCGATGGCAATCGAATCGCTAAGAGACTTGCGGCGGTAGACATCTTTGCGCCGCTCTCAATTGAAGAGACGGCAATGCTCGCACAATCCACAGTCAGTCATGTTTTTGCGCCAGGCGAGGTGGTTATTAGGGCTGGAGATCCTGGCTCGTCCATGTTCATCGTCCATGATGGGCGCGTTAGAGTTCAGATTAACGAGAACGGCAAACCTCGGACTGTGGCCACTTTGAATGAAGGCGACTTCTTTGGTGAGATGGCCCTGTTTACTGGAGAACCACGAACCGCAAATATCATCGCCCTCGAAGAGACGGAAGTACTTGAAATTGGCTACGAGGCGATGAAACGAGTCTTCGAAACCAATCCCGACTTAGTTGAATCCCTGAGCTACATCATCAGCGAACGCCGAGAGGGACTAGCTCCTGCCACCGATACCACAGGGCGTAGAACCACTGATTCCGCTGGAGTCCTTTCCTCCATAAAGCGCTTCTTCGGCATTAAATAGTCGCGTTCAGGATCTGCCATCAAGCTAGCTGAGGCCTCTATATATAGAAGGAACATCTAAATATAAAACGTACATCTAAAATGAGACTTGACAAGCCGACACTCAATCTTTATTATTCCGGCACGCTCAAATAATTACCCAAAATTGGTTGGGGGTGAGTACTCCCCTGAGTTTGGGGGAAAACTTAAGCGCGAAACTTAGGTAAGGAGGAAGTTGAAATGAGTATTGTTCGTTACGACCCGTTTCGAGATCTTCGTACCCTACAGGAAGAAGTAAACCGTCTTTTCTCAACAAACCTGACTCGATCTTTCGGCGACGAAGGTATCGGGCGCGGGGCTTGGAGTCCCAGCGTCGACATTTATGAGAACAAAGATCATATTGTCCTCGAGGCTGAGTTGCCGGGAATGAGACGCGAAGATTTTGAGCTATCCGTCGAGAATAACGTAATCACCCTTAGGGGTGAACGGCAGTTTGAAAAGAAGGATGAGGCCGACAACTACCATCGGGTTGAGCGCTCCTACGGCTCATTCACCCGCTCGTTCACAGTGCCGCAAACGGTTTCAGCGGAAGGCGCTTCCGCCGAGTATCGTAATGGAGTCTTACGCGTAACTCTTCCGAAACGTGAAGAGGCTAAGGCCAGACGAATCGAAATTACCGGTGAAGGTGCTGCGATAGGTAAAACAATCGAGGCCAAGGCGGAAGATGTGAGTGTTGGCAAAACAAAAGAGACCGCCGGAGGTCGTTAATCTTTATTGTTGCAATTCCGGTCTTAGTGAGCGGGGCTGCTCGAATGACTTTTTCGAAGCGAGTGGCCCCGCTCAAGCTACCGAGCGATATAGCGCTTTAAGAGTATTGAAATGAGATTAGATAAGTTCACGCTCCGAGCACAGGAAGCAATTCAAGCTGCCATAGAACTTGGAGAGCGCAACCAGAATCAGCAAGTTGAACCGGAGCATTTGTTAGAAGCAATGCTTGAACAACCTGAGGGTATCGTTCGCCCTGTGCTAGGAAAGTTGGCAGTAAATCTTCAGGTGGTCCTAAACGACTTACAGGCAGCACTCAGCCGTTTTCCCAAGGTCCAGGGAGGCCAGCAGTACTTTAGCCCTCGACTTAGTCAGATCTTTACCGCAGCTCAAAAGCAGGCGGACGAGATGCATGACGAGTTTATCTCGACCGAGCATCTGTTATTAGCAATAGTGGATGAAAAAGATGGTCCCGCCGGCACCTTGCTTAGGCAGCACGGGGTAACCCGGGAAGACTTGCATAAAGTAATCGAGCAGATGCGTGGTGGTTCGAGAATAACCGACCAAAATGCTGAGCAAAACTATCAAGCCCTTTCAAAATACGCTCGCGACCTCACTGACCTTGCTCGCAAAGGAAAACTTGACCCGGTTATTGGGAGAGACGATGAAATTCGAAGGACAATTCAAGTCCTTTCGCGACGAACAAAGAACAATCCAGTGTTAATTGGCGAACCAGGAGTAGGTAAAACTGCGATTGTTGAAGGGCTGGCGCAGCGAATCGTGTCTGGTGATGTGCCAGAAACTTTGCGCAATAAGCGACTGGTTGGGTTGGACCTCGGCTCGATGCTCGCGGGAGCGAAGTATCGCGGCGAATTTGAAGACCGCTTGAAAGCAGTTTTGAAGGAAATTGAGAACGCACAAGGTCAGATAATTCTTTTTATTGATGAGCTTCACACTCTTGTTGGGGCTGGCGCGGCCGAGGGTGCGATAGACGCTTCTAATATGCTTAAACCGGCGCTTGCGCGGGGCGAACTACGCTGCGTCGGAGCTACAACACTCAACGAATACAAGAAATACATTGAGAAGGACGCTGCACTTGAGCGTCGATTCCAACAAATCTACGTTGGAGAGCCCACGGTAGAAGACACCATTGCGATCTTACGAGGGTTGAAGGAGCGCTATGAGGTTCATCACGGTGTGCGCATTAAAGACTCGGCAATTGTCGCCGCTGCAACTTTATCAAATCGCTACATAACAGACCGTTTTCTTCCTGATAAAGCTATTGACTTAATTGACGAGGCAGCTTCTCGGTTACGAATCGAAATTGACTCGCTTCCACAGGAGATAGACCAGTTAGAACGTGAGATTATTCAACTGGAGATCGAACGTCAGGCGCTTCAGCGAGAGGAGGATGAGAAATCTAAGGCACGTTTGCAGGAGATTGAACAGCGAATTGCTGACCTAAGAGAGACATCCTCAGGGATGAAGGCCAAGTGGCAATCCGAAAAGGAAGCAATTGAACACATGCGAACCGCTAAAGCTGAACTCGAACAACTACGAGTACAGTTAGATCAAGCTCGTAATGCTGGTGACCTCGCTCGCGCTTCCGAAATACAATACGGACGAATTCCCGAACTCGAGCAGCGTCTTGCTATGGAGCAAGAGAAGCTCGCCAGATTTCAGCAAGACGGAGTAATGCTGAAAGAGGAAGTCGACGAAGAAGATGTGGCCGAAGTTGTCGCCAAATGGACGGGGATACCTGTTTCTAAAATGCTTGAAGGCGAACTTCAGAAGCTGGTGACAATGGAAGAAGGCTTGGGGAAACGTGTAATTGGTCAGGAAGAAGCCTTGCGGGCCGTAGCTGACGCAGTACGTCGTGCGCGAGCCGGGCTTCAAGATCCAAATCGTCCAATAGGTTCTTTCATCTTCCTTGGTCCTACAGGCGTCGGAAAAACCGAGACCGCACGGGCACTAGCCGAATTTCTGTTCGACGACGAGCGAGCAATGGTACGGCTCGACATGTCCGAGTATATGGAGAAGCATGCCGTAGCAAGGATGATTGGTGCACCGCCAGGCTACGTAGGTTACGAGGAAGGTGGCCAATTAACAGAGGCAGTTCGCCGGCGCCCCTACTCGGTTGTCCTGTTCGACGAAATTGAGAAAGCCCATCCCGACGTATTCAATGTCTTATTGCAGATTCTTGACGACGGGCGGTTAACCGACTCCAAAGGACGCACTGTGGATTTTAGGAATACCGTCCTAATAATGACTTCAAACCTTGGCTCTCGTGAAATTCAGGCGGCTGAGGGCGATGAGATTCAGATGCGGGAGGCCGTACTTCAGGAGTTACGCATTAATTTCAAACCTGAGTTTTTGAACAGAATTGATGACATCGTCATTTTCAAACAACTTTCGCGAGAGCAGATTGCCAAGATAATCGAAGTACAGCTCGAACGCCTGCGCGCAATGTTAAGTGAAAGAGGTATTTCGCTTGTGCTTGATGATTCTGCACGCGAGTTACTTGCTCGAGAAGGTTATGATCCAAATTACGGAGCCCGCCCATTGAAGCGAGCCATTCAAACACTGATCCAGAATCCACTTGCGGTAAAACTACTGCGTGGCGAGGTTTTGCCCAATCAGACAATCAAACTAACCGCTGACGGTGACAAAATGGTGCTGCAAACAGAGGTGGCAGCCGTAGCGGGTTAAGCACTCTTGATCAGGATCGTTACAACTACGGGAGGTAGAGAGAGATGTCACAGCAATGGAATCCTTTACACGACTTGATGACTTTACAGGATCGCATGAATAGGCTATTCGAAGACGCGACCCAGCGCCGAGCACGGGCTGAATCCGAAACTGGCGATGAACTGGAGAGAGGCGACTGGCAGCCGGCAGCCGATATCTTTGAATCTGATGAAGATTACACAATAGCGCTAGACCTACCTGGCATCGATCGATCCGCTTTGGATATTAGTGTTGATGAGAACCGGTTAACCATTCGTGGGACAAAGAAAAGCGACAACAGGACAAGGGCGCGTGCGGAACGACCTCAAGGAAAGTTCCTGCGATCCTTTAGTATTCCGGGGTCAGTGGACCAGGGGAGTATACAGGCAGAATATAAGGATGGTGTGCTAGAGGTACGCCTTCCTCGTCGCAAGGAGCAGAAGGCACATCGGATTGAAATAAAGGTATCCTGAGGCACTCTAGCAAGATAATTTAAGGGAGGCGTCTAAAACAATGGGAGAGCAAGAGAGGGAAATTAGAGTGACTGACAAACGGCGCGTCTATCTGGACGAAGATGACGATACTAAAACTTCGGTAGATGAACCCAGCCTCAAACCGAAGTATGTTGAGGAGCTCGAAGCAAGAACAAAAGCCGCTGAGCAACTCGTACAGGAATTACAATCCAGGTTTGAGCAGATCAGGGCGGAGCTTCAAAAGGAAACAGATGAAACGCGTCGCCGGCTAAATCGAGCGGCCGATGAACGAGCGCAGCAGGAAAAAGCCAACTTCCTCGCTTCTCTGCTCCCGGTGCTCGACAATCTAGAGCGAGCAATCACTGCAGTTGAAGAAGGTGGTTCACTAGATTCGATGTTAGAAGGCTTAAATCAAACTGTTTCAACCTTTGAACAAGCGTTAGTAGCAGCAAAGGTCGAACCCATTACCGCCGTTGGTGAGCTTTTCGACCCTGAACTGCATGAAGCCGTTGAGATTGCTGAAGTCGAGCCAGAAATGGACGGCAAGATTGTTGCGGAATATGCACGGGGTTTCAGAATGGGTGACCGATTAATACGTCCAGCGCGTGTTAAGGTTGGCCGGGGGATGGAAATAAAAAAGGCCTTTCAGGAAAGCTAGACCAGAATCCTTAGTGAGGAGACCAACAGGTGGCTGCAAAAGAGATGAAATTTCACGAAGAGGCTCGCAACGCGTTGCTTCGTGGAGTAAACACGTTAGCAAATGCAGTTCGTGTGACTCTTGGACCAAAGGGCCGCAACGTCGTGCTTGGAAAGAAGTTTGGCTCACCGGTTATTACCAAGGACGGCGTTACGGTCGCCCGTGAAATCGATTTAGAGGATAAGTATGAGAATATGGGCGCCCAGATGCTTCGTGAAGTTGCAGTAAAGACAAACGACATCGCGGGCGATGGAACAACTACGGCAACCGTGCTTGCGCAAGCCATATACCGGGAAGGGGTCAAAAATGTGACAGCGGGAGCCAACCCGATGGATCTCCAGCGAGGAATTCAGATGGCAACTGAAGCAGTGGTTGCTGAACTCGAACGTGTTTCAAAAAATGTAAAGAGCAAAGATGAGCTCACCAGTGTGGCCACCGTTTCTGCTAATAACGATGCTGAGATTGGAAGGCTAATTTCCGAGGCAATGGAAAAGGTAGGAAAGGACGGTGTAGTAACTGTAGAAGAGGCAAAGACATTGCAAACCGAGCTCGATGTAGTTGAAGGAATGCAGTTTGATCGCGGCTACTTATCGCCTTATTTCATTACCAACCCAGAGCGAATGGAAGTCGTTCTTGAAAACCCACTCATTCTGTTGCATGAGAAAAAGATCTCCGCGATCCGAGACCTGCTCCCGTTGTTAGAACAAGCAGCCCGCACGGGCCGTTCGTTATTGATTATTGCAGAGGATATAGAGGGAGATGCTCTTGCTACTCTCGTTGTGAATAAACTACGCGGCACTATCAAAGTTGCCGCAGTAAAAGCACCTGCCTTCGGAGATCGACGAAAGGCAATTCTCGAAGACCTCGCTGCACTAACTGGTGGCCGGGTCATCACCGAGGAATTGGGAATTAAGCTTGAGAGTATCCAAGTCACAGAGCTTGGTTCGGCAAAGCGTGTAATCATTGAGAAGGAGAACACGACCATTGTCGAGGGTGTAGGCGACCGAAGCGCTATTCAAGGCCGGATTGCTACGATTCGAAAGCAGATTGAAGAGACTACGTCAGATTACGATCGGGAAAAGTTGCAGGAAAGGTTAGCGAAACTTGCCGGAGGTGTTGCCGTAATAAGGGTCGGAGCTCCAACTGAGACCGCCATGAAAGAAGTAAAGACTCGGGTGGAAGATGCTCTGAATGCCACCAAAGCTGCTGCACAGGAAGGCATTGTCGTTGGAGGCGGAGTAGCACTTCTGAGGGCGGCTCGAGTGCTTAATAAGCTGGAGGTAGATGAGGCAGACGTTCAGACGGGAATCAAAATAGTGGCAAGAGCACTCGAAGAACCTTTGAGGCGAATTGCGGAGAACGCAGGAGTGGAGGGCAGCATTGTCGTTAATAACGTTCGTGAAGCTAAAGGTACGAAGGGATTCAATGCAGCAACTGGACAGTTTGAGGATCTGGCGGCAGCAGGAATCATGGATCCTACAAAGGTGGTACGTACAGCTTTACAGAATGCTGCCTCAATTTCTGGACTTTTATTAACAACTGATGCGGCAGTGACTGAAGCGCCTGAACCCAAGAAAGCAGTATCACACCAGCCAAGCCCCGATGATTACGAGTATTGAGACTGAAATTTGATGTTTCGTCACATCTGGGTATTTTCGTGAGATAAATGGCAAGCGATTTGCTTAATCTCATCAAGTTGTATTTGGTATTGCATTGAAACACAACGGCGCATATGCTCCATACATCTAAGGGTAGTGGGTTGTCTGGCTCACTGCTATGAGGTTGTTTAATTCAGAGCAAAAAGAATGGTGGATCTAGGGGCATACAAAGATAAGTTTGGCGATAGTGGTCAGCGCATACTTCAACATGCGCTCGACGAATCACGGCGTCGCGATCAGAACTACGTTAACGTTGAGCATATTCTCGAAGCTCTAATGCAGGAAGAGCCAGATATGTTCAACAATACGATGCGTGAACTGTCTCTTGATCCAATCATGGTGAAGATGGCAATCGAGAAACGGCTTGAAACAACGCGTCAGCAACACGTAGGTAAAGGCTTTAGGATTGCCTCTGACACAACCGATCTCTTTAAGCGCTCAATGGAAAGGGCGCGAGCGCAGGGTCGAAAGACAATTGAAGCGACTGACATTTTTGAAGCACTTAGCGGATATGACAGCCTTTTTGTTGAAGTTCTGAAGAACATGGGGGCAAGTGCCGATGATGTTCTCGAAAATGTGCGGGCGCAGGTCCAAAGACGCGAGCAAGAAGAGGAACAGTACCGTAAGAAATTCGAGTTACCACCCTATTTGAAGCATTTTGGTGTATCGCTGAACCGGCTGGCCCGAGCGGATAAGATCCCACCAACCATCGGACGTGAAACCGAGATCCGGCAGATGGTGGAAATCCTCTGCCACCGTGAACGGGCGAATTCACCCATGTTAGTGGGTGAACCAGGCGTCGGAAAAACTGCCGTAGTTGAAGGATTGGCTCGCTTGATTGAACTTGAGCCAGCAAAAGTTCCCGCGCGCCTGCGCAACTCACACATTGTCCAACTTCAAATGGGCGGAATCGTGGCGGGTACGATGCTGCGGGGAATGTTTGAAGAACGCATCAAGGGAATCATCGATGAGGTAAAGGATCGGGATAATCTGATTCTTTTCATAGACGAAGCTCATACGATCATAGGTGCAGGTGCGGCTCTCGGAACCTCCTCTGATGCGGCAAACATGTTCAAATCAGCACTCGCGCGCGGCGACATGCGAATAATCGGAGCCACTACACTCTCTGAATACAAAGAGTACATTGCCGAGGACGAGGCTCTTGCCCGCCGGTTCCGCATGGTGAAGGTCATCGAACCATCGATCAGTGAAACACGCGAGATTCTTCTTGGTCTTCGTCCAAGGCTCGAGAGAAACTATTCAGTTAAGATCTCTGATGACGCCATCAATACGGCGCTTGAAATGGCGCCAAAGTACATACGCAACCTGCATCTTCCCGATAAAGCTATAGGTTGGCTTGACACTGCCGCAGTCAAGGTTGAGATAAACGAGCCGCAGACAATGGTGGTAAAGCCTGAGCACGTGATTGAAGTTATCTCGCAGGAATCTCGCATCCCTCGTGACATGATCTTCCGCGACACCAGTGATCGATTCGCCATGACGGAAGCGATGCTGAGTCAGCGAGTTATAGGTCAGAAGACCGCGATCAAAGCCGTCGCTCAACGTTTGCGTCTTAACAAGGGACCATTAAAGGAATCTCATTACAAACCGGATGGCGTACTTCTCTTCTTAGGACCAACTGGTGTTGGAAAAACTGAATTGGCAAAGGCCGTGGCCGAGTTCATGTTCGGCGATGAAGAGAAAATGGTGCGCATTGATATGTCAGAGTACAGCGACGGAACAGTCAGCGTTGAAAAGCTCATTGGTATGCCCAGAGGTATAGTAGGTTCCGAACGCGGGGGGATACTTACAGAGCAATTGCGTGAGAATCCCTACACTGTCCTATTGCTGGACGAGGTGGAGAAAGCGTCTCCATATCTGATGAATCTGTTCCTACAGGCTTTCGATGAAGGCTGGCTCACCGATGGGCGCGGGAAAAAAGTATATCTGTCAGATGCTATAGTTATTATGACTTCCAATCTGGGTTCCGAGAACTTTAAGAAGTTTGAGAAACCGCTTGGTTTCGGAACAAAAACAGCCACTGACATTAGAATAGTCAACAATGAGATCATGAAGGCTGCTGAACAGAGGTTTTCTCCTGAGTTCCGTAATCGTATCGATGAAATCATAGTTTTTGCTCCACTGACTATGGATGAAGTCCGGAAAATTGCCGAACTTTATCTCGATACTCTAAGCCGCCAGATGGAACGACAAGGTAAATCACTCGAGGTAACGGAAGCAGCGCTCAATCTTCTTACTGAAAAGGGTTTTAATACTGCCTACGGAGCACGCTTCTTGAAACGCCATATAGACGAAAAAGTGAAGCTACCTATTACCGCGATGTGGAAAACGGCAGCGGCTTTCTTAGTCGATGTTGAAGATGGTGAGACGATCGTGCGGCCAGAGTCAGGTAGCACGAATGTTCAGTTAAACTGATCCCTTAGGTTGGTGTGTGGTTGGGGAAAAAGGGTTTCATCCAATGAAACCCTTTTTCCGTTTGTGTGAAAAATCTGTGCTTGACGACCTATTCTAATCAAGGACAACTAAATGCATTTAACATTCCCTCAGTTGACTAAAGCCCTAACGGTTCCTTTGTTTATTTGGCTGCTTGTGATTCCGGCGCTGGGGCAGGTTGCTGAACACAACTCCGGAGCTAAGACCCAACCAGATAAAAAGGCGGAGGAGATAATAGCGCGAGCCACGCAAGCGGTTGGCGGAGCAAAGTACCTTAGCATTGAGAATGTAGTAGGCCGGGGCTTCTACACGACCTACCAGGAGGGAATCTCACAGGTACCGGCGAAATTCGTCGATTATCTCATCTATCCTGATCGTGAAAGAACTGAGTTTACTAGCAGTGGAATCAGATATATACAGACAAATGTTGGTGAAACTGGATGGCTATACGATGGTGCGACAAAGACCATCTCAGATATGAAGCCCGAGCAAATTGATAACTTCAAACGCGCCATGCGAACCAGTGTGGAGAACCTGCTGCGAGGCTGGTGGCGAGAGGAAGGTGCGACCATCACCTATGCCGGGCGCCGTGAAGCGGGGCTCGCAAGAAGAAATGAAACAGTGCGTCTTACCTATCCGGATGGTTTTTGGGTGGAATTTGAATTTGGAGCCAGGGACAACTTGCCGGCAAAGATCATCTATAAGCGAACGCGGGAGAGTGCCACTACGAACGAAACTGAAGAGGTTACAGAAGAAGACCGCATCGCCAAGCTCATTACACTCGATGGAATTGCTGCACCACTTATAATCGACCACTTTAGAGATGGAGTGCAGACCAGTCGAATCAATTACGAATCGATTGAATTCAACCGTCCCATTCCCGAATCTCTTTTTGAAAAACCGGAAAACATTAAGAGCCTGAAGTGAAGTTTACATAGCCAGTCCGCCATCTGCCTGTATCACCTGCCCCGTGATATAGCGAGCATCACTGGAAAGTAGGAAGCACGCTATTCGGGCTACTTCTTCCGGTTCTCCGAAGCGCCTTAAAGGAATCTGCTCGACCAGTTTTGCCCGATAAGTTTCGTCAAGAGCATCGGACATATCCGTCGCTATTAGACCTAACGCTAGAGCATTAACAGTCACATTTCTACTAGCTACTTCCCTTGCGAGGGCCTTTGTCAAACCAATCATTCCTGCTTTTGAAGCAGAATAGTTAGATTGACCAGCCATCCCGACTCGTCCACTTATCGACGTTATGTTGAGGATCGAGCCTCCAGTTTCCTGTCGGAGCATGACGCGTAACGCGGCCTTTGAAAAATTCCAGGCACCTTTCAAATTAGTATCCAGAACCAGGTCCCAATCCTCTTCCTTCATTCGCAGAATCAAATTATCACGAGTAATTCCTGCATTGTTCACAAGGAAGTCTATTCTTCCAAATGACTCCTTGACTTGCTTAATCATTTCAGCGGCAGCGTCTGTGCTTGCTACGTCACATTGAACCGATAAGACTCTGACCTTCAAATCCTCCAGTTCCTGCGACAAAGACATTGCCGCATCCGAGCTGCGAGCATAGTTGAATGCGACATCAGCGCCGCGGCGCGCCAATTCCAGAGCGATAGCGCGCCCGATGCCGCGAGTAGCACCGGTGACGATCGCAAGTTGACCAGAAAATGGCTTTGAAAGGTCACTCAAATCGATGTCTCCCTTTCGATTGAACGAATCCAATCTCTTACCGCGCGCAACCACTCAGGACGCTTCATCGTGAATGAATCTTTCACAAAACTCGTAACAGCTTCAGATGTGATTCGCGGCAGAGCAAAACTTTCTGGGACTACATGATAAAGTTCGTCTTGCAGACTCCAGAAGGTGACCACTCCTTCTTCATATTGCCAGACTTCAGGGACACCTAGAGCGGCGTAGATTGGAAGCCTGGCTATCGATGACCTGCTTAAATCAACTTCAATCACCAAGTCTGCCGGTGGATGGACCATCAGGTCAAGATCTTCGATCTCCCTCAGTGCGTTTACATTCTGAATGTAAAAACATCCATCTGGCTGGACGCCCTTCAAAAGATCAGCTCGTTTGTGGGTGACAGAACCTAAGGCAATGACATCCAGTTTTCTCTCTTCGCAGATAACATTTACCAAGAACCGAAGGATATCACTTGCCGCTTCGTGAGGTAGTGAGGGACTCATGATTTCAAGATCTCCGCGATCGTAGTTGAGGCGAGGTACACTACGATCATCATAGTTCTTAAGGAGTTGCACGTAGGTTTCCCAGCTTACGTCATGAAGAACGTATCGTTCATCATCCACAATGTGAGGCTTCAGAGTAGTTGCCATAATCTTGAATTAGAGTTTTAGCGATTTCAAAAACTGTCTAAATTCAGGGCCAAGATCGGAACGCTTCAGCGCTAATTCCACAGTAGCAATCAGAAAGCCCAGTTTGTCACCAGCATCGTATCGTGTCCCCTCGAAACGCACGGCATAGAACGGTCGCTGCTTAAGCAAGGACCTCATCGCGTCAGTAATTTGTATCTCACCGATTGCTCCTGGTTGTGTTCTTTCGATCGCTGAAAAGATGTCCGCAGTAAGAACGTAACGTCCTATTATAGCGAGGTCGGAAGGCGCCTCAGTTAGCGGTGGTTTTTCCACCATGTCCAGGACTTTGTAGACCCCATCTTCGAGTTCTTCCACAGCAAGAGCACCAAATCGGGAGATAGCCTCTCCTGCAACTCGCATGGTGGCAAGTACAGGACCATCATACTTCTCGTATACATCGAGCAGTTGCTTAAGGGCAGGAATCTTTGAATCGATAATATCGTCACTCAGCATCACTGCGAATGGCTCATCCCCAACGCAATCCTTTGCTTGCAATACCGCATGACCCAGGCCGAGCGCTTCTGGCTGACGGACATAACTGAAGTGCGCCATTTCAGCGAGAGCACGTACCTCTTTGAGAAGATCCTTCTTACCGCGTTCATCAAGAACTCGCTCCAACTCGTATGACACGTCGAAGTGGTCTTCCATCGTGGCCTTGCCGCGACTGGTTACAACAATTATGGATTCGATTCCAGATTGTACCGCTTCTTCAACTACATATTGGATTAGCGGCTTGTCGACCAGCGGCAGCATCTCTTTTGGCGTAGATTTGGTGGCCGGTAGGAATCTCGTACCCAGACCTGCTGCCGGAAATACAGCCTTTCTGACTTTCACTGGCATTTGAACACTTCCATCCTGTATTGGATCTTCCGACTGTCTTGACACACTTATACGTCGTCGGCTAGCGTGACGCTTTTCTAATCTTAATGGTAAGAACGGTTTTTCTTACCATAGATTACGGGACGGGACAAATGCTGGATCTTAATTTCGTTCGTGAGAACCTTGAGCACGTACGCAAGGCGCTAATGGCGCGTGGTGTGGCTCCCGAGGCTTTTGATGATTTTGCAAATGCCGACGCGGAGCGGCGCCGTGTAATCGCTGAATCAGATCAACTCAATGCCCAACGCAATGCTGCCAGCCGCGAGATTGGTGGCTTGATGAAGGAAGGGAGGCAGGAGGAAGCCGAAAAACAACGCCGTCAGGTGGGCGAGCTAAAGGAACGCATAGCCAAGCTTGACAGACTCCGAGAGCAGAGCGAAGCGCGCATGCATGAGTTTCTCTCGACGCTTCCAAATATTCCGCACGAAAGTGTTCCCGTCGGAAGCGACGAATCGCAGAACGTCGAAACGCGTCGGTGGGGAACAAAGCCAGAGTTTGCTTTCAATCCTCAGGACCATGTCGACTTGGGTGTCAGTCTTGGTTTGTTGGACCTGGAGCGGGCCGCAAAAATCTCAGGAGCGAGGTTTGCCATTCTTAGTGGCGCCGGTGCGCATCTGAGCCGGGCCCTCGTCAATTTCATGTTGGATGTGCAAACAAGGGAAAACAATTACAAGGAGACACTGCCACCATTCATTGTTAATGCAGGAACTCTTTTTGGTACGGCTCAATTGCCAAAATTCGAAGCGGACCTATTTAAGCTGACCGACGAGCGAGGACTGTATCTGATTCCCACCGGGGAAGTTCCGGTAACAAACTATCATCGAGACGAGATTCTTGAGGCGTCCGTACTGCCCCTTAAGTTCGCAGCATATTCACCATGTTTCCGCTCGGAAGCTGGTAGCTACGGCAAAGATACGCGCGGGATTTATCGGCAGCATCAGTTTGAAAAAGTCGAACTAGTTAAGCTAACTCTGCCTGAGAATTCGTTTGCAGAACTTGAATCCATGACTCGTGACGCAGAAGTTATTCTCCAAAAGCTGGGGCTTCACTATCGCGTCGTTGAACATGTAACAGGCGATTTGGGCTTTTCGGCTGCGAAGTCTTACGACGTGGAAGTCTGGTTACCATCTTACGATGCGTTCAAGGAGATCTCCTCGTGTTCGAACTGCACAGATTTTCAAGCACGTCGAGCACAAATACGTTTTCGACGCGCTGGAGGAGCAAAACCGGAATTCGTTCATACTTTGAATGGCTCGGGTTTGGCGGTAGGACGAACCTGGATTGCAATTCTCGAAAACTATCAGCAGGCAGACGGCTCGGTAATTATTCCGGAAGCTTTACGCCCGTACATGGGAGGGATTGAAAGGATATCTTAAGTCCAACGTCCAAAGTCCAAAGTCCAAAGTCGGACTCTTGACGTTGGACCTTGGACTTTGGAC
>CAZNPP010000065.1:0-2466 GCA_964574785.1 uncultured Chloracidobacterium sp. | reverse complement strand
TTGGACCTTGGACTTTGGACTTAATTTCCCACTTTGGACTTATCTTATCCTTAACTCGAATGGCATAATTAACATCAGGTCGCCATTCTTCATCTGATCAAGCAAGGCCGCATAGCGTAGCGCTCGGCGAGCGTCTTCCGGCAGCTCCTCGAAGATAGCCAGTCTATATTTCGTTTGGGCCGCTTCATCATCTCCACCACCCCATAACTGCTGCAATAAAGTTCTTGGGTATGGTAGAACGACACGTCGAACACTCTGGTCAGCCGGAATGTTTGCCAGCTCCTTAGCGACTTCAACGGCACGGTCCAATCCACCGAACTCATCTATGAGGCCGTTGTTCTTTGCCTGAGAGCCGGTCCAAACTCGTCCCTGGCCCACGGAATCTATGTATTCCACATCTTTGTTCCTGCCGCGGGCGACCTTAGGAACAAAGTTATCGTAGTAAGTAGTATTGATCCAATCCTCAAATTTAGCGCGTTCCTCAGGGGTGAATCTTTCCGTTTCCCGAAACATTCCCGCATGCTTCCCTCGCAAGACGTACTCATTTGAGATCCCCAACCAGTCATAGAGACCTCTAACCACCGGCTTACCAGCAACTACGCCGATTGAACCAGTTATAGTAGAAGGTTGAGCTACGATTTTGCTCGCACTTGCAGAAATGTAGTAGCCGCCTGAAGCAGCAACATCACTCATCGAAATTACTACCGGCTTCTTCTGTCGGGCAGCGTCGACCGCGTTCCAGATGACGTCCGATGCCAGTCCTGACCCGCCGGGGCTGTTCACACGCAGGACAATCGCTTTAATCGAGTCATCTTCTCGAGCGCCCTTGAGGGTTCGGACCAGAGTGTCTGAGCCGATTGATTGAGCACCGAGAGGACTACTTTCAGATCTTCCCGAACCGATATCTCCCATAGCGAAGATCACAGCAATTTTTTCGCCTTTGTTAAGATCAAGAGATTCAGGCTGCACCTGCCGATACTGAGCTCCAGATACCAGTCGCAGTTGGTCACTCTCTTTATATTCAAGCCTTGACTTCAATTGATTCTCAAGATCATCGCGATATCCGATTTCATCTACCAACCCAACTTCTTTCGCTGCTGGAGCCATGTAAGGCGAGTTGTCGATTATCGCGTGCACCTCGGCAGCAGTTTTGCCACGAGCGGTAGCCACAGCTTCAACATAGCGAATAAACAGATCGTCAAGTAATGAGTTGACTGCTTCGCGATGCGGCTCTGACATCTCCTTGCGGGTGAACGTATCGCCGGCGCTCTTGTATTTTCCGATTTGATAGATGTCAGGATAAATTCCCAGTTTATCCAGCGAACCACGGAAAAACATTACGTCAGCAGCCAGACCGTTAACGAAGAGCGTTCCGGGAGGAGGAAGGAAAACGCGGTCACACGCGCTGGCGATGTAGTATTCCTTATTCATACCAAACTCGAGGT
The DNA here is from genome assembly GCA_964574785.1 of uncultured Chloracidobacterium sp. Lineage (GTDB taxonomy): Bacteria > Acidobacteriota > Blastocatellia > Pyrinomonadales > Pyrinomonadaceae > PSRF01. The sequence goes on along the minus strand of CAZNPP010000065.1, from coordinate 1,021 downwards.
AGGCGTACACCGGCTTACCAGATGAGCGAAAATCAGCAATTGCGTCGCGTATTTCTTCAGCCTTACCCCAACCAGCTCCGGACATCTTGATCTCGAGCAAGATTGCACTTATTCGTTTGTCGACCTTTGCTTTGCGAAACTGAAGCACAAGGCTGGAGAGCGACTGTTCTGTGCCACCGAATACCCTCCGAACTGGATCATATGGAACGTAATCTGGTAAGGGGCCCGAGACGCTAAGCACGAGAACGCTATTGTCTCGGATACTGGGACCGCTTCGACGAAAAGAGGTCACAAGAAGTGCAATTGATAGAATTGCGACCAAAACAAACGCCACTGCGACGCCTGCAATAATGAAATAAGTAGTTCGTTTTGATGCCATAAAAATTCCTGCGAAGAACTAGAAAGGGAACCTCAACTCCTTTGAGTGTACGTAGATAACGAGTATAAGGTTTTAGCGGTCAACTCTGAAGCGGAGAGTGCAGCTCACCTTCTTTATCGGTCGTGATCAAGCCTGAGACCTAATTGCGACTGAATAGAGAGTGGGATTCTCCATCTTGTCGAAACTAAAGGAATCACGTTGATTTACGGGATTTACAACTTTAACAGAAGAGGCAGGGAAGTAATTTTGCAGATCCAGGAAATACTGTCTTGACAACCACTAAGCGTGGGATTAGAGTGCTCCCCGCTTAACTCGACCTCTAACAAACGTACTGCTGCTGGCTTTCAGAACTTAACGACCAAGCAGTCAAAGATCACATTCCCCCCGCGATCCCCGAAAGGAATCTCATGCTACAGAAATACTTCTGCTCCTCATTAGTATCCACTCGCGCTCTTTTCCTTATCACAGGTTTGTGTGTTGGCTTGTTACTAGTGTCATACTTCTTCGACCAGTCACTCGCCGTACACTACAGATACACCTTTGCCGATCACCGCACAGCTCTCAAAAAGTGCTCATCAGACCGGCACACTGCATTTTTTTGAACTGGCGGCGCAAACTCGCGTCCTGAACTTACGCCCAGAC
>CAZNPP010000064.1:5637-22747 GCA_964574785.1 uncultured Chloracidobacterium sp. | reverse complement strand
GCAGCTTGCCTTCAATCGCTAGTCTCAAAGTTGCACTTCATAGTTGAATCCACCAGTTACAAATGACAAATGGTTGCCGAGAGTTTCTGGTTCTCGCAACCACCTTCAGGTGGTCTGACGCTGACTTCTGACTCCTAAGTTCTGACTCCTGACTCCTGACTCCTGACTCCTGACTTCTGTCTCCTGGCTTCTGAGGCAGGCTTGATCATCTCAAGGGCTACTTGCGCAGTCTCAAAACAGGGAAGGCTCACTGTAAAAACCGCTCCCGTACCTTCATCACGATTGCCACCTTCTACGAAGCCTCCGTGAAGTTCTACAAGATGACGGACAATGGCCAATCCAAGACCTAATCCACCATGCCTTCTTGTTGTCGAACCATCTGCCTGGGAAAAGCGGTCGAAAGCGCGCGGCAGAAAATCTGGAGCTATTCCCGGACCAGTATCGACGATGCTGAGTTGAGCTTGATCGTCTACACGACATAGGCGGACTTCGATCGTGCCGTGTGGAGGCGTGAACTTAACTGCATTTGAAAGAAGATTCCAAGCGACCTGCTGGAGTCGATCCGCATCACCACTTACTGTCAGGGCAAGCGATTCGAATTTTGTTGTGATCTCGATCTCTTTTACATCCGCCGCAGGCTGTATGACATCGATGGCTGCATGAACCACTGGCAGCAGTTCAACAGGTTGATGGGTTAACCTCAGCTTTCCTGTAATAATCCGCGAAACATCCAGTAGATCTTCAATGATTTGCTTTTGCGACCAGGCGTTACGTTCTATTACCTGGAGCGCATGCTCCAAACTTTCGGAGTCTAACTGCTGTGAGCGAAAGAGCCGCGTCCAGCCAACAATGGCATTCAAAGGTGTCCGGAGTTCATGAGAAATGGTTGCCAGAAATTCATCTTTCAGTCGACTTGCTTCCTCAGCCTGCGCTCGAGCCTCGCGTTCCCGGCTAAGTAGTTCGGCTCGTTCTGCTTCAGCCTTTACTCGCTGGGTAATATCCATGGTTACGCCACGCATACCAACTGGTCTGCCACTCTTGTCACATACGACAAGCGACTGGGCTTCGACCCACACTTCCTGTTCGTCCTTTCTGAGCCACCGGAATCGGCTAACGCCACCCTTACCAGAGGCAAAAATCTGGGCCGCCTCTTGAGCTGCCTTCTCACGATCGTCCGGATGTACTATGGACAGCCAGAAATTCGGTGTTGATAACCATTCGTGCTCGCTGTAACCAAGCATCTTCTCGACAAAACTGCTTACAAAATTAATCTGTTGCCCTGCACTATCAGGTTGCCCCCATGCCTCCCAAACGACGCCGGGAACATGTGCAACTATGTCCTCCAGACGTTGGCGTTGCATTTCCACTTGGGTGGAGAGATTTATAGCTTGGCTCTCGCTCTTTTTACGCTCTGCGACGGCCGCATGGAGGAGAAGAGTGACAAGCGTTGTTGTACCGAGAAAAGTTTGAAGTAGCAGAAGTGACTCGTTAGGATTTCCATAAGCGAAAGCGCCTATCCCGGATGCGGTGGCCCATACAGAGACTCCTGACAGCAAAACGATCGCGGTCGTCACAAGCCGTCGATCTAATCTAAGTGCGGCCCAAACTAAAAATGGAAAGGCGAAGTGTCCCAGTGGGTAGTTGTTCTGCGGACCAGGGAACCAACCGCCGAAAACCACCATAGCTGTAAAAAATAACGTGACAAGGAGGCCCCCACCTTCAAGCCTTCTTTCTGGTAACAATGCTGGATCCTCAGTACCCCACGCCAGAAAAAACGGCGTGACGACAAGAGCGCCAAAACCATCTCCCAGCCACCACGTAAGCCATAGCCCTGAAAAATTGCTCCATTGCGCTGCTCCCCCCAAACATAGGCTCAGGTTGCCGATAGTAGCGCTGACGATGGGAGCCAGAATCCCCGCACAAACTACAAGCTTTACAACATCTGCAACCGCGTTCAATTGTTTGTTGAAATGAAACTTGCGGAGGAAAAAAACTGCTGACAAAGCCTCAAGAGTGTTACCAACCGCTATGCCTCCTGCCGTCGCCGCAGAAACGCCGGTCCAAAGATTAGCTGAGAAGGCTCCCAACAGGATCGCCGGCCAGAATTGCCTTCCAAGAAGCAATAGCGAAGCGATGGCGATACCTGTAGGGGGCCATACAGGGGATACATTTGTGTGGGCGGTGGCTAACGAAAGCCCGAGGAGGGCGGCCGCTATATAAACTGCTGCGACCGAGAAACTTACGATCAGGTACCGCGAGGAACTGAGACTCATCACGTCAAAACCCCAAGGACCCGTTTTAGAGAATACTTGTTAGCGGATAGTTCTGAAGTTGCAGCTCTTTCCTGCGAAGTGAAGCAAGACGCAATAAAGCGAGCCGCTGTGCTCTATTGAGAGCGGCCCGCCCACCGGGTAACCCGTCTACCCTTCCCCCAGTTCGTTTTGGACGTCCGAGAATAGAGTCACTCTGTGTCTAATCTGTGTTATTTGGAACACGTAATTAGTTCGAAAAAAGCGCGGCGGTTTTTGCCAACCCGCCGCGCTAACTACACCCACAGGAGGAAAAGGGGCGTATAACGCGCAAAGTATAACATGGTAATAGCCAGTTTCCTATCCCATTGTAATGTTTCGCACACTCTGAAGAAAGGCACCTAACAAATCACCCCCCCTTTGCCCCACCTGGGCCAACCAATGCGAATTCGGAGGTCTGATTAAAATGGACCAAGTTTATAGATGTAACCTGATTGTTTCATTTTAATTCACAATAGGACTTAAGTGACACGTGCCACGACATCGTTTACACGAAAAAGTGTCATGACGGTGTAAACGATGTCATGGCACTTGAGACTTAAGACTTACCTGACCTGCGGGATAAAACTTCTTAACAATCTGTCCTACTATCCACAACATTGCCGCCACTGCAACGGTTAGCACCATAAAGAACTGCCAGTAAGCAGTGAATGCTCGCTCCCATCCCGGCTGAATCTGGTGAGCTAAATTTACATTCATGGCCGGTTGAGTGACGAGATAAGAGATCCATTGAATTCCTAAATACCAAGCAAAGGCATAGAGCCACGCCATCCGATCTACTCCGACCCGTCTGACAGCAATCAGCGATACTGCCAATCCGCCAATGTGCGCCAAAGTAGAGGAAAAATACATTCCCCAAGGCATTACTACGAAGAGTATCCAAATTATGAAGCCGGGAATCATCCAAAGTACTGCTACTCGGGTGAGTGCAGAATGGTTAAGAATGAGACCGATGGCGAGGAGCAGGTTTCCAACATTGCACATCCAGAGCATGTGGCCCAACTCGGCCCTTCGCCAATAGTAAATAGCTTGAGCCATAAAGAATATTAGCGGCAACAATCCAAGCAGTCTGAAGCGAGTACTGGACTCGCCATTTGAACTGCGGCTCGCGTTGGGTTTTCGCTTTTCCATCGGGTAGACGAAAAATATATTCAGTTCCCTCGCTCGAACCAAACCTTTCGTTTTAGAATACCACTCACCTTGAGGTTCTAGAGAGAAGAGTATTAACCATTTCAGAGGGAGTTGCTCAGTTTTATCGTTTAACTGAAAGACATGTCCTTAGAAGAGCTACTTGCTAAACCAATTCCCGAACTAAAGAACCTATTCATCGATCGGGCGCGTCCGGTTCCCAAGGGATTGGTGGAGAGTTTGGAGATGGATCCGCGTTCCGGAGCCAAGCAATTGGCGAAGCGGATCAGACAACGCTGGCGCAGCAACCGTTCCGAAGGCCAACGACTTCATTGCTTACTTCGATACGAAATCGAACTATGGGATCAAGGATTTGCTCACATAGCTGGGATAGATGAGGCAGGAATGGCCCCTCTGGCCGGACCTGTGGTTGCCGGAGCGGTTATTCTCCCAAGAAATTACAAACTCCGAGGTCTGAATGATTCGAAAAAAATTCTGGATAGTCAAAAGCGCGAAGAACTGGCGAAACAAATAAAGCAGGACGCTATTTGCTGGTCGGTGGCGTTTGCTGAAGTCGAAGAGATCGACACAATAAATATCTATCATGCAGGTCTCTTGGCAATGCAGCGCGCCTTAGATGGATTGGGCCGTGCCCCAGACTATGTACTTGTTGACGGTCGAAGGATTCCGCACTGTTCGCCACCCCAAAAGCGAATCGTTGGTGGGGATGCGTTGTCCGCTAGCATTGCGGCAGCGTCCATAATCGCCAAGACCACCAGGGATTCGCACATGCTAGACCTGGACCGAGTTTATTCCGGCTATGGTTTGGCTTCGCACAAAGGATACCCAACGCCCGAACACTGTCGAGCGCTCAAAGAGCTGGGAGCGCTCCCAATCCATCGCCGTAGCTTTGCTCGGGTTCGTCAGGTGTTAGGCTTAGACCCGATCCAGTCTGAACTGTTTGAATCTATTGAGGACGAGATTAATTTCAACATAGTTGAAGAATCACATTAACTTTTAGCGAGCAATGCCAGCCCTAACTGAATATAAGAAAAAACGGAAGTTTGATAAGACTCCCGAACCTGTTGCAAAGAAGAAAACCACGCGTAGTGGGCGAATCTTTGTGATCCAGAAGCATCGAGCAACGCAGCTTCACTATGACTTCCGATTAGAGGTCGGCGGGGTGCTTAAGTCCTGGGCGGTCCCTAAAGGACCCTCACTGGACCCCAGCGTCAAACGTCTTGCTATGCAGGTAGAAGATCATCCAGTTGATTACGCCAAATTTGAAGGTGTAATCCCCGAAGGCGAATATGGTGGCGGTACTGTGATGGTCTGGGATTATGGGACTTACAAAGCGGAGAATACCGATGACGTTGAGCAGGCACTCCGGAAAGGTGAGTTAAAGTTTTCCTTGAGTGGCAAGAAGCTTAAAGGCGGGTGGGTTTTGGTTCGGACGAGAAATCGCCAATGGCTCCTCATAAAGCACAAGGATTATTACACTATGGAAGAGGATGTCACCGAGATTGCTCCCGTTTCAATTCTCACGCGACGAACGCTTGCTGAGATTGCTGAAGACGAGGGCGGTAATGTCAAAAAAGCTGCCACTGGAGATCCGGCCAGCATCCCCAAGCGCACTGGTGTGAAGCGGAGAAAAAAGGGGCAGAAAGCCAAAGTATGGATCACCTAAACAAATACTTTAACTCACTGCAGTAAACCCTCGTATGAAAGCTTCCCCTCGATCACCCGAGCAACCCCACTGTACTGATGCTTTTCAACGCGATTCTCATCGAGGATGTGAAGAACAGTCACTCCTGACCAGGTCAAGTAGTCTGCTATAAGACTGCGGTGACACCGCCACCATAAAGCCTCGGCACACATGATTGCGGTCCGCGAAGTACTCGCGTGTTGTATGAGTTCGTCGATTCCCGTTTTGAATTGATCAGATTCCATGTGATCGGCATAAGCACGAAATGAACTGTTGCGAAGCGCAGTATTTTTGGAGTGCGGTACCTGTTTACGGCGTCCTCCTAATTCCGACTGATGAACATATATAATCTGAAATGATTGGAGTGCTTGAGCAAGATTGGCTTTGCTGAAGTGCGGGTACCTGCGTGAACCGGGAAAACTTCGAACATCAACCAAGGTTTGAATCCCCTGAGAGCCAAGAATGTTTTTGAAGTCTTCAAGCGAACGTGTTGAATGACCGACTGTCCAAATTGTGATTACCTTGTTTACCACTTCCGCTCTACGAGAACATTAATCCGCCCACCTACGCTCACAAGCCACTTCAATTGTCTGCCTGCCGACTTTTGAAGTATTAGCTCAAGATACCGAGATGAAACCTAAAGATAAACATCAAGCTTGAATCTTCCACGTGCGGCAAGCATTGGCTTCCAGAGGTCTCCCAACCTACGAACTCGTTTAGGCACATTGTCGATTCGGAAGTCGTCCAGCTTCACACCTCGTTCAAGCTCTTTCCAAGTTACTGGTGTCGACACCGGCGCCCGAGGACGCGGCCGCACTGAATAGATTGACGCGAGGGTGCGTCCCCAAGCGTTCTGGTTATAGTCAACCAGAACCCTTCCCTGCGGGCGCTTTGATACCTGATAGACAGCAGTAAGAAGTTTTGGAGCTTGCGAAGCTATTGCCTGAGCAAATTCTTTAGCAAATCCCCAAACCTGCTTTTGGGTTGGCCCTCTCACTATAGGAACGTAGATATGAATCCCTCGGGAGCCGGTAGTTTTCGCGTAACACGGAATGCTAAGTGATTCGAGGCCAGCGCGCACTAGCAGCGCTGCCTCCAGAACCTTTTCGAACGTCGCACCCGGAACCGGATCAAGATCAAAGTGCACGTAATCGGGCCTATCTACGTCATCACAACGCGCATACCACTGATTCAGATCGATGCAACCGAGATTAATTACCCATAGAAGTGATGGGAGATCTTGAATCATCGGAAAATCTATAACGTTTCCGGATGAATGCTCGATATGGCAGATTTCAACCCATTCAGGTCTGGGTTTTGGCGCCCTCTTCATGAAAAAGAAATCCCCAGCCGCACCGTTAGGATACCGCTTCATCACCATAGCCCTGTCGGTTAGATGTGGGAGCAAAAAAGAGGCAACGTTCGCGTAGTATTGAATTAGGTCTCCCTTTGTAATCCCTAACTCCGGCCAAAAGGGCTTTCGTAGATTTGTTAACTTCACGACTCTTCCGTCAATCTCCAATTCAGCCGTATCTTTCCCTTTCGGAAGAGCTATTGCCTTTATTCTGCGGGATCGCTTCAATTCAGCCGTTGCGAGTGCGCGTTCTACCTTGGCTGGATGGTAGTCTCGGGTGGCTAGTGGTTTGGCCATTTAGCTAACGTAGAACATGAACTATAAGCAGGGGTAGGTTAAAGTTTTTGTTGAGGGACCGACAGATACAGGTAGTTAATGAGACGAAGAGTGCCCCTTACAAGCGCCGATCTGTTGCTCGATGGCTTGCAGACCTTTCTTCAAAACTTCGCGGTATGCCTCGTTAGTAGCAAGCTCAAGCTGAGCAAGCAAACGAGAACGGGACAACTCCAATGATTTTACGTGCTGTTGGCGTTCCCGTTCCTCGGGAGTTAGCCTACGCGGCTTATGCTCTTCTAAGGCACGCTCCTTCCCTTCTTCCATCTGTGCTTCAATCGACTTACTTTCCCATCCACGTGCCATCTCAGACTCCCTGTTTATTGCTTTGCTACAAATCTGCCCAAGGCTTAAATGATTGTTCCATCCGTAATCACGGCATTCTTAGGCACAATAATTATTCCATCACGTATGAAATATGATCCATTTTCGCCATCGAAATTCCGGGTTCCCGCTTCGTTGATTAACCGTACACCACTTCCAATACGAACATTCTTGTCAACAATAGCACCTTTGATCACAGCGCCCTCTCCAATACCGACGCGGGGTACACCGCGGCCTAGATCGTTTCTCATCTCTTCGAGGGCTTGGTAGTAATCCGCGCCCATTAAAAAAGAGGCCTCGACCTGAACTCCTTTTGAGATGCGGCTTCTCAAACCGATCACAGACTTGTTTATGTGCGCACCATTGATTATGCAACCATCACTGATGATTGAGTCACTGATCTCCGACTCTTCAATTTTCGAAGGTGGGAGATATCTCGCTCTTGTGTAGACCGGCGCTTCAGCATCGAAGAGATTGAATTTTGGTATCTTCGCTGTCAAATCCAGGTTCGCTCGGTAAAATGCACTGATTGTTCCTATATCTTCCCAATAACCTTTGAAGAGAAAAGCCTGAGCATGTCCTTCCCGAATCACAGCGGGAATGATCTCTCGACCAAAATCGAGCCAGCTTACATCCTGTGAAAGAAATTTCTCGAGGCGGTCGTATTTAAAAACGTAGATACCCATAGACGCGAGAAACGGGCGGGACCCGGCTTCTTCTGCACCTAGGCCGAATGTGGTCGTGTCTACCCGCATCGCCTCTAGAGCTCCACCTTTCGGCTTCTCACTGAATTCGATTATTCGTCCATCAGCCGCAGTTTTCAGCAGCCCGAAATCCGAGGCAGAAGCGGGATCGCAGGGAACAACTGAAACCGTGACATCAGCGTCGGTTTCGTAGTGAAGGTTTAGGAACTCACGATAGTCCATGTGATATAGGTGATCACCCGAAAGAATCAGTAAAGTATCGATACCCCAATCCCGGATGTGCGGCAGTACCTGACGAACTGCATCAGCCGTTCCTTGGAACCACTGCGGGCTTTCCGGAGTCTGTTCGGCCGCCAGAATCTCCACGAATCCATTAGAGAACTGTGAGAAACGATAGGTTTGCGCGATATGCCTGTTTAGGGAAGCAGAGTTGTACTGTGTGAGCACAAACATTCTAAGTACATCAGAGTTGATGCAATTAGAGATAGCGATATCTACAAGGCGGTATTTTCCTCCTAAGGGTACAGCAGGCTTAGATCGCTGCTGCGTAAGGGGAAAAAGGCGCGTTCCCGCGCCGCCGCCCAGTATAACTGCGAGCAGTTTCGGGCTTGCAGGCATCTAGTTTCACCGATCTTGAGTTTATTAGGCTAAAAGCATAGTCGGAAAGCGACGCTACTTCAAGATTTTTAGCGAACAGGGGACATTTCTTAATAGTTCTGACAGATTTTTAGCGAACACGCGAACACGTAAGCGCACCAGGGGATTCGTCCTGAAAGGATAATATGATTCGTGAACCAGTCTGGTAATTTAATGCGTTCTGGAAGTTTTTTTGACTAAGAAGTTTAGTAGGTGCTGACTAGGCTTTGGACTCGAGTGCCAGCAGCCTCTTGCGCAATTTTGACCCCAACGCTAGCCCCGATTCGAGTAGCGCCGGCCTCAATCATTTTCCTGGCGTCTTCAAGACCCTTAACACCACCTGAAGCTTTTACGCCAAGTTCGGACCCGACGGTGCGTCTCATCAAGGCAACGTCCGCTACTGTGGCGCCACCTTTCGAAAAACCAGTTGAGGTTTTTACGAAATCTGCGCCCGCGTTGCTGGCTGCAATACAAGCTCGGACCTTTTCATCTTCTGTCAACAACGCTGTCTCTATGATCACCTTACATATGACATCAAACTCGTGGGCCACTTCAACCACAGACCGTATATCAAATTCGACGAGACAATCGTCTCCGCTTTTAAGTGCACCAACGTTAATGACCATATCCACCTCGCGAGCACCGTCGAATATGGTGCGGCGAGCCTCGTAAGCCTTCACATCAGAGAGTGTTGCTCCCAAGGGAAAGCCAATAACCGTACATACTGGAACATTGGCGCGGTGAAGGTTGCAGACGGCCGCACGGACCCAGGTCGGATTCACACATACCGAAGCGAAACGATAAGCTGCGGCTTCTTCACACAAGCGCTTAATATCTTTGTCTGTGGCTTCGGCCTTTAATAACGTGTGGTCTATTAAGCTGGCCCAATCTCTTGCCGAAGCTGTCTCCCCGAGCACCAAACCTATTCTGGCAGCACCGGCATCAACCACACGGTGCATGCGTTCTGGACAACGATTAAAACACTCTGATGTGCAACCACACAGCGCCGCCTGATCCACAATTTCGCCATTGAGACGCTCAACGATCGCATCGGTGATCTGCTCTATTAATTGTTCTAGATCACCATTAACTGAGTTATACATTGGGATCACATCCAAAGCTTCGCCACACAGAATTCTAACACGTGTACTACCGCTGATACTGCCGCTCGATCGCTTGGATTTTCGAGACCCGTTTTCGGTGCCGCTCTTCGGTGATGTCAGTCTCCAGCCACGCTGTAACTATGTCACGCATTTCCGCACTAGTAATGGTTTTGCTTCCCAGTGTTAATACATTTGCACCGTTGTGCTCGCGAGAGTTACGTGCAACGGCAACCGAGTAACAAGCGGCAGCGCGCACTCCTGGCACTTTGTTAGCTGTAATTGCGCTACCTACTCCGGCACCATCAACAATAATACCCATATCAGCCGAACCAACTGCCACGGCATGAGCAACGGCATGGGCAAAGTCCGGGTAATCTACCGCTTCTTCCGAGTTGGTGCCGAAATCTTGAACTCGGTGCCCGGCTTTATTTAGGAAGTCTTTGAGTTCTTCCTTCATCTTAAAGCCACCGTGGTCGGCTCCAATTGCAATCCTTCTCGCTTGCTGTGAGCCATGCCGCGGCACTCGCCGTATGATTTCTATATTCCTCTCCTTAACAATATCGCTTGCAAGGGGAGTCAGGCGCGCTCCTTCAGCCAGACGCAACACGGCGCCATGATCGAGATCGCGAACGTCTTCCTCAGTGATAACCGTTTTTGACGATTCGTCTCGGGTTTTCTGTGCCTGAGAAGCTAATTGTGTTTTCGGAACCTGATCGATGAAACGGCTGGGAATGTCGGAAGCACTGTCGTTTAGATCCGATGCTTCTGATGGTTCGGCCGGACCTACTTTGTTGAGCACATCACGAACAAGCGCTCTAATCCGATCGCGAGTAGATTCATCTTCCATTGCGCAAAGTTGGTTAACCCTGATCTCGTCGGAGCTTACGAATTACTGTTGACCTCCACAAGACGTGCGTTCGATGTTAAGAGCTTACCCGAGCGAATAATGAAATCGACCCGGCCTACGAAGATCCCGCTTTTGCCAACTTGAAAGATCAAAGTCTCTTGCCCACGGGGTTGTTTCACGTTTACGGGCTTAGTCATGAACGTGTGCGTGTGGCCACTGGCAATGAAATCAATTCCATCGACCTGTTCCGCTACTTGAGAATCACCGATCTGATTTGCTCTTGGCCGCTGGTAATAACCCAGATGCGACATAGCGACCACCAATGCACACCGTTCTTGTTCTCTTAAAATCTTCACCACTTCGCGTGCCGCCACTACGGGATCACGATAGGTCACACCTTTGAAATTTGCCGGCGTGATTAGTCCCTGGGGGCTAATTCCGAGCCCAAACAATCCCACTCGAACTCCTTGAAATTCCCGCACAATGTAGGGTTTCACAAGTCCCTCAAGCGGTGTACCCGTGACATCGTAGTTTGCAGAGAGCAGATCGAATTTCGCAAACTTTGCCGCAGCTGCAAGCGCGTCAACTCCGTTGTCGAACTCGTGATTTCCAAGAGTAGCGGCATCGTATCCAATCTCTGACATCGCCTTGTACTCAACCTCTCCTTTATAGAAGTTGAAGTATGGCGTGCCCTGAAAGACATCTCCGGCGTCTATCACCAATGTATTCGGGTTCTCTTGACGCACGCGCTTAATCAGAGTGGCTCGTCGTGCTACGCCTCCCCTTCCAGGATAGAGAACGTCGTTATCTGGAAGTGGATCGATCTGCGAGTGAGTATCGTTTGTGTGAAGGATCGTTATTACGACCTCCCCAGAATCGGCTTGTAATGATTTGGCAGTAGGTGACAGCAACAACCCAACTGCAGCCATAGCAACAAGTATGAGGAACTGTAGTCTATGGATCATTGAAAGCCCTCATCGGTTAGAGCTGTTATGAATGGAAGCAAATCTGCCATCTAGATCGACTTTTATGACCCGGCCGGCAGCGGTTTCAGATCTCACGTATTCGATAAGCGAATCACGAATAGTGACATTGAGCCGATTTACTTTGCCAGCTTGCAGAACCGAATACTTACCACCCCCTCGTTGAAGCAGGTAGTCAATGGTAACCACTGAGTAGCGTTTTTTAGATTGAATCTTCTTTTCCTTACCGTCTGCCGCGATCAGGGTTGCGCTCAGCAGTTGTGGTCCGTTCTCCCCATCTTGTCGATACTTTATGCGAGCTCCTGACTGGGCATCTCGCTCGATCAGAACTGTCTTCAGAAGCTTTAACAATTGGTCTCCAGTTAACGTGACCTCGACCAACTCATTTTCAAATGGCAGCAATTCAAATATGTCGCTGGCTCGCAAGTCGCCTTCAGCAATCGTGCTCTTGCGCAGTCCTCCGCTGTTGACTACTACTACAGAAACACTCCGCCCCATTCGGCGGCTTGCCTGGGCCTTAACAGCATCGGTGACAAAGTTGCCAAGCGTTCCCGCACCGGTTCTATCCTTCCGCAACCCACCCTCGAGCTTCCCGACGACAATGCTCAATGCCCGCACCTTTGAGCTATAAGGTTCCAGCATTTTTTCGACGCTTTCATCCTCAGGAATGTTTGCGTCGATCTGCGTCTGGCTCGCGTGATTACTTACTAGTGCAGCTGAACCAGAGCTTGACTTTCCCGGTGTGGCTGCTTGAGCGAAAGCAACGGGTGGCTCAAGAGCAAAAAGCAGGAACAGAAAGAATGCGAGCATGAAAGTGCTGATCGGAAGGAACCCTTCGCAGTGCTGATTCTGGGCTGCTAACTTTGACATTGACCTTTAGTGGATAGCTTGCTTAGTATGTCGCACCACAAGCCACATAGGCAAACGCATAAAGCCCATAAGGGTTCTAAAGAAGCCCACTCATGCGAGGAGTCTCAACTTGGCCACTTCTTCTGCGCAGCAACAATCAGAATTCACTAATCCCAATCTCGAACTTCTTATTTCCGAACACCAGCTGCAAACACGTATAAAGGAACTCGGCGCCGAGATTTCGCGCGACTACGGCCTGACAAACCCATTATTAATCGGAGTACTCAAGGGCGCCTGCATGTTTCTGAGTGATCTAATGCGCGCCATCGATGCTCCCGTTAGTGTGGAGTTCATGGCCATTTCGAGTTACGGCTCGTCGACACGCACATCGGGCGAGGTGCGTATCATTAAGGATTTAGGAGTACCGATTGAAGGACGGGACATTCTCGTGGTCGAAGACATAGTAGACACTGGCCTCACGCTCTCATACTTGCTTGCAAACCTTAAATCGCGCGGCGCTGCCAGTGTGAAGCTAGTTGCGCTGTTGGATAAATTTGAGCGACGCGAACGACACGTGCAGATTGATTACCTGGGCTTCAAAATCCCCGATCATTTCGTTGTTGGCTATGGTCTCGATTTTGCCGAACGTTATCGCAATCTCCCTTTCATCGCGGTTCTAAAAGAGCCCTAATGTCTCTTTGGAAAGAAATTCACCAATTTAGAAAGAGGTGTGATCGTGAAGAAGCATCTTCCGATATTCGCAGTACTTATTCTGTGCCTCTCTGCAGGTATGATCGCCGGACAGCAGGATTTTACAAAGGTTGAAGTAAAAGCCATCAAGGTTGCGGGTAACATCTACATGCTACAAGGCGCCGGGGGAAACATTGGCGTCTCAGTCGGTCCCGATGGAATCCTGATAGTTGATGACCAATTTGCACCTTTAGCAGATAAGATTCGAGCCGCTTTGAAGTCTCTTGGTGATGGCAAACTTAAATTTGTGCTGAATACGCATTGGCATGGGGATCATACAGGCGGCAATGTCGAGTTTGGACCAGAGGCGCCGATAATCGCGCACACTCATGTGCGGAAGCGCTTGAGTGAAGGTATGACTGCTGGAACGCGCGTCGTAAAACCCGCGCCCAAAGAGGCTCTGCCAGTGATCACATTCGACGAATCATTATCAGTCCACTTCAATGGTGAAGAAATTAGAGTTATTCACTTCCCACGCGGACATACGGATGGTGACAGCGTAATATTCTTCACTGCGTCCAATGTTGTACACATGGGTGATAATTTTTTTGCAAACGCTTTTCCTTTTGTCGATTTAGCCAGCGGTGGCGATGTTGGAGGGCTCGTAAAGCACATCGGTGAAATAATCCAGAAACTCTCCCCTGAAGTTAAGATTATTCCGGGACATGGCCCAGTTTCTACCCTTGATGATCTGAAGCGTTACCATCGTATGCTCGTTGAGACAACCGGAATCGTGCAGAAGGGTATGGCCGAAGGTAAGACTTTGGAACAATTGAAGTCTGACGGGTTACCTGAAGAATGGAAGTCTTGGGGCGAAGGTTTTATAAAGACTGAGCCTTGGATCGAAACGATCTATCGCAGCTTTTCTAGGTGAATAGTGAATCGTGAATCGTGAATCGTGCAGGTCTTTAAGCCACTATTCACTATTCACTATTCACTATTCACGATTCCCCACCTCCGACAAAAAGCTCTTGCCAGCCGCTAGCCTCAAGCCAAAATTCTGGGCAATCGTTTGTCCAATGTCAGCAAGCGATTCTCGTATTCCCAAATCGACGCCAGACCGAGAGCCTCGGCCATAGACAAGCAATGGCGCATATTCCCGCGTATGGTCGGTTCCCCTAAACGTAGGATCGTTACCATGATCAGCGGTAATGATGATTAGGTCGTCATCACGCATCGCAGCTTCAATTTCGAGAAGTCGGCTATCAAAATCTTCAAGGGCACGAGCGAAGCCTTCGCTGTCTCGACGGTGGCCATAAAGCATGTCGAAGTCAACAAGGTTCGAAAAGATAAGACCTCGGGTCCCCTGTCGCAAAGCGTTTACAGTCTCACTTATTGACTGCTCATTGTTCTTGGCCGTTATTTCTTTGGTTACACCCAAGGAATCATAAATTGACGCAATTTTCCCAATGCACACTACATCCAGACTCGCTTTTGCAAGCACTGGCAGCAAATTGTCCCGAGGCGGTGGCACAGCGTAATCGTGTCGATTCTCGGTACGGTAAAAAGAGCCCGGCTCGCCAAGAAAAGGACGCGCTATCACTCGCCCTACCTTGTGAGGCTGGTCAAGGAGCTTTCGTGCCGTTTCGCAGAGTGAGTAAAGCGTTTTCAGCGGAATAACCTGTTCATGCGCCGCTATCTGGAACACCGAGTCTGCTGATGTATAAACAATTGGCTTCCCGGTTCGGACGTGCTCTTCTCCCAACACTTTTATGATTTCAGTGCCAGACGCCGGTATGTTCCCCAGCACACCTGGGACTCCGGTCTCGGTCACGAATCGATCGATGATTTCGTTAGGAAAACCGCGCGGATAGGTGGGAAAAGCACGCTCGAGGATTATTCCTGCCATCTCCCAATGCCCGGTCGTGGTGTCCTTTCCATTGGAGCGCAAAGCACACCGGCCAAAACAGCCTTCCGGTTGAGGAAGCGGTGGAAGCCCTGCGAGGAATCGGATATTTCCCAACCCATAACGCCGCAGGTTAGGCAATCGCAAGTTATGCTCTTCAAGAACGTGGCCGAGTGTGTCAGAACCTTTATCGCCCCACTCGTCGGCATCAGGCATTGCTCCAAGACCCGCACCATCTAAAACGATCAAGCAAAAACGATTAAATGTATTCAATGGCATCTGACAGCGTTCGAAATTGGAACTCCAGAAAAAGCCTCAGCAGGTCCAGTATCTTAACACGACCTTTATCAGGCAACTCTGCACCTCTACATAAATATGTAACATTAAGGATGACTAAAGTGTGTTAACCTTTAATTGCTTACTCTAACTGACCTTAAGTCCCCGCAGAGTTCCCACTTGACTGCTTGACCGCACGGGACAGTCTAAGATTTCCGAATCGACGACAGTTTCGGCACTTCTCTTGTGAGCAGAAGATTGAAGCTATGGGCACGGGGGCAAAGATGAGTCATACACCCTTCCCTCACAGATTCCAGAATGCCGGAAGGGACAAATGGCAAGATGAGATGCTCTCATCGAGACGCTTAAAGACTGCCCTTAATGATTTTGCGCTGGCCACCGAGATGAGTATCAGTGTCTGGGACGATCACCTCAAGGCTCGGATGGGACCCTTCACTGGCAGCCCTTTAACTAAACTGTTAGCTGCGGCGGACTGCTGGAATCAGGATGATGGTTTCTGCTATCGATGTGAACTGGAAGTCGCTAAATCTGCATTCCAGGAAGGAACTATTATTCAAAAAACAGAGGGTGGGATGTTTCATCTTTTCGGTGTTCCGTTGTATTTGCAGAGCCAGTTACTGGGCGCCGTCGTTGGAGGATGGATCTTCAGCAAATCTGCTGATAGCAGTTTGACCGAGAATACTGCAAAGGAGATGGGACTTGCTGTCAATGATCTCGCACCGATCCTTTCTAAACCGCAAGTAATCGGAAGAAAACAACTCTTAATGCACGCTGGACTCGTGAACTCATGGTGCAATTCATTCATAAAAGAGAGAGCAGAGAACCTATTGGAGCAGGAATACTCGCGAAAGTTACTAGCGCTGAACGAGTCGGCAAAACTCTTCGCTATTGCCGATTCTGAGGACGAAGTCGGTGCTACGACTGTTAACGCGTTAAAGTTGCTAAACGGAGTTGTAGGTGTCAGCTTACTAGTGTCTGATAACGCAAACTGGCGAACGGTCGCAGTCGCCAACAAAAAACCAAACGAGATACAGCCCTCGAAAACTCTTCGAATTCCTCTGGAAGGAACCCATGGGGCCCTCCTCGGTGCAATACAACTAGACATAGATGACACTTTTGACGAAGCAAACCACCAAAGTCATTTGTCAGCCATAGCTTCACAAACAGCAGTCGCACTTCAAAAGGTCACCTTGATCGGAGACCTTGAGCGCGAAAGAGCCTCGCTTGAACGTACAAATCAGATCAAAGATGAATTTTTGACTGTGCTGACACACGAACTTCGTACTCCTTTAACACCGATAATGGGGTGGGTTTCAATGCTTCGCCACGGTACGCAAAAGCATAGTGAAGAAACAGTTCAGAAAGCTTTAGCGGCCATTGAAAGGAATGCTTGTCAGGAACTTCATCTGGTCAATGAACTGCTTGATTTGGCAAGAATCCTAAATAACAAAATTGTCCTTGAATTAGAGGTACTTAATCCTGACGATGTAGTGGCTTCTGTGTTCGCAACCGCCGATTCCCTGATTGATACCCGCCGTCTGAAGCTTGAATTGACCACCAGCCCGAATCTGCCCACGATTAGTGCGGACTCTCATCGTCTTCATCAGGTATTAACAAACCTACTATCGAATGCTGTGAAATTCACAGAAGATGGAGGGACAATCTCATTAGGCGCGAGATTAGGTCAGGAGAATTCGGTTGAGTTCTTCATATGTGATACCGGGGTGGGTATCAGCGCTGACGATCTACCTCATGTATTCGACAGCTTTTGGCAAGCTGATTCCTCCTTGAGCAGGCGCTACGGAGGCCTGGGGATTGGTCTTTCACTGGTGAAGGGTTTCGTTGAGCTTCACGGTGGAACTCTATCGGTAGATTCGGGTGGAGAAAATCGGGGATCTTGTTTCGTGGTTAGTCTGCCGACATCGGCAAGTCGGTGAATGGT
>CAZNPP010000064.1:0-5537 GCA_964574785.1 uncultured Chloracidobacterium sp. | reverse complement strand
TACCTGGCGCACCACGTATCTCAACCTTTATTGCACGGAATTTCCCATCGCGGGCCCGATTGGACGGGTAATACCCGAGACTATATTGTGTGCCGATTTCCATTGCCACGTGGCCAAAGGCTCCGCGTGCGTCCTGCAAAGTTGCTGCGCTGAAATTTCTTCCGCCGCTCACCTTGGCTAATGCATCCATTTCCCGTCGCGCGAGGTTGTAAAGGTCGCGACTGATTTGCATCCGTTCAAAGGAGCCCATTTGGCAGAAGTCTACAAAATGCTCGGCCTTTGAACCGGGAACAAATATCTTGCGATATCGCTCCAGTTGTTTTGCCGAAAGGCTTAAACGACCATCGTCCTGACAGTCTTTTAGGATGCGGTCTTCGACAAACTCCTCGGTATTGACTTGTATAAAATAGGACGCCACCCCCACACGACCGAGTTTCTCGCGGACGCTTTCAAAATCGGAGTTGCTAGTCGAGTCCACTCCGTCTGTCAGAGCAACAATAGCGCGCCTCCCTCTTAACTCTTCGGCCGGAGGATCACGAAACACTTCGTCGGCGATCAGGTGAAGCGCATCGTAAAAAGGGGTCCCGTTACTGGCCCCAAGGTTCTCAACTGCTTTTTGAAGAACATTTCGATCTGACGTAAGTGGCGCAAGGAGATCTACTGTAGCGATGGCTGAGGAGAATTCGCGCGCAGTATTGAAGCCTATGATGGCGACACGATCCCCGGGGCGGAGAGCGTTTATGAAAGCATTTGCAGCTTGACGTATAAGCGCTACATCGGCACGAGTGGAGCCGGAAGTATCGAGGAGAAGCGCAATCTCAAATGGAACTTCAGTAGTTCCAAAGTTAGCAATGGTCTGTGGCTTTCCGTCCTCGAAAAGCAGGAAATTCTCTTTTCGGAGTCCGCCTATCGGCCGTCCTGTATTATTCGTAACAACCGCGGTTACTGAAACCAATTGGGTGTCAACCCGGATCACATCTCCCTCGTCTACCTCTTCGACCACAGAACCTGAGGGTGTTTGTCTGGGAGGTGTCTGATTTTCGGTAGCTCCTACTCTGCGCGGACGCTGCTGGTTCTCCTGGCTTTGTGCGGAGGGGAGGTGAGGAAAAAGAAAGCAGCCGATTGTGAACGCACACAAAACCAATACGTTTCGTAGGGCCGCTGCATCAAATAAATTCTTTGACATATTTGAAATCAGCAATTCATGAGTGAGGGATGAAGTCAGGAGTCAGAGTCTCTTCTCCCCAATTCTCGAAGGCCAACTACTACGCGAGCCAGGAAGACTGGAGTTTCTGGTTCTCCAACCACCATTCAGATGGCGCTACGCTGACTCCTGACTCCCACGCGTCACACATCACTCATTACTCATCACTAACTAGAGTTCAACCTGGGGAGGCTACTAAATATAACTGCAAACCGATATTCGATGAAAGCAATGTCTGTTAGGGTAGCCGCCACTGCCAATAGTGGTAGGGGCCGCACTCCGTGCTCCCCTTAACGGCCGGAACAGGGGGGCGGCCAACGGGCCGCCCCTACAAATTAGGACACCCTCCTTCCCTTCCTTGACAGTTGTACTCTCGTTCCCTAGGATGGCCTCTCGGTGTTGACAGCCTGTTGCTGCGAGCCGGTGCGTTTTTTCTGACGCAGGATTCAGGCACGTACGTCAATGGTAGACGGCTTCCCTTACAAGGAAGAGGTTGGGGGTTCGAGTCCCTCCGTGCCTACCAAAGTGTTCTTAGAAATCAATCTATGCGGAGTCGTAGTTCAGTTGGTTAGAACGCCGGCCTGTCACGTCGGAGGTCGCGGGTTCGAGTCCCGTCGGCTCCGCCAGAAATTAAGCACACCATACAATGGGCCACACATCTTGATTGGATGTGTGGCTTTTTTGGTCTTTGGCCTTTGGTCTTCGGTCTTGGGTTTTTGGACTTTGTTCTTTGGATAGAATAGCCTCAGCTTTTAACCCTCCCAATCCCCTGATACCCCCTTCACAAAAAGCGCCGGCGGAGAACACCAATGAAAGATCTCAATCCTACTGAACAACAAGAACTGGAAAGACAACGCCAGGGAATACTTCAGCAAACGGAAAGCTGGTTAGAACCTATCATGGTGCTCCTGGGGTTTGTGTGGTTGTTCCTTTTAGTTATTGAACTCACACAGGGGCTCACAGCTCAGCTTGAACTTGGCATCACAGTAATCTGGATCATTTTCATACTGGATTTTGTCCTGAGGCTTTGGTTGGCTCCGCGCAGAGTTGCCTTCCTAAAATCTAACTGGCTAACAATGATTGCTTTGATTGTCCCAGCGTTACGGGTCTTTCGAATAGTGCAGGTACTTCGAGTGCTCAGGTTTGCGCGAGCGACGCGTGGACTCCGCCTCTTGCGATTAATGACTTCAGTGAATCGAGGCATGGCGGCACTAAGCGCGAGCATGGGCCGCCGCGGCTTTGGTTACGTGGTTGCACTCACCGGAGTCGTTACGCTTGCTGGCGCCGCCGGGATGTACTCTTTTGAACGAGATATTCCGGGTGGGCTCAATTCCTATGGGCATTCTTTGTGGTGGACGGCGATGCTTATAACAACAGTTGGTTCTGATTATTGGCCACAGAGCCCTGAAGGTCGTGTGTTGTGCTTCGTTCTCTCCCTGTATGGCTTCGCTATTTTGGGCTACGTTACCGCCACCCTCGCCACCTTCTTCATCGGACGCGACGCTGAAGACGATAAAGCTGAGATGGCTGGTTCCAGGTCCGTTGAGCGGCTTCGCGCTGATATAGCACAGTTACGAGACGCGATCAGCGAGTTAGCAAATAGGACGACGTTAAAATAATGGTCATTGCTTTTGGGTGTTTGGTACGCTTTGCTTCTAACTCAGCTCGTCTTCGACGCGAAGATAAACTGATGAAACAAATCTGTTTCTAGGAAGTAGTCGCAAAGATGCCAAGACGCAAAGCTCGTAAAGGCTTCTCACTCGCAATCTAAAAGTTTTGCGCTTCTGCATCTTCCCGTCTTTGCGTTTGTAGCAGGTGATGATTTCAATATTGCTTGCTCTCGGCCCTCAGGATTATGCTGTCCGGGTGATTCCTGTATCCGAAGCAATCCAGCGAATCAAGGACCAGATTCGGGCGCTTACGTCTGAAAGTGTGCGTCTCGAGGATGCGCTGGGGCGCTTTCTTGCAGAAGATGTCGTTGCGGATTCAGACTTGCCTCCATTTGATCGTTCACAAATGGATGGTTATGCCTTGCGCTCGGACGAGACAGAAAGCACACCAACAAGATTGCAGATTGTCGGTGAGTCAGCGGCAGGTCGAGGGTGGCATCATGAACTCCAGTCAGGACAGGCCGTTCGAATCATGACCGGAGCTCCCGTTCCATCAGGCGCCGATAGCGTGCAGCAGGTCGAACTCACACATGAAGTTGAAGGAAACTCAGTTGTAGAGATCCTCGAGCCAGTAGCTCATGGTCGCTCAATTGTGAAACGCGGTAGTGAGATCAAAGCCGGGGAGACAGTTCTCAAAGCGGGAGAGAGGATTACCGCGAATACGATCGCTGTGTTAGCGTCTTTTGGCTTTGCGGAGGTAAAGGCGGGACGCAAGCCGCGCGTCACAGTACTTGCCACCGGCAGTGAATTGGTCCCTGTAGGTAAGGAGCCGGGTAGGGACCAGATACGCGATTCAAACAACTATACTATCGGCGCCTATGCCGAATTAGCGGGCGCTAGTGTCGAACGCCTTCCGCTCACAGGCGATGACCTTAATCAACTCAAGAATCAGATCGGCGAAGCTGCGGAACGCTCAGACATAGTTGTAACTTCGGGCGGCGTTTCGATGGGTGTCTACGATCTAACAAAAGCAGCAATTAAGGAATTAGGCGCTGAGATATTCTTTGAGCGAATTGCTCTTCGTCCAGGGAAGCCCACTGTATTTGCCAGGTTGCCCAATCGAACATATATCTTTGGTCTTCCTGGTAATCCTGTTTCTGTCTCTGTTACTTTCAATCTGTTTGTGCGGACGGCGTTGTTGGAGATGCAGGGTGCGCTCTCTTCCACACTGCCTCAGGATTGGGCCATCCTCACTCGAAAAGTTAAAGGGGCGACTGAACGCGAGAGTTATTTACCTTGCTACCTAAAAACTAGTGAGGCAGCAGAGCTTTTGGCTGAACCGTTGAAATGGGGAGGCTCTTCTGACTTTGTCGCATTCGCTCGCGCCACTGCATTAATAAATGTCCCCGCTGGAAGCTCGATAATCGAAGAAGGTCTAGTTGTCAACGTCCTTCGCCTACCGCATGACTTTTGAAACAATGTCTTGCAAAAGTCTGCTATTTCATCACAGAATGCATCTCTCATTGAAACCGGGGCACGGGTTCGTTCGTACTTACCCCATAAAGGAAAAAAGCTCCGTTGACTGTAAGGAACTCAACCAGACAGCTCCAGCTAGATTCCGAGCTTCATTCATTCGAAAACACTTCATTCTCGATGGTCCAGCAAATGGCAACGTCGGATATGAAGGAGAATATCTCGTTCAGTGTAGAAATTACCTCGACTGGTCCTACAGAAGGTGAGTCAGGCCCGCTCCACTCCTTCATTGAACATGTGATGACCTACTCCTTTCCCTTCTTTTGGGTGGCAAACCTCTACTTAGCCGTAACGTGGTTATCAGAACTGGGGCTGCTCTGGACCATCTTAATTGCCTTTCCGCTTGCGTGGATCATTGCTGATTTCGTTTCCGGAATGATGCACTGGTCCGCGGATACGTATGGAACTGAAGACACTCCTGTGCTCGGAAAACTAATTAAACCGTTCCGTCACCATCACGTTGACCCACAAGCTATTTGCAGACATGATTTTGTTCTGACTGTTGGTAATGTCTGTATACTGGCAGTTCCGCTGCTTGGAGTTCTTCTTTACAGTATGGTCGGTGCGACGGCGATCTCTGGTGCAAAGGCATTTATTGCGCTTAGCTCAACGCTCTTAACATCGGCCGGAGTGGCAACGAACATATTTCATCGTTGGGCTCATGCTAAAAGGACCAATTGGTTTATCACTCTTCTTCAAAACTCACGTCTCATCCTAAAGTCGGATCATCACGATCTCCATCACTCAAGGCCATTCGACTCGAATTACTGTATTACCGTTGGATGGTTGAACCCGTTACTCGAACGAATCGACTTTTTCCGCAAGCTCGAACGAATCCTCTCCTGGATCGGCCTCAAGCGTGCTTTCTCCTGTGTTGACGAGCGAACCACCTCGTAACCTAAAGGGTGAATGAAGGGGTCAGAAGGCAGGAGGCAGGAGGCAGGAGGCAGGAGGCAGTGCAGGATACCCTAAGCTGTGAAGAACAGGGATCCAGCTCCTGGCTCCTGGCTCCTGCCCTCCTGCCTCCTGGCTCCTGGCTCCTGGCTCCTGCCTCCTGGCTCCTGCCTCCTGGCTCCTGCCTCCTGCCTCCTGGCTCCTGCCTCCTGGCTCCTGCCTCCTGGCTCCTGCCTCCTGGCTCCTGCACCAAGAACCAAGAACCACGAACCAAGAACCCTTCCCCGTTCCTTTAG
>CAZNPP010000063.1:19995-22896 GCA_964574785.1 uncultured Chloracidobacterium sp. | reverse complement strand
GATACCGTGTGCGTCCCTGCGTCTGTTCCTATTATCGTTATCCCGTCCGACTGCGACGCTCCCGATAAGGCTATCGCCGGGTCTCCTATGTTGTTGCCTGAGATCACTCCGTTCAGCAGCCCGGCTCCTCCTCCTTTGTTCGCCTTGATCGCTCCTCCCTGCACCGTCCCCCTCAGCGTGTTGTTCGAGATGTTGTAGTTGAGCGTCCCCGTGAAGCTGCCTCCTGAGTCCATGTTGATCCCTTGCCCCAAAGCCTGCGGGTGCGCATCTGCTCCCAATCCCTTGAACTCATTGTTCGTTATGATCACATTCAGCGTCGCATTGCCTATAGCATTCGCCTGGATGTGGTCTCCCTTGTGGGCGGCAAACGTGCTGTTTGTTACCGCTAGCGTCATGCTCACAGAGTTCTGACCCTCAAACAGTATCCCGTCGCTCCCGTTCGTCGCGTGATTGTCGCGGATCGTGGAGTTTTCTATCAGCAGCCTCGTCAGCGCTCCTCCGCTCGTGTTCACCACACGAATGTTATCTAAATGCCCTCCTGTGATCGTGCTCCCGCTGATCCT
This sequence comes from uncultured Chloracidobacterium sp., assembly GCA_964574785.1. Taxonomy (GTDB): domain Bacteria; phylum Acidobacteriota; class Blastocatellia; order Pyrinomonadales; family Pyrinomonadaceae; genus PSRF01. The sequence continues at coordinate 22,333 of CAZNPP010000063.1, read as the reverse complement.
TGTCGGGTTCGCTCCTCCCAACGCGCTTCCGCTCAGATTCGTAAACAATATGTTCCCTTCGTTGTCGCCCGGATCGTTTCCTCCTCCGCTCACCGTGCTGTGCTGCATGACGAACCCGTTAACAGTCGTGCCTCGAATGCCGAAGTTCTGATGATTGGTTATTTGCATCGAAGTCAAGCTTACGTTCGTCACATTGCTCAAGCTCACGCCTCGCCCTGCCACTGCTAGGTTGGCTCCTGTCGTGTTGGCTATCGTCCCTCCTGAGCCGTTGTTGGTCATACTTCCATCGCCTGTCACCCTGAAACTTCCCGTCGTGTTCTCAAGCAATATCCCGTTCGGCCCTCCATTCGTAGAGACGCTCCCCAGCACCACCGCAAGCGGCGTCGTCGCCGCAGTCTTTGTGATCTCGACTGCCGTCGCGTTGGAGGTGCTTATGCTCCCTCCCGCCGTCGTGATAGTCCCGGCGCTGCCTGCCGTGTTCGTCGCCAGCAGCCCTCGCTGCCCGGCTGCCGGTGTGATCGAAAGCGTGCCAAATGTTATGTTGCCTGAATTGTTGCTCAGGCTCACGCCTGTTCCACCACTGCCGTTGACTGTCGTGTTGCCGAAGCTCAAGGCTGCCGACACTCCGTTTATGTTGATTCCTATTGATGAGGAACTCTGTATGCTCGTTGACCCGCTCGTTAACGTCCCCCCTACGTTGCTTAACAGGATGCCGGTCGTGGCGCCACTCGTCGAAGCCAGACTGGTAAAGTTTGCGGCCAGTGTGCCGCTGGTGTTGAAGTCAACGACTCTCCCCATTCCTCCGATGGCCACTTCGCTGATGCTTAAGGTGCCAAAGTTGCTCCCTACGATCCCGGCCCCGTTGGTGTTGCCGATGTCCAAGCCCCGTACCAGATTGTTGCTGGCCACGTTTATCGCGTTAGCTGCACTGGTGATGGTCGGTCTTGCTCCTCCTGTGGCCGGCAGCGCCGCACTGCCCTCGGGTGGAGTCAACCCTGTAATTGAAGCAAGCGAAGCCGTCGCCCCTTGCCCGATCAGCCGCTGTGTGTTTTTAAGTGTGAAGCTACCGTCGTAAGCGCCTGAATACAGAAAAACATTATCGCCGGGATCGTTGGCGCTCCCGTTATAGGCAGTTATCGTGTTGAATGGAGAAGTGAGCCGCCCGTCTCCCCCTGCCGCCGCCGCTGCATTGATAAACCAGATCATCCCGCTGACTGTAATAGTGACTGTGGCGGTGTTGCTGCCCGCCGCATTCATCAGCGTATAAGTGAAGGTATCCATCCCCTCAAATCCCGGCGCCGGGTTGTAGGTGAAGGAACCATCGGCAGCTACGTTGACGTTGCCACCGTTGACACTCATTGCTGTAAAGGAACTGATGGTGGCGGCGGGCAGACCTGTAAAATCATTGCCCAGCACCCCGGGCGCAGCTATCGAGATCTGGACATTGCCGAGTGCAGAGTAAGCATCATTGTTGGCGAGTGGTGTCGCTGTAAGGGAACCGGGCACAAACGTGGTGTGGGGATCGACTGTATCGCTGAAGTTAACACCCGTGGCATCAGTAGTGCCCATGTTACTGATGGTTACGGTGTAGTCGATTGTGCCACCAGGAGCCACGGCCGTCGCCGCATTCAAACCATCATCCTTCGTCGCCACAATGCCTACGGTGGCAGGCTCAAATAACGTCGGGCTGGAGGACGTACCTACCATGGCCAAACTCGAGGGAACTGGAGGAGGAACAGACGAATCAGTGGTTGCCGAGCTTGCCTTCACCCCCTCCTCTCTCACATACATCCTTCCATCCGCTGAGTCTGCCAGACTGCTACGAGCCTGAAGCACTCCCAATGGCGCGAGAGCCAATAGGAAAATGAGTAAATCCGCGACATAACGACTTGTGCGGGACTCAACTGGTGAGAAAGAGGGTGCTACTTTCGTTAGCATGGACCGGGGGGATGACATATTGATTCTCCTGTTGGAAAGAATTACGAAAAGGTCTCGGCAAAGAGCTCGATACGGTCAAACTCTTCGAGACACAGCCTCTGCTAATTCTTCGAAGCCGTGACCGCGTTAGTGTTTGAATGCGGCGGAAACCAGCAAATGGGTAGACGATGTTGGCAAATAGTGTTGTCAGTTGTTGAAAGCGCCAATCTGCCTATTGCGTTATTTCCCTCAAGAGCGACCTAAACTCCACACCGCCGCTCTCGCAACAACGGCAGGGGACCGCACATGATGTCCTGATCAACACGCCTCGACGAGTTGTTGGGACCGTCAAGAGGAGTTCCGCCCCTCGACTAGCAGAAAGCCAGTCCTTCTGCTTGGGGGCATTCCGAGCATTGAAGCT
>CAZNPP010000063.1:0-19985 GCA_964574785.1 uncultured Chloracidobacterium sp. | reverse complement strand
AAACGGTGCAACGTTCATTGTGGAAAACGCCGATGCGAAATCGGTTCGGGAAGTACTTAACGAGAGGCTAATAAACTGTAAATAAAGTATGAGCAGGAGAGTAAGAGGGTGCTTCAGCTCTGTAATAAACGAGCTTTTCGAACCCCCCTCCTCCTCGTAGGCCTTTCTAGCGTATGCAGGACGGGCAGAGAAAAGAACTCGCACTTGGTTTTCGCGATGCCGAAGCTGTGGCAACGAGATTCCAGTCTTGTGACTGCAGCGCCAAAGCAACGTCATGTGGCACTGTCCCTCGACCACGTGCCTCTGAAGTACCCAATCTGGACTTTGACTTCGGTAACGATGTCTCTCGCACCAATAGGGCGCCCGCTGGCAAAATCTAGGTTCAATTCAGACCTTCGAAGCTACGGGAGAAGCCTTTCCGAATGTTGCGGCTTGTCTGTCTGCCGAAGAAGAGCAGCGTCGTGCCATGTCATATTTCGGAGTCCAAGGGCCATGGTACACAGTCGGATGGCAGATGGCTGTAATAATTGAAAAGCAACTAGGCCGAGAGCGCCTGATCGCCTTGCATGCTGGACCCCCTACTGCTGCTTACCCCATATAACGAGGCAGTGCAGCGTCACAAAGCAGCAATGAGATCGTGGTCCAGCACTCGGTTGGAATGTCTTCGTTTGCGGAAACTCTGCCTTTGATGATCTCGGGATCCATTTATCAGCGGGACAACGGGCAATCATGCAAACAGCTTTGCAATCTCTGGATTCCCGGCGGTTCGGGCAAGAGCCTTGAATGGCCTGCCTTGCCTGTCGCTCGCCTCACGCAGAGTGGGGAAGCGCCTAAGAAACCGCGTCACCCAAACGACATCGCCTCGCTTAATAGCATAGGCTAGATCATCTAGCTCGATTGCCAGAAAGCCTCCCATCTCGCGCAAATACTCGATGGCCCAGCCCGTGGGGGTTGCGCCGACTTGGCTATCCACCGCGTTTAAATCCGCGCCTTGTTGCACGAGCAGTTGAACGACGGCGCGATGCCCGGCAAAGGCTGCGTGATGAAGAGCGGTGGCACCCATATCGTCTCGCTCGTTGATGAGCTGAGGGTTGTCGTCAAGAACGGCCTTAACCTCCTCCACATCACCCTGTTTCGTGGCCTCAAATAGCCTATTGCGTTCAGTCACGCTGCGCCTCCCGTTGTACTGACCATTTGGTGTCCGTTCGATACGCCAACCGAACGATGAGTTCAACTCCATTTCGGAGCGGTCGATTGCGCGCTCTCTCCACCACCCACCTCTGAAAAAGAGCGGCAGCACCTGCGGGGAAATCCGTGCACCGGATCTCAGGGTTTTGGCGACAAAAGAGCTTTTTCCAAAATGCTGAGTTCAGAGACTTTCACAACTGCGAGCAGCTCGACCGCCGCATCAAAGTCTCGCCCGGAGCAGATCGCGAAATCTCATATCTGCCAAACTTGTTTTTGGTTAAACTGATGCACCTTACACATACATTGTAACTATTCGGGGATGTCAAGTAATTAAGTAGAGGCTAATAAACTGCTAAAAAACAGAAAAGATTTAATTGGTCAATGCAAGTTTGCCGGGCGCTAGTTTGATCCACTAGTGCCGCATGAGTCGTTCATAAAAGCAAAGACCGGTTGCTGCTCCATGATCAATCACCTCCAAATTAGGACATACATGCAATATTTTAGACTTACTCATTAATGCTACGTTCCTTTCATCAGTGATGTAACCACCCCCGTTCGACGCTTCCATCTTCCTATAGGCGCACTCGAACGTTGCCGCCTTCGTGCTCAACCTGACGGACCTGCGATTCATCATGTGCATACAAGTCGGTGTTTAGATCAAGGCTTTATCAGTCTTTCAATCGCTTCTTCTGCCGCAGCCTTTTGAGGGCAGCGTCAATTCGAGAGCGTTTGGTTTCATCCTTCTTGGCCGTCGCGATCCAGAAAGCGTAGGCCTTCTTGGCAGAAGGCGGGAGGCTCTCAAAGAACGTGCGAGCCCGGCTATCGGAACTGAGAGCACGCTCGAATTCCGGATGAAGAGCAAGCTCGCTTGGCGCCGCATCGACGCTCATAACGACCTCGACTGAACTTCCAGCGTGGACGGCCGCGCCCTCCTGCATCTTCTTGTTCACCATCATGTGGTGGGTTCCATCACCGGTCGGAAAGATGGACGTTCGAAACGGCATCCCGTTGAGCGTGCCTTTGACCGAAACCCTGCCTTTTTTCCCAAAGGCCCCTTCTACCTGGAACGGCAGGCGGAGAACTACCCAGGCGTCGCTTTCTCCGCCGGCGTCCAGGCGCGCTGTGAAACGAACACTCCCCTTTGATTGTTTCATCGGGTTCCTTGATCTGCGGGATTCAAGAGAGCCGATCGCTGAACACGTTTGTAGACCACTTCCGTTGCTTTGAATTCCTTGCCGGAGGGATCTGGACCATAGACTTCTTCGATGATCGTGTTCTCGTCCACCAGGCGAATCTCCGACCGGTACGTGACGTCTCTCCGGCCGGTCGCGCAGTCGTCAGCCTGGCCTATCAAGACCAGTCCCTGGAACTGGCCCTTGGCGCCCACTCTTGGCTGACCGGAATAGCGGCTGACTGATGTCTCGAAGCTGTTGACCCACGCGGCCTCATAGTGGTCGTGCCGCGTGTTGTAGCCCAGGAGCACCTCAGCAGTGAACGAGCGGCCCAGAATGCCTTCTCCCTTGAATGTGCCGCGCAAGAATCGTCCGTCTTGGGCCCACTCGAACTCAGCGGTTCCAACCGCTTTATCTGCCGGAGGGGTGCCAGGTGCATGCCACACCTTCCAACTGGTGCTCCATTTGCCCACGAGCGGATCCAAGTCTTGATGGTGCTTGCCCGGCATGTTGCGGCGGAGTGCAGCCTCGATGGCGCGCCGCTTCTGTTCTTCATCATTAACACTGCGCTGTTCGGCGGGGCGCGCTTTGGTTTGCGCTTCCGCTGCGGGCTCGATTAGGTTGTAGGGATTGCCATATAAGTCCAGGAAGACGGCGGAGACACCCCAAGGCGTCTCAGTTGGTTCACTCACGAAACGTACGCCACGGGACTTGAGGAGTTCCGCCGTCTCACGGCAGTTCTTCGTACTGATAACCCACGTTCCGTTCTTGCCAACCAAGGACATCTCCTGCTCACGTGCCTGAAGCAGTACCACCTGCAGATCCGGCTGGTCCTTGGGCCCCACAGTAAGCCACCGGAACCCTGGCATCGAGCGGTCGTCGGCCTTCTTCGTAAAGCCTAGAACCTTCGTATACCACTCCAGTGCTTCATCCTGGTCCTTCACGAAGATGGTCACGCCAGTCAGCTTTCCGATAGATGGGTTTGACAGCTCATCACTCGGGTAGTCAGCTGTCATCCCGGGGTTAGTCCCATTGTTGGCCCACCAGGCTAGAATGCAGCAGGTAACGAGTATCGCTGCGAGCAATTTCCTTGAGCATGTAGTCATTGGTTTCCTCCTCAAAAGTTTAGCGGCGCTACGGCGCCTTAGCTGGTACTGGTCCTTCCAATATCGCTGGCGATTACATCAGGCAAAGCCTTTTTCAGAATGCCCTTCCAGCCGCTGCCAAGAATGAGACTGATCATCAAACCCCTGGCGCCAGTGAATCCTGTGTGCTCCAACGTGAGCCGCGTGCCTCCCTCAACCGGCGTCAGCATAAACGTGACCATTGTGTCGATTGATTCCGTTTTCCAGGAGTAAGTGAGGCGCTCCGGCTCCTTCACCTCGAGGACTTCGCAGTTCACAATTCCACTCCATCCCGGTTGAGGCTTTGCGCGGAGTTGAAAGCGATGTCCGACTTCAGGGATAAAGTCGTTCTCCATGAGCCACTTAGCAATTGCTTTGGAATCAGTCAAAGCTCGCCATACACGGTCTGGTGAGTGGCGATAGAACGCCTCAAAGCGCAGGTTTCGTTTCATCAGCTTCCTCGTCCAGAAATTTGCCCAAAGCACTGAGTTTCTGATTCCAGAACCTTTCGTACTGCGCGACCCAGTCGTAGACATCCCGCAGCCGGCTGGCTCTTAGCCTGTAATACCGATGGCGGCCTTCGCGTCGTGCGCTCACGAGACCAGCATTCCTCAGAATCCCGAGGTGTTGGGAAATCGCCGGCCGACTCACTTTGAACGGCCGCGCGAGGTTATCTACGGTTTGCTCCGAGGGCGCTAATTCATCGAGCAGCCTCCTCCGGATCGGATCGGAAACGGCGTGAAACACCCGATTAGTTCTCTTCTGAGAGTACACGTGTAAAAAGTCCCTTTCAGGAAGCGATAATATGTAAGCATCTCCTAACGCGTCCGAGATTACGTTAGGATATGCTTACATGTCAAGTATTTTTTTATTTCCTTAAATCCTGGGTGAAACAGTCGATGTTGGATGCCGTGGGTCGAGCTCCAACGACTCCGCCGAGGGTAAAAAACGCTTTCGCATCATTGAAGCTTGAACGCTTGCACCTTTGCCGGTGTCATAACTGATTTGCGTATCTCGCTTAGCTCGCCTCAAACATCCTCCCTCTATTATTTTCGTCCGTCGTTCTGACGTTCTGACTAACGCGTCGAATCGAGGAACGTAATCTCAATTGTCCTCGCATAGATCCTTGGTGCGTCGTGGCGACCATCAGTCCAGGTTGCGACCAACGTATTCTCGTAAGAGGCAAGCGTAATATAATCGCCAAAGTTGCGTTGTACAGGCGCAAACTGGCGGTCACCTGCAACTTTCGCCCAGATGGTACTTACGGCATTCAACTTTAGAATCTCAAAACGTTCACTTCCTGTCAGTATCGAAAGGTAAACGTCTGTTGCTGTGTTGGTTGCCTCTTCTCGGTAGTAATACAGCACAGCAATTCTGTTTCCCATTGAAGAAAGAGAAGGAAAAAAGTTGATTGAACCGCTCCCACCTGCCCTTATCTGAGTTGGTTGTGACCACGTGTTCGCGCCAGGAGCTAATGTGAACAATAGAATTCGTGAACCACTGCCTTCGCCTTCTGTGCAGGCTAAATAAAATGTTGTCTTATCTGGCCTCTCCGAGGTGTATGCCAGCCAGATGTTGTTTGAGATAAATCCCGCGGGCCCCACCCCAAGCGCATAACCATTTGGAGGCCGTAAGGGTTCTTTCAATCTGTAAGGCATAAATGGTTCAGTAAACGATCGCCCTCCATTTACCGAGATCGCGTACCAGACCTCACCAAGTCTCAGACCTGCACCTTCCATCCAACTGACCACAATCCGATTCCCATGCATGCTAACCGCAGCGCCTGTCTTCAGCTTTGCGGATCGGGCAGATACCGCGATGGGCTTTGTCCATCTTTCTCCTCCGTCGGGTGACATCACGAAAGAGATTGTTGAACCCTCAGTCTCCGCCGTGTAAGCAATGGCAATGCGACCTGCTTCATCAACTGACATTGCTGGTTTATCCAAAGCCGGACCACTCTTCGTACGATCAGACGTGACGGCATCGGTCATTTGTTTCCACTTCCCAAGGTTGCGGTGGTCCATAAGGTAGACTTGAATATGGTGGGACTGCTCCTGCCAACTAAGCACTTGCAAGTAAAAGTTCCCCTTCGCATCTGTCGCCAACCATGAATCCGCCCCCGAGGGCAAAACTCCTTTCCCCATCGCGGGAAGATACCCCCCAAACCTAAACGTCTTGCCACGGTCTCTGGATATCGCCCATCCCACCGCGACGCCGGTGCGCGATCCGTGAAAGCCACCGTAACTATCATTCCAAGCAACAACAATCGTGTCTCTGAAGATTGCGGCGGACGGTTCGCATCGCAGTATGCCGCCATCTGAATTACTGCTGACCAGGATCTCCGGACCCAGGTGATACCGAATGGAACTGATTATGTTGTCTTGAGGAAAGGCGGCACGTGCCCACTTCTTCGAGTCGAAAACCTCCGCCTCTTTTTCGCCAGCACGAGGTTTTGCATTTTCCTGGGCCCAAGCAGTCATTGTCCCCAGGCAAGCACAAAAGAATAAACTCCAAACTCTGAATGTAAACATCGGGTCTCCACTTAGTGTCACAACCTCAAAACACGCTAATCACGAACTCGCTGCGCGTAGGACCAATGATGCGCTTCTGGATCTGCGGCTCCATATCGGACGGTCGCCATAGAACATATTCTAGGTTCCTGAAGAATCGTAGCGCCAGCCTCATTGGCTTGCTCACAATGCCTGTCGATAGCCTCCACCATAATGTACAAGCTATGGCAGTCTTTGCCTTAACTCTGCGTTCACCAAGTCACCTTACTTTGGCCAAATTCATCAAGCCGGATGCGAGAAATTTGTGCATTAATTCTCCCCGTAGTTCGCTCATCGAGCTCCGGATCGGTAGCCCCTTCCGTGTTAAGAAGCAATACGCGAGCTTCTTGATTTAAACCACTCGCAATTCGTAGTTCTCGAAGTGTTTCGTCTTGAAGGATAGCTAGCAGCGCAGCAAGACCACATGCTCCGGAGGCCCCCGCGGCAACCTTCGGATCACTATTAGATGGATGCGCCAGCACCCGCATTGCTTTAATGCTCCACTGGTCATCTATCGCCACAAATGCGTCAGCCGTTGCCGCGGTTACGGGCCAGGCAATTCTGGAGACATTGCCACAGCGTAGACCGGCCATGATGGTTGGGAAAGGGCCAGGAAGAGAAACGGGTTTCTTTGCTAGCGTTGACTCCAGCAAACACGCGGCGGTAGTTGGCTCACAAATTATTGTGAACGGCCGCCTTGGGCCATATCGGTGACATAACCAACTAACGGCTGCCGCTGCTAAGCCGCCGACGCCAGCCTGAACTAAGACTACTTCTGGCAACGGCTGCGGGGAGCACTGGCTTTCGGCTTCTGCGAGCATCCTGGTGTAACCCGCCATGATCAAGCGAGGGACATAGTCGTACCCAGCCCACGATGTGTCGGAGATGATTTCCCAACCATTATTTGCCGCAGCTTCGGTGGCTAGTTGAACAGCGTCATCGTAGTTGCCTGCGACCAGAATCAGGTCCGCGCCTTCCTGAGCAATCGCCTTCACTCGAACGGCAGGCGCATCGGCTGGTATATAGATTTTCGCCTCGAGCCCATGCTTATTCGCCACGTGGGCCACGGCGCGCCCATGGTTTCCCTCGGTGGCGCAGACGAGCACAGAATTTCGAGTAAGCTTACGCTCACTGAGAAGCTTCTGAAGCGCGTATGAAACTCCAAGCACTTTGAATGAGTTCAGATTTAACCGTTCCGACTCATCCTTAACAAGCACGTCGCGTATTCCCAGTTCTAAAGCTAGCCCGGATAATGACCGCAATGGTGTGTATGGACCTAAGTTGGCTTTCTGTACATCGCGGTACTCTTGTTCGTTAAAGAGGCCCGCAGTCGTCAAGGCCGACCGCTGGTTTGAATTCAGAAGACTGCGATTCATCGAGATAACTTATCTAGCGTTGGAGACCATTTACGTGGAAACCGTCCGTCTGCCATAGCGGCGTTATAAACCAGACTTGCTAACACGACTGAGTTGTGTTTCAAGTCATCCTCAATAACTCTGTCGAGCAGGTCCTGATTCGTATGCCACGTTCGCGAGCGGTATTCTATTTGATCCTGTATAAATTGAAAGCTGGGCAAACCAACTGCATCAAAGGGTAAGTGGTCAGATCCGTCTATGTTTGAGATCGAAAGTGTTGCACTTCCGGAATCCCTAAACGGGCTGAGCCAGTGGCGGAATATGGCGCGGGCTGCTTCATTGCCCTGCAAGTAAAGCCCTCTGACTTTCCCTGTTCCGGTATCGATGTTGAAGTAAACGGAAAGGGTCTCGTACTCGCTCTTGGTCTGCAGTTTTGCAGGTCGAACCGCATCTCTTATTGCGTCCATGAGTGCCTGTAGCGAGTTGTCGCCAACCCCGGCGAAGTGTGAAAGGACATAAGAGCGAGAGCCGCGTAGTCCCTGTTCTTCTCCCGTCCAAAGCGCAACACGTATAGTCCGGCGCGGCTTTATTCTGAGAGCTTGTAATATGCGCACCGCCTCCATGACTACTGCAACACCAGTACCATTATCAGTAGCTCCAGTGCCGGCGTGCCAGGAGTCGAGATGCGCTCCTAACATGACAACCTCGTCCTTCAGATCAGTGCCAGGCATTTCAGCAAGGGTGTTATAGGCCATCCTATCGCGGTCCTGAAACTCGACTCCAAGTTCGATTTCCATCTTTAACTGCAGACCTTGCTTAGTCATGCGGACAAGACGATTGTATTGTTCGATGGCCACCGCGATTTGCGGTGGAAATGCCGGCGCATCTGGTTGCCAGGGCCAAATTCGCCGGGCGTCAAAGCGATATTCTAAATACGGCTGGGGCACAGTCGCAGCCACCGCAAAAACAGTTCCACCATCTCCATAATTGCTGGGATCAACCAGTAATGCCGCGCCCTCCTCAGCGAAAAACTGGTATTTCAGCGCCGTCAGTATTCCATCCCGTCGCTGGTCATCGGTAATCCGGAAACGAGGGGGAGGATTCAACGTTGGGTCAAGGTCGTCGGCCATCCCCAACAGTTCTTTGTCCGTCTGTCGACGAGCCATTGGCTCGAAGCCTGGTTTGATCTCTCGTGGAGGACTGGTAAGGACGATCGTACCTTTCAATCGGCCTTTGTACTTTTGCAACTCAGATTGGTCTTTAGCATCAACGTAAACCACGTCAGCTATTAGTGTCCCAGTGGTACCGGGCGACCACGCTTTCGGATATGCATTAAGGGGGATACTCAGCGGCTCTGTGATCTGTGCGTAAAACCTTTTCAGCGTCCAGCCTCGCCCAAACGGTCCCCATGGTTCAAGGTGAGCATTTTGAAGTCCCCAGGAAGTCAACCTGTGGCGCGTCCACTCGTTAGCTCGATATAAGGCAGGCGAGCCAGTTAAACGGGGGCCAATCACTTCTGTTAGGTAGCTGACAGTCTGCGAGACCTCAGAGCGATTCAGGCCTTCATCTTTAATGCGTTTGATAAGATCAATATCTTCTGTAGTGGATTGGGGCGGTGGTAGTGGAGTGTTTGCCCGACTCGATTCCTGAGCGAGTACCACGCTATCTGGAAATAGTAGACAGAGACAAAGCAAGGCAACTTTAGTGTTTATAATCATGTATGAAATCTCCACGTACAGAGGGCGCCCAGATGACGTAAGAGAGAACTATCGCTACGCTCAAGGATCGGGAAACAGCAAACCATCCCGCTGAACCTCCGTCGGGTTAACCAATTTCCGGCGCAGCAATGGCGAAGATCAGATTCGGCGCTCCCGCAGAGAGCTCCTTGCCGTAGCGCATCCGGATAAGTTCGCGCTGCTTAACGAACCCGCGCTCCGCAAGCGCCTGCGAGTTCATTTTGAATTGGGGGTTAAGATCCAAGTAGACCTTCTTACCAGACAGTTGTTTGAGCACTCCATCGCAGAGCGCAAGCGCAGTAAGTGCGTCAGTCGCGATTACGGGGCCGACATAGAATGCGTTCCTACCGCGCCGTGCGAGGCCATAACCTTGTAACTGTCCACCGGACAATTCAGGTACGAACAAAGGCGTGACACACGAATCAGTTATTAATGAGGCCAGTAGTCTCGCTCGATCAGCTCCGTAGGCTTCGCGGTCAATTCGTTCGACCTCACGCATTACTTTCTCCTCAATAATTGGCAAGCTCTTTGTCGGACTCTGGCGAGCGACTCCCTCCCATCGTTCGACGAGCGACTCTGTCGTGAAGCCTAGCGATTCATAGACAAAACGACCGGCGGCTGTAGCATCAAGCTTGATTGTAGTTATGCCAATCTGCTGAAAGTACTCGAGAGCCCGACACATCAAGCGTGTGGCAATGCCGCGTCGACGATACTCTGGCTCTACTATCACCATTCCAATCCACCCTAGTTCCGCCCCATAGCTTGCGGTCGTAAGTGTTCCGATAACACGACCGTCAAGCCATGCGGCGAAGGAGCCTTGGGGATCGAGTTCCAACAATCTTTGCCAATCTCTCCGGGTTTGGTTCCAGTTGGCCAGTTCAGTTAGCTGCATAGCGCTAGCAAGGTGGCTCTCGTCTAACAGGCGAATTTCCACTGTGCTTCCCATCTCCACCTGTCCACCCAAGAGCTAAACACAAAACTGCCGGACCAGTTCGGCAAGCGCATCTCGGCAAGCGAGCACCTCATCAATCCTCACATGCTCTTCCAATCCGTGGTAACCTTCGCCACCTGGGCCAAAGATCACTGAAGGAATCCCCGCGCTACCAAGTACCGCAGCATCAGTCCAATAGGTCATTCCGGTTCGTCTTGTTGTGTAACCAGTACATTGCATTGAGGATTCTAGAATTGCTGGTAACGGATGTTCGGCTGGTGTCTCATACGCAGGGCGATCCAACAATAACCTTGCAGAGCCCTCAAACTCGGGATCCTCTTGCCGCAATTCTGAAAGAATTTCTTCTACTTCAAGTAAAGCAGTTTCAATCGTCTCTCCCGTGATTGTGCGGCGCTCGAGCTGAAGGATGCATGAGTCAGGATAGGTGCTCAACTCCCGTCCGCCGTTGATGAGCGATGCGTGAAGTGATGCGGCCCCCAATACGGGATGAGCTGGGCGAGATTGGAGTTTACGATCATGACGCTCCAACAATGACAAAACTCGGCCCATGCTAAGAATCGCATCACGCCCCTCGAGAGGCCGACTGCCATGCGCAGCCCGTCCTCGCGTTTCGATTTCTATCCAGGAAAAGCCTTTGTGTCCGATGGCAACAACCAAATCGGTCGGCTCGGTTACGACGGCCGCATCCGCTCGCCAATGTTTGACAAGTGCTTCGGCGCCAATGCTTGCGTACTCTTCATCAACGACTGCGGCAACAACCAGTTGACCGGCCTTGAGCCCCCCACAGGCTGTAACTGCACCAGCCGCGCCAATCATTGCGGCGACCCCCCCTTTCATATCCCCTGAACCGCGTCCGTAAAGTTTTCCGTCACGCTCGATTGGCTCGAACGGCGCCTCCATTCCAGCGGTTCCGACCGTATCAACGTGACCACAAAACATTAAAGAAGGCCCGGGACGCTTTCCATCGATGATTCCGATGACGTTAGGACGGCCGGGCGCCACCTCGATAACCTCAACGTCCATTCCGATCTCACGCATTTCAGCCGCGACTGCATCAGCAATCTCTTTTTCGCCTGGGCCGCCCGCCACCAAAGATGGATTTACTGAGTTGATTGCGATGAGTTCACGAAGGAAGCTGATGGGATCTGACACGGCTCGTTTCTCTCTCTTGCTGAATGTTGTTGGGCACGCTGTAGCCGCTAGGCAGTTAGTTTCTAATTATTCCGGAGAATGAAGAGAATTAGCAGTAAAGCTTGTGGATTGTCTTGGATTCTTAAAGCCAGCTTGTAACTGGTTTGCATTATCAGTGAGTGACGAGCCAGAACCCATCACTCGAGGCGAGTTCAATTTCAGCTGCGCAGCGACCGCACCGTAACTTAACATTGAGCGAACCTACACTGCCACAAAGACCTTCGACGTTCGATCCTTACTTGTCGAGTGGACATACCAACGGCGGTGCCGTAAGCGTCACGGTTCTGTTAAGGTTCGATCATCTACTGATGCTTTGGCAGTAACTTTACCTGATCACCGACACGGATAATCTTGTTTGTTTCCGACTCGGGAATTCTTGTCAGCAGGCAGAGATGATAGAAATGTCGAAAAGCGGATAACTCGGCCCACCGAGGCATAGTCTCCTTACGCTTGGTAGCTAACAGTTTCTGAAAACCAGGGTAACGTTCTCCGCTCAATGGGTCACGAGATGGCACCACACAACGCTCACATGGACTAACACCTTCAAGGCGCACTTCACCTATTTGAAAAGCTACTGTCGTGCCAGGTTCCCCGATTAGATGGTCCTCCCAAAACGCTGGCGTCCCGCTGATTTCCAGATTAGTCCTGAATCGACCGCGAATCTCCTCAAGAGCTATATCAAACCAGCCGGCAACGAGCTCGAGAGTTGACGTTGAAACTACGGTTGGGCCAGGAGTAGCGAGGTGATCCGGAATACCGCGGCGGCTTTGCCTCACCATTACGGGAAAACCGAAGTACTCTCCCAACCATTGTTCCAATTCCTGACTGTTGCCACCGAAGCAAAAAGTGCGTTCTCTCTTTGTACCATGAACTCGAAGTGTGATCGTCCTACAGTGCTCATCGAAAGAAGTGCGAAGTAGATGCATCTTCTTGCAGCGCTTGCCATTCACGATCCTGCCGAGCTCGTCAAGGATCGCGTATTCGCGATCGTGCTCCAGTGATCCGCTCGACAGAATCCTGGACTCACACACATCAATAGGCTCCAAAGCCTTGATTGGGAAGATCATGATGCGGGCCAGGACTGCCATGACCGTAACTGAGAAGTTGATAGCGGCGTAACCTGAATCAGGTCTTGGCGTTAGTATCAAACCTACAACGCAATTCGCTTAAAGCGCGGAGATGTTCGCCGTCGTGTTGCAGCATCGCTATCAGCAGTCTGTGTAACGTGATACGACCAACTTTTTCAAGCACACCACTTCGTTTGAGATCATCCAGTGTCAAGTCTCTGATCATGTGTAAGTTTTGTTTTCGTGAGTTGGAAAATCTCCTGAGCGCAGTACCCAGATCCTTGCTGTTGTAGTCTCGCTCAACCGCTAGCCGATCCCCATCTATGTCCTCTAAAAATGGTTCATCCTCTTTTAGGAGCCTTTCAATTCTCTCTGAGTAACCCTCCTGCTCAATGTCGGCGAGGTGGTAAATATGCTCGAGGGCCGAGAATTCTCCAGGTGCAGGTTTCTGACGTAGTTCTACATTATCCAATCTCACAACTTGAAGCTCGATGTTACCCGGCGCCTCTTCGAGGAACTTGATAAGGTGCAGCAAGTCGTAGCGAGTCATGACAGCAATCCTTGGAAATCTGTTAGAGCGACAAACATACGTTCTCCTAGAGAGTCTGACAGTGCCGCTTCTTGAGCAGTACTGTTAGCTGCCGAAGTCCATCGGGACCCCCTTCTCTAACGCAATAGCACGCTCGTAGACAATTATCGCTGCAACCAAGTCTTGCAGGGCCGTGCCGGTCGAATCGAAGACGATGATCTCTTCAGATGATGTCCGCCCCGGTTTATAACCTGCGATAATTTCGCCGAGTTCTGCATGCACCTCCGCACGAGTCATCACGCTCTGCTCCAATGCATGATGAAGGTCACCCATCGTTGCGCACTGCTCAAGGAGATCGACCACCACTTTGCTGTTCTGCATAAGAGTTGGATCCAGTTCCTGCTTTTCCTCGTTATCGGCGCCTACTCCAGCGACGAAAGTACCCGGCGAGACGTATTCCCGCTTCAGGAAAAAGTGTTTTGAAGGCGTGCAGGTCACGCAGACATCGCTCTGGCGGACGGCCCAACCGAGATCCGACGTTACACTTACTTCTATTCCGGTTTCCACCGAAAGTTCCCGGGCGAAGCGCTCGGCCTGATCAGCGTCCTGGTCGAATCCAAAGGCTCGCTTCAAAGGAAGCACTTCGAGCAAGGCAAGGAGTGTTATGCGGCCCTGATTCCCACAACCACAGATAGTCAAAGTGTGCGAGTCTGCGCGAGCCAGATACTTTGCGGCCACGGCAGTTGCGGCGCCGGTACGGACGATGGTTAATTGCATTGAATCCATGACGGCTAGAGGATACCCATTCGCTGCATCACACAGCACAATGATTCCTTGTATTAGAGGTAGTCCAAATCTCTTGCTGTTCTGAGGGAAGTTGGCATTGGTTTTGGCGACGAAGTAGTTCTGCTCACGGAAACTCATTAAACCGGCCTTGATATGAAATCCACCATTCTCGGCATGGATACTGAGGATCCCTGGCGACGGGACCTTGCCCGTGGCAAATGATCTCAAAGCCTCTTCCACCGCTGGGATGCATTCGGGCAGATCCAAGAGCTCTGCAACGTCTCGACGCGTAAGTAATCGTGTGTCCACCTTCTTCATATCGCGGAAACTTTCGTCTATTCTAAGTGTCAACCAAAGAAGATGCTCTTTCCAAGGCCAAGCATGCCGCCAGCAATTACTACCCACAGCACCTCCACCTTGAAACGATAGAGTGCTATAAAGGCAGCAACGCCAACGACAACTGCAAACCGGTCCGCCCCACCAGTCAGACCTTGTGGCCAAAGGACTGCAAAGCCAAAAACAAGTGCCAGATTCAATACGACGCCCACGACGGCTGCTGTTATGCCTGTAAGCGCTGCCGTCAAAATCCTATTACCTCTCAGCACCTCCAAGTATGGCGCCCCAAGAAAAATTAGAATGAAGCACGGAAGGAATGTCGTGTACGTTGTTATGACGGCAGCGACGAGAGCGCTGGTGGGTTGACTCATTCCTTCTGGGTTATTCCATCCAGCCATGAAGCCAACAAATTGCAATACCATGATGAGAGGCCCAGGAGTTGTCTCCGCAAGGGCCAGTCCGTCGATTGCTTGCACCTGAGTGACCCATCCATGGTTTCCAACGAGAGACTGCGTAACGTAAGCGAGCACTGCATAAGCGCCGCCAAAAGTGACAAAAGCGGCTTTCGTAAAGAAGCGGTATTCCTGAGCATGGAGGCTGCCCCATCCGCGCAAGGCAATCAGCAGCGCGAAGGGCATTGCCCATAATGCAAATCCAACTGCCAGCGTTGTTAGTGCCCGGCGTTTCGATGGAGTTGTGTGAGGTGATGCTGACGCACCATCGTCTATTACGAGAGGCAAACCTGATTCGGCTCCCACGACAATGGTAATTCTAGTCGGACCAGCGGAAAACGCATTCGGATACCAGCTCACTATTATCAGGCCGGTGATCCCTGCGCCAAGCACGATTAACGGGAAAGGAACATGAATGAAATAAATCGCGATAAATGACACTGCAGCAATAAACAGATGTGCTCGTCCCCTAAGTGCCCGGCCGCCGAGCTTTAGTACGGCTTCGATCACGATTCCAACAACCACTGGCTTGAAGCCGGAAAGCACGCCAGCCACAATCGCTACACTTCCGTATGCTGCATAGACGTAAGAAAGGATGAGGAGGATAAAGGCCGAAGGTATGACGAAGCATGCCCCTGCAACAATACCGCCCCAAGTTCTATGCAGTAACCAACCGATGTAGATTGCGAGCTGCTGAGCCTCAGGCCCCGGGAGTAACATGCAGTAGTTGAGCGCGTGAAGAAATCTCTCTTCGCTAAGCCAACGTCGGCGTTCGACCAACTCGCGGTGCATGATGGCGATCTGCCCTGCTGGACCGCCAAACGAAATGAAGCCAAGCTTTAGCCAAAACCGAAATCCCTCCAGAAAAGAAATGTTGCGATTAATGGCCCGAGGTTGCCGAATAGACAAATCCCTATTATTTGATTTCGAAACTACGCTTTTGTCTATCGCCATCAAGTCTCCAGCGCCGAACCAACGCCAGCCATTTAGTATTGCATTGATCAGGTGATTAACTAGGCGCTTAGCAACTCAAGTTCAGGGTCAAGACATCTCTCTCTGAGGTATCCCAGGCGTGTGTTTCATCTCTCACAAAACGGCACCATGAATAGAGAGCATCGTAAAGCACCATCCCGGCTTTAAGCATTTCATGATCGTCTCGAAAATTGTGAGATAGCCCAAGAGATACTGCGAGTAGCCCGGCAGACTGAGCTGTTAGGTCAAGTCTGTTTGTATCTGCACCACGGACGATGCTTGCCATTTCCTTTAAGGATGGCTCGGAGAGATCGTATTTCCGCAGAAAGGCATCAAAACTACATAAGTCACCCTCATGTGAGAGTTCGACGCCTGGTACATCAAAGGGTATGGCTCCGCTCTCTTTAGCAGTTCGTATAACTGCGTCGGGCGGAACAAATAGAAAGCTTGCCTTCTGGTCGATAAACCTTCTAATCAGCCAGGGACAAGCAATGCGGTCGATTTTAGGTCTTTCACGTGTAACCCAGATCATCAGAATTTGTACCTCCAAGTTCTCCTTACACTCGTCGCATAAATAGACTCGAATAGGGTAATGGACCTCAAAGTTCGCTCTATAAAGGTGGATAGCAGAAGCACCCCTTTAGGTCTTGGGAAATCCTGTCAGACTTGTATTAGCGTCGCATCTTTTTGGCTTCAGAACGGTATTCGGTGGGTGTCAAACCTGTTTGAAGCTTAAAGGCATGGGTAAAGTGACTCTGGTCATAGAAACCCGACGATGCCGCAATCTCAATGACCGGGCGATCGGTTCGAGTTAGCTCTTGCGCCGCATAATCCAAACGCAACCGTCTAACGTATTCGCCGACTGTACATTGATAGTGACTTCTGAACATCCTTGCCAGGTGGGCAGGGTGAACTCCAACGCTGCTAGCAACGCAACCCAAGCTGATCGATTGGGTGAATTGTTCGTGACATAGATCTCTCGCTCGGACTAACCACCGCGGCGGAGCAGACTGAGACGCTTTATCACGGCGACGAGTGGACTGCCCCAAAACTTCAAGCACGAGCCCTTCTAGCGAAAGCGAAGCTGCGCTATCTGCTATCCTAAACTCTCTATAGATGCGCATGGCAAACGGGATCAAGGTGTCTTGCCTGATATGCTCGGCACGCTCCAGAATCTGTGAGTAGGAGCGAACACACTGTAAGCGTTCCGGTTTGGCTTCAATTATTAAGCTATGTAAGCCGTCACGCCCGTATTTGTTAGAATGGACCTCTTCTGCAGGCTTAATTATTGTGCTGTAGCGGCTACATTCGTGTGTGGATGCGCCGATCGTCTCTACGCCGGAGCCTTTGAGAACGAACGTAATTGAAGCTAGTTCGTGAGCGTGTGGAGGAAAACTCGTAAGTGGCAGGTTAGATGCTTCTGTAAAAACAAAGCTTTCAACCTCAAGGCTCTTTACCCGCCTGCCAAGTGTTACAGGACTAAAGTTCATTATAGGATCAACTCTCAACCGCTTTAGGGATCCTATCTTAGCACGGGCTGTTTCAACGAATCGTCTTTATAAATATTAATCAACCAATAAACTTATAACCAACGCGATGTACTGTAACGATGTAATGTGGCTCTCCGGCATCGTTTTCGATCTTCTGCCTAAGTTTTGCGATGTTTTGTATCGACGGTGCGAGAGCGCGGGAAACTGTTGTAGCCCCAGACTACGTTAAGTAACTGGTCTCGTTTAATCACCTCTTCCCTGAGGTGTTGTCGCGGCGTGAATTGTACAATCTTACAATCGCAAGCTATGAAACTGAAGTCGAATGAGCCCCGACAGCTTGCCAGCGTCCGTGCCGTTTCACATACACTCTAGTATATCGGGTTTGACCGCTGAATTCTTTCCCCTGGACGCTCCCTCTTCTGGTGATTAGTCCTGTCACCACCACCGTATTTCCGTTAACGCGAACTCTAAGATTGCTGAAATTTAGATAATCAAGTTTGGCATTGCCGGATTTAAGGTCGGCGATGTTCTGGCTTTTGTTTCTAACCGTTCCGTTAGGGCTGGTTTCCACATAATCATCAGCCACTAAACGGTCGAGTATTTGTATATCTCTTTGCAGGAGAGCCTGACGACGCTGTTCTTCTAACTGCAATATCTGCCCTTCAAGCTTCCCGATATTCTTTGGATTCTTAGTGTTGTCGAACAAGTTAGGGATTTCAGACCAAACCGGAGACAACATATTCCCGACCTTTGGCGTGCCGCTGATATTCAGGCACATCGCAAACACAATTTTACTGTCCCTATCGACTACGAGAATCGCCGAACCGCCGACCGCCGAGCCTGGGTGAGAGACGATGCGGTGCTTTAATTCATCCTGACCAATATACCAGCCGAGTCCATAACCTGTTTCCTTTCCGCCGCGTGTCCGCATCGAGGTAAAGAGCAAGTCAAACGATGCGGGCGTGAGCCGACCGGGATTGAGATGAGCCGAGCCAAATCGCACGAGGTCTTCAGCGGTTGACAAAATGCCTCCTCCCGCCCACTTGTAGCTGTTGTCTATCGGAGGCGCGATTTTGAGTTGTCCGGTCTGCGGGTCTGGCTCATAGACTTGCGCTCGGTCAGGATTAGGATTTTTTACGTGCTCAACAACCGTGTGCGACATTTGGAGCGGGCGAAAGACTTCCGTTTCTAAAAATGTCGGAAAGTCTCGACCTGATGCTCCTTCCACTACTGCGGAAAGTAGGCTGTAGCCGTACGTGGAATATGAGAACTGCGTTCCCGGTTCAAATAAGAGCGGATCATCTGCAAAGATCGTTAGACCAGAAGTCACTGTCGGATAATTCTTGTTAGAGCGGTTCTCTTCATAGTCATTGATGTATCCGCGAACCCCGGCGAGATGTCCCGCAAGCTGGCGTGGTGTAATTGTCCACTGTTTTGATGGGAAGGAAGGAGCATACTTCTGCGCAGGCGCGTCAAGATCGAGTTCTCCTTTCTGCACTAAAAGTGCGACGGCGCCAGCCGTCAGCGGCTTGGAAACGCTTCCGATGCGGAACATGCTAGTTGGAGATACCTGAATATGCCGTTCAAGGTCGGCGTAACCGAACCCTTCAGACCAGACGATCTTTCCATCAACCGCCACCGCGACTTGAACAGCCGGAACTTGTTGACAGAGCCCGTCGGAGATGGCGCGGCGGGCCTTGACCACGGCGGGCGCATATTTAGCCGGTGGTTCAATAAAGGTCTGCGATACACATCTCTGATTTAAACTATCAATCCGGGAAGGAGTAACGGCGGTTGATTGATTGTTCGAGGTTTGGTCCGATGAAGTCGGAGTGAACGACGTTTGCGCTGCGACGATTTGCCAGCGACCGCTACGATTTACAAATACGTCGGTGAATCTAAACCCTTCACGGTAAGGATTACCGTTTTCACGAATTCCCACGTCAACCGCCGCGCCTGTCACGATAGCTGTATTGCCATCAACAAGTACCTTCATATCGGAGAATTCTGTCCGAGTAATCTTGTCAGTATTAGACATGATTGCAGAAATGATCTGTTCCTTGTTGATAATTCTCCCGTAAGAATTTGTATAGACAAAATCATCGGCGATAAAACGGTCGAAAGTCGGTTTAAGCTTATGCTTGGTGGCGTGCGCCAATTCCCCTTCAATCTGGATGAGCAATTGCTCGGTGCTAAGTTTCTCCCGGTTGTTTTGAGCCGGCTTATTTTTGACCTGCGCCTGGCTAAAGTTAAGTAAGGGTGTAGCGATAATAATTACGGCAGCCACAACGATAAGAATTCTCTTCATCTTGAAACTCCTTATTTCAGAATCATTATCGCTCAAAGGTCAACTGCTTGTTCAAGCCAGGCAGATATTTAGTGCCAGAAAAGCCACAGGTTGATGTATTTCGTTACGCAACAATATAAACACCGCCCATTATTTTTTGTGGCATTAAATTCATCAGGGTGGCCTAACGCTCTGGCGATAAGCGGCGGGTGAAGCCCGAGAATGTGCGGTGGCGAGAGGGCATACGGAGATGGCCCATGTTTTGCGACTGCGCGCAAGAACCGCGCACACATTTGCGATCAACTGCGTGCGGCAGGAGTCCACGGCTTTGACATAAAGGAGCTCAATGGGCCATAAGACACTCTCAGTAACGGCCGACTATGCGCATGGTTCGCCGGAAGCGATGCGCCGGGCCGTCGAGCGCTGCGAGAACCGCCAGCACGGTGGTAGAATTCTGGGCCGCGGGCTAAGTTGAATTACATCACCTTGGTGACAAGCTTGCCTGTGGCGCCCAATGCGGAATGCGACGCGGCTCGCCGGCTCTGAGGACAAACTGGTATTAATGTTAAGAAGCCAAATCGAAACCTCGGATCGTGCGAGACAGTTGGCACGATATGTCAAATCACGTTGAGTTTCAAGTTTTGAGGCGTCGGCACTACCGAACGGCTAAAGATTACCTCAGTGCGAGGCGTCCTAATCCGTTTTAACCGCTTTCCATAGAATTGATAGCGCGGGCGGATTTCAACCGCAGACCCCTACCGTGTCAAGCGCCTGTCTGTGTGCCACTCTGTGCGCCACT
>CAZNPP010000062.1:0-22927 GCA_964574785.1 uncultured Chloracidobacterium sp. | reverse complement strand
ACCTAGCAAAAATGGGCTTACGAAGTGAGGTGGTGAATGGGCAAACGTTTTGGATCCCTAATGTGATACTCATGCCTTGATTCCGATCATTTGCACATCAAACCCTTTTTCGAAAAGCGGCAAGGTGCTAAACTACGCCCACATCAGCCCACAATCAATGGGCATTTTCTCCCCCAGCTTCAGAGTAAACGCCGCACGGAAGCGCGCAGTCTCCTCGTATCCGCTAACCGAGCGACCTTTTGTCCCGAAGGAAGGTCTAATATGAGTGTCCCGCAACTTATAGCCGGTAGGTTTCAGATCGAGTGCAAGATCGGCACGGGTGGCATGGGTACGGTCTATCGGGCCAAACAACTTGGTCTCGAGCGCCCTGTCGCAGTCAAGATTATTAAATCAGAGTTTGCGGCTGACCGTGATCTCGCTGAGCGCTTCATGCGTGAAGCGCGTACTATGGCGCGACTCCACCACCGGCACGCTGCCATGATCTTCGATGCCGGCAGTCTCCCGGATGGTCGTCATTTCATCGTCATGGAATATGTCGAGGGCATAACGCTTTCGCAAGCCCTGTCCCGCCAGGGATATTTTCCTGCACCACAAGCTGTGAAGATCGCAATCCAGATCTGCGAAGTGCTCGAAGAAGCCCACCAACTCGGGATCATCCATCGTGATCTCAAACCTTCAAACATCATGTTGAACGAACGTGGTGTTTGTGTTCTTGATTTTGGTGTGGCAAAAGTCCTGGTGAATTCGGCAGATTCAACCTCCACACACGCAAGCACTGGATCGGGCCAGATAGTCGGCACTCCGCGATATATGTCACCTGAGCAATGTCTCGGTCAACGCGTGGGAGCTCGAAGCGATCTTTATAGTCTTGGAGTATTGCTCTATGAAATGTTGGCTGGGCGACCTCCATTTGTAGAAACGCTTCCATCAGCAATGCTCGTGAAGCAAGCCACAGCAGCACCGCCACCGCTGCCACATCTGCGAAAAGATGTCCCTCGAGCTTTAGCGCTTGTCGTCCATACTCTACTTGCAAAGCGACCTGAGAATAGACCCAGAACCGCTGCTGACGCCCGTGCGCTCCTCGAGGGATGCTTGGCTGGTCCAAAACGAACAGTTGCGGTGATAGAACCACTTGCTGCAACTGTCGCGAATGTTGGAGCGCGCAGTAGTTCCGTAGTCAGGTTAGCCGCTCCTATCGCAATAGTTGTTGGTTTGGGTGCACTGCTTCTCGTATGGGGGAACAGTGGTGAAACTGCTCGCATCCCGGCCAACAGGACTTCATCCCCTGTCGAAGTCAAAGAATTACCAGCAAGGAAGGAAGAAAAACAAACCGCTCGTATCATCCCGTCTAAATCGGCAACAAAAGCATCTTCTGCCTCATTGTCGCCGGAACGGGCTCGCAGATTGATCAGTGCTCTCGGATACCGTTCGATCAGTGACATACAAGTAGTCCAGACGCGACGCGGTCAGGCAATTGTTGCCATCCAGGAGGAACGAAAGCGGGGAACAACGCGTTTCATCCTATTCGAGAGAAGAGGAAAACATTATCGTGTTGTTGATCGAGGCGCCCTCGACACAGCCGACTTTCGACATGCTGAATGGACTGCACAGTCTTTAGACGCTGATGATGACGGCTACCACGAGGTCGTATTCGCAGGAATTGGAGCAAAAGGAAAAAGCTCTGTTTCGCGGCTGGTTCTTTATGTTCCGGTCACACGAGACACCTATTCTCTCGTCGTGGAAAAGCATGGCAGATCAAGTAAATCGCGCCGGGCAATATGGTCTGCCAATGCCGCCTCCATCGAGAGTGCGCCGTATCGAGTGGTATTGCGAGAAAAACTAAACGAATTAGCTGCACAGAAGCGATAGTTCATATTAATATTCCCTCCAGAATGACCCACTCGCATTTTGATGAATCGGCCTGCCAAACGGTCGCGGAATGTGTTAAGGAGATCGAAGAACACACCAACGTAGAACTCGTCATAGTCGTGCGCGCCCGTTCCGGAAGCTACACTCAGGCCGACTATCTGTTCGGTTTCTTGTCTGCATACGCTGGCCTTCTATTCCTACTGTTCTCCCCCTTTGAGTTTGGCCCTTACTGGGTTGCCGTCGATGTCGCATTGTTGTTTCTTGTTGGTGCTTTCATTTCATCCCGCAGTAATTGGTTACGTCGTCTTCTGACGACCAAGAAATTTCGTGCAAACGCCGTTCGTACCGGCGCGGCAGCGATGTTCTACGAAGCCGGTATCGCCAACACCACCGCCGAATTAGGGGTGTTGATCTATTTGTCACTGCTCGAAAGACAGCTTGAAGTGGTAGCTGATCGTGGAGTCTTGAAAGCGGTACCACCAATCGAATGGAATGAGCATCTCTTTGATCTTCACGAAGCTGGACACACAGCGGAAATTGACAAGTTCCTAACGGCGCTCCGTGGTTTCGGGGCAGTACTTAAGAAACATCTCCCTGCTACTGAAGAGAACCCGAATGAATTACCCGATATGCCCCGCTTTGAGCTGACATGAAATTTGAATTGTCCACCTCCTGCAAAAGGATTCTTACTGTAGCGGTCTTGCTTCTACTCTTCATTGATGAAGGTCTGGCCCGAGTGGGTGGTGGTCAGTCTTATGGCGGAGGAGGTAATGGCGGCGGCGGTGGTGATGGGGATGGTGGGGCACTGATCTGGTTGCTATTCGAACTCATCAGGCTCCTTGTTTACCTCACAATTGAGTACCCAATCATCGGAATTCCGCTCGACTTAGTGGTGATTGGCGGGGTTGTCTTCTTCTTTATGCGACCTCGAGGTCTGCAAACAGACATGATCTCTGTTGTTTCGAGACCTCAAGTTGGACTTGATAAAGGGTCAGTAGGTTCGCGAGGTGGACTGAACCAGCTTCGCAGATTCGATCCGAATTTTTCAGAGATAGTATTCACCGACTTCTGCTATACCCTTTATGCAAAAGCGCACAATGCTCGCAGCCGCGGCGCTAACGGTTTGGACCTCTTCTCACCATATCTCAGTAGTGCTGCACGGAACTCTTTGTTGCAACGTAACCCAGCCAAACTTGAAGAGGTGAAGGGTGTGATCGTTGGAGCTATGCAGATTGTTGAGGTCAGCGGTCTCGAGTCGCCGATGGTGCGAATTAGCGTAACCTTCGAAACAAACTACACCGAAAAACTCAAAGCAAACGGTAAAGCTCCTGAGACGACCTACTATGTTCATGAGCGGTGGGATTTCGAGCGCTTGCGCGATGTGCTCTCGCCAACTCCTTCTGAGGCGACCGCGCTTCATTGTCCCCGTTGTGGCGCCGCCCTTCAGAAGGATACCGCCGGGGCATGTGCTTTTTGTTCCACTAAGATCGAAGGTGGCGAGTTCCAATGGTACGTTCGCAACATATTGCTACTTAGCCGAGAAGCGCGCGGTCCATTGCTGACGTCGGATGTTCCCGAAGTAGGCACGGATTTGCCTACCGTAATGCAGCCAGGATTCGCGACCGTTCGATCAGAATTCGAGAAGAATCATCCGGAGTTTTCCTGGGCCCAGTTCAATGAGCGGGCGCGTCTCATTTTCAATGAATTGCAAGCGGCATGGTCGAGCCTCAATTGGGAGCGGGCGCGACCACATGAAACGGACAACATTTTCCAGATGCATCAATACTGGATTGAAGCTTACAAGAGTCAAGCGCTACGGAATATCGTGGATAACTGTGTGATCACCGCCACTCAGCCAGTTAAGATTATGGAAGATGCCTTTTACAATGCCATCACTCTTCGGATTTGGGCGCAAGGCTACGACTATACTGTTAGCGCGAACGGCGACCTTGTTTGCGGATCAAAGACAAACCTGCGCCGGTGGAGTGAGTACTGGACCTTTATTCGGCATCGCAATGCCAAACCGCTGCCTGCTCGAGCCGATCTCAACTGTCCAAACTGTGGTGCGCCACTCAAAGTTAATATGACGGGCATTTGTGAATTTTGCGGTGGCAAAGTAACCTCTGGAGAGTTTGATTGGGTGTTATCCCGAATCGAACAGGATGAGTCATATACCGGCTAAACAATTAAGTTATTGATGCTGAGGTCATGCGTGAAACGAACCTTCTTAATTTTAGTCTTAATTTGGTCACTATTAGGGTCGCAAGCGCTGGTAACTGCTCAGCGTCCGGCCAGAAAACCAAAGCCTGACCCGCCGGCGCCGGCTACAACTGTTGCGCGCTTACCTGAATCACAGTTTGTCAACCGTGTTCTTGCGAACGGGTTGGAAGTGATCGTGCTCGAGGATCACTCTGTTCCGCTTGTGACAATTGAGTTGGTGGTTAAGAGTGGTTCATACACGGAACCACCCGAGCTGAACGGCCTTTCACACCTTTATGAGCACATGTTCTTCAAAGCGAACCGGGCCACCCTCGATCGTGAGGATTATCTACAAACAATCGATCAGCTTGGGATCGTGTACAACGGGCAAGCTCAGGAAGAACGCGTAACGTACTACTTCACAACAACTACACCAAATTTTCCGGTGGCAATGCGTTTCATGCGCGATGCGGCGCGGTACCCGCTTTTTGAGGAGAGACAGTTTGAGCAAGAGCGTCAGGTAGTTCTCGGCGAACTCGACCGACATGAGTCAAATCCTTACGGTTTTCTCGGTTCAGAAATGAATGATCGGTTGTTTTACAAACACCCGAGCCGAAAACGTCCTGGCGGAACGCGGGAAACGGTAGCGTCTGCTACCTCTGATATGATGCGTTTAATTCAGCAGCGCTACTATATTCCGAACAACTCGGCAATCGTGGTCACTGGAGATGTCAATCCCGAGAGCGTCTATAAAATGGTCGAGGAGCTCTTTGGCGACTGGCCCAAGGCTGAAGATCCTTTCATAAAGTTTCCTCCCGTGGAACACCCTCCACTTCCAAAAAGTGAGGCCGCTATCATCAAGCAGCCGGTCCAAAACGCAATAATTAACATCGGGTGGCACGGTCCTTCAATCGGGAAGGATGACGCTGCAACTTATGCTGCCGACGTATTCTCGTTCATTCTTCGCCAGCCCGATTCTCGTTTTCAGCGCGCACTAGTTGACACAGGTCTGGTCACCGGCGTGAACATTGGCTACTACACGCAGCGAAATGTTGGTCCAATCAACATCATTGCCCAGACGACACCTGAGAAAGCTCGTGCCGCGGTGCGTGCCATCTTTGCCGAAGTGGCGCGTTTTAATGATCGCGACTACTACACTGACGAGCAACTTGAAAGCGCTAAAGGGCTCCTGGAAGCTGAGGATCTCTATTCCCGTGAAAAGTTAAATGAATACGCGCAGACGCTCAGCTTTTGGTGGGCTTCGACAGGAACTGACTACTTCCGGGGATATCTCGGCAATTTGCGTCGCACCTCCCGAGCAGATATCAGTCGTTACATAACCACCTATATCCTGGGAAAACCTCACGTTGGACTTGCATTAATGTCAGCCGAAGCATCGGAAAGAAGCGCCCTGAAACCAGAAGATCTAATCGGATGGTCCGGAGAAGAAAAGAAGTCAGCTAATTCACGGCCAAGCAAGACACGATGAAAATACTCAAGCGTTATTTGTCAGTCACAATCACCCTAATTTTGGCTTCAGGTTGGTGGACTGTTGCCGCTGCTAAACCATATGCGGTTTCGTTTACGCAAACAGAACTGGGACTCGTTCAACCAATCAGTGCCCAGGTAAGACCAGAATCGCTTGTTACTGAGCTTGATATCAATGGTCTAAAAGTCCTTCTTAAAGGCCGCAAAGGTAGCCAGACTATTGTTACCGGACTTTTCATAAGAGGTGGTTCTCGCAACGTAAATGAGACTAATGCAGGCGTCGAGGCCTTAATGCTTGATGCGGCAACCGAGGCAAGCGCAACCTTTCCCCGAGCAGTAATGCGAAAGGAACTTGCTCGCCTCGGCTCGACGATAACCTATGGGCTCAATCTAGACTATTCAGTGCTCTCACTTGCATCCACCCGAGATAACTTCGATCGTTCCTGGGAGATATTTACTGCTGCCGCACTACGTCCGACCTTTGCACAAGAAGATGTCGAACGCGTGCGCAACAGACTAGTGGTCTCTTTAAGCCAGAGCGCTGACGTGCCTGATTCGTACCTGCAACTGCTACAGGCTCGCGTAGCTTATGCCGGTCACCCCTATCTGAACGACCCCCGTGGAACAGCAGCTACGGTGAGTCGGTTATCAAGCGAAGACCTACGCCGCCATCATGATCTGGTGATGCAAACATCGCGGTTACTACTAGTTGTAGTTGGAGATATCGACCCCCAGAAGTTGCGACAGCGTGTCCTTACCACCTTTGGGAAACTGCCGCGCGGCGATTATCGGCCACAGCCAATTCCTAAGCTCTCATTTGCGGCGCCTTCAGTCGAAATCACGGCCCGCCAACTCCCAACGAACTATGTTCAAGGCGTATTCGCGGCTCCGGCGCTCACCGAGCGGGACATTTATCCACTGCGAATTGCTTCTTCCGTGCTACAGAGTCGAGTCTTTGTCGAGGTTCGTTACAGACGAAACCTCTCTTATGCTCCGGATGCTTTTCTCGGAAGTCAGAGTGCAAACATCGGTGGGATTTACGTTACTGCGGTTGATGCAAACCAGGCAGTCGGAGTGATGCTCAATGAAATTTCGATGCTCCAAAGCGAAGCTCTAGACCAACAGGAGATTAACTCTACGGTGCAGCACTATTTGACGCGTTACTACATCGGTCAGCAGTCGAGCGCGGCGCAAGCTGGGGAGTTGGCACAATGGGAGTTAATAGGTGGCGGATGGCGCAATGCGTTTCAGTTTATTGACCGGCTCAGAGAAGTGAGTCCCGAGGAGGTTCAACGCGTCGCGCGCACCTATATGCGCAATCTCCGGTTTGTTGTTATTGGGGATCCTAAAAGCATTGACGCGGAAGTATTCACCCGCCAAACCGCAGGTCAGTGAAATTGAAATTTAGCTTGCAACCCGTTACTAAAAGTAAGTCTCTTAGAAAGACCAAAAAAGCCACTGCGGAAAAGCTGGGAATTCTATGAAACGTAGCCTACTGATTCTTCTACTCGTTGTTTCCTTATTTGCTCCTTCCCTTGTCTTTGCAGACTACGTCAAAGATTCAGAACAACAACGTCGAGGGGCTCCTGCACCTCAGAAGACTGTAAGTGTTCCTGAAGCAAAGCTTATCAATCGAATTCTGGCTAATGGCCTCGAAATCATCGTTCTGGAGGACCGGTCGCTACCACTCGTTACGATCGAGATGGCCGTGAAGAATGGCTCCTATACAGAACCTCCTGAATTAAATGGCCTCTCTCACTTGTATGAACACATGTTTTTCAAGGGCAACCGGGCCATTGCGGATCAGGAAGATTATTTGAAAACTATCGGGCAGTTGGGAATTGCCTACAATGGTTCGACCCGTGAAGAAGTGGTGAACTACTACTTCACTACGACCAGTCCCCACCTGCGGACGGCAATGCAGTTCATGAAGGATTCAGCTCGTTATCCATTATTCAACGAGCGCGAATTTGAACGCGAGAGGGAGGTGGTGATTGGCGAAATCGATCGTAATGAATCGAACCCATTTTTCTACCTCAATCGCGAGATTAACGACCGGCTTTTTTATAAGTATCCAAGCCGCAAGAATCCATTAGGAAATCGCCAGACGATTATGTCGGCCACAACGGACATGATGCGTCTGATCCAGCAACGCTATTACATTCCTAACAATTCCGCTCTGGTGGTGACCGGTGACGTCAGTGCTGAGGAAGTCTTCAAGATGGCCGAGGAGTTTTATGGTGACTGGCCAAAAGGTGAAGATCCTTTTGTGAAATTCCCATTGGTTGAGCACCCACCGCTACTTAAGAGTGAGGGAGCCATTCTGACGCAGCCGATCCAAAATATGATCATCATGATTGGTTGGCATGGTCCTTCAATCGGCAAAGATGATGAAGCAACATACGCAGCCGACGTCTTCTCCTTCATATTGAGGCAGCCAAATTCTCGATTCCAGCAAGCTCTGGTCGACAGTGGTCTCGTTACTGGAGTTGATCTTGGCTACTACACACAACGCAACGTTGGACCAATTAATATTGTGGCCCAGACAACACCTGATAAAGCGCGCGCCGCAATTAAGGCAATCTATGCTGAGGTTGCACGTTTTAATGAGAAGGACTACTACACTGACCAGCAACTCGAAAGTGCTAAGGCTCTGCTGGAAGCTGACGATCTTTATTCGCGAGAAAAGCTTAGTGAATACGCACACACCCTCTCTTTCTGGTGGTCGTCTACTGGTCTCGAGTATTTTCGAGGCTACCTGAGGCGGTTGCGAGCGACCTCGCGCGGTGACATCAGCCGCTACATCACTACCTACATTCAAAATAAGCCCCACATCGGGCTCGTCATGCTCTCTCATGAAGCGCAAGAGCAGGTAAAACTGAAACCCGAAGAGTTAATTGGCCGATGAAAAGAGACAAAAGCACACTTCCTAAACAGGAACTCCTTCGACTGCTTGCGTTGCTTCAACTCCTATTGCTCTTGACCTTTCCGACCAGTGTTTTTGGTCAAGGGCATACACCGCATTCAGAAGCCGAGCGATCAACTAATCAAGCTCAAGCAACTGCACCAACTCAGCAAACGGTCCAAAGTATTGTTTCAAAGCAGGCTGCTCTGGTCACCGAGTTTGAGGTAAACGGCCTTAAGGTAATTGTGAAACGGCGTGAGGCAAGTCCAACTGTTGCTGCGGGTCTGTTTATACGCGGTGGTGCGCGGAATATAACTGCTGAGAATGCGGGAATAGAAGCCCTGATGCTTGCTGCTTCGACTGAAGCAAGCGCCGGGTTCCCTCGGGCTCGCATGCGTGATGAACTCGCAAGCATGGGCACAGTTATCGGGTATGGAGTTAACTATGACTATTCGGCGCTAACGTTCGGATCAACGCGGCCTAACTTCGAAAAATCGTGGCAGATCTTTACGGATGTGGCTTTGCGGCCAACTTTTGCAAAGGATGATGTTGCGCTTGTCCAATCTCGACTAGTGATTTCATTAAGCGACGATGCGGATGATCCGGATACCTACCTGCAAAGACTTCAGGAGCAGGTGGCATATGCGGGCCATCCTTATTTCAATCGTCCACAGGGAACGGCTGAAAGTGTTGCTCGATTTACCGTAGAAGATCTGCGCAGCTACCATCAAAAGACGATGGTGACGTCGAAGCTGCTGCTGGTAATGGTTGGAGACTTGGATCCGGCTCAGGTGAAAACAGCGATAAGCTCGACTTTTGGCAAACTCCCCCGCGGAGATTATCGAGCTGAGCCTATCCCTCAACTCTCATTTGATAAATCGACGGTCACGATCACCGAGCGACCTCTGCCCACGAATTACGTTCAAGGCGTCTTCACGGCCCCTTCGCTAACATCACCAGACATCTACCCAATTCGTGTGGCAAGTTCGATTCTGCGTGATCGTGTTTTCGAAGAGGTTCGGGTCCGACGTAATTTATCATATGCGCCGAGTGCTTTTCTCGGAAGTCAGGGAGCAAATCTGGGTGGCATTTACGTTACGGCGGTTGATGCGAACCAGGCGGTGCGAGTAATGCTGGACGAGATCGCACGGCTACAGCGAGAGCCTGTAAGCAAGGATGATATTACGGCGATTATTGCGCAGTATCTGACCTCGTATTATATGGGCCAGGAAACCAATGCGGCGCAGGCCGGAGAGCTTGCGCAGTATGAGTTGACTGGCGGCGGCTGGCGAAACTCTGTGGAAGTTATTGAGCGTTTAACTGCGGTGACTCCGGCAGATGTTCAGCGGGTGGCGCAGAAGTACATGCGCAACTTCCGTTTTGTGGTGTTAGGTGATCCAAAGAGAATCGATATTAAGGTTTTTACCGACGCTGAGAGTGCCGACTCAGGTGCTTACCGAATTCCCAAGCAAATCCATCACGCCGCAAGCTTAGTGGGGTAACTCTACCTTCTAGTCTCGCTCAGATACTTTTCATACAGTTTTTCGTCGAGTTGGCGAAGTATACGACTCTGAGCTAACTCCAAACTACGATTGCCAACCTCAAAGTATGCGAGCGTGAGGTTGTAATGAGCTTCCGCATCATGCGGACGCAGCCGCGCAGCCTCTTTGTATGACTCTATTGCCTCACTAAACCTTCCGGCGAAATAAAAAGCGTCGCCAAGCTTGTTGTGAGTCTCTACTGAATCCGGCTGAAGCTGAAGGGCTTGCTGGTAGGCACGAATCGCCTCCTCATTCTTGCCTTGTTTAACTCGGCAGTAGCCGACTTGAACCCACGCATCTGCTCTCTCAGGATTCTTGTAAACAGCATTTTCGAAATAGCTGAGAGCGCTGTCGTAGTTGCCTAGCCATAGTGAATCCAGACCGCGACGATATAGCGAATCCGCGAGGTCTCCACTACGATCGTTTACCGGGAGTTTTCGGACATCCTCTAAATTGCCGGCCCGCAAATCCACGACTCGAGCCGCAGCAATTGCCAGGTTTATATTCTGCCCATTTGTAACTTTGATCGTGACAACACCAACAACCTGGCCCTTGAGATTGAACACAGGGCTACCACTGTTGCCATGGGAGACGGGTGCAGTGATTTGAACAATCTTGCCGACGTTGGGAACCTCTCGTATGGCCGAGACGATACCGTTAGTGATAGAACCCTCAAGTTTCAGGGGATTGCCGATGACGAAAATTGTTTCTGCCTCTTCAGGCAAGGGGCCGAAGTCGACGGGACGACTCCGTTCTGGAGGCGCCTCAACACTAAGGAGCGCGAGATCCCCGTCCTCATCAAGCGACGCCAGGCCAGCAACGGGATAAAATCTGCCTTTGCCATCGAGCGTCTTTATCTCGGCTCTGTGAGCGCGTCGCACAACATGCATGTTTGTCACTACTTTTCCGGGCGCAACAAAGAACCCGCTGCCAGTCATCAACACACCTCCTTTGGCATCGTAAGTTACGATTGCCACTACAGAAGGTTTTACGCGACGAACAAGCTCCGGAAGCGTCTCCTGAGCAAAAACCTCATTCACTGAAGCTAAAGCTATGGCAATGAGCAGCAATTGGGGGAACAAGCGTTTATGCATATCGTTATTCTCAGTTCTGGTTATAAGGGGCTAAATGCTCACTTCTTTCTTTTTTACTTTGTGATCGGGGAGTGAGTTGCATTACGGCAACAACGTGTTTGCCATCTTACCGCAATAAAAAGCGAATGTGAATGGTGTTGTCGATTGGGGATTGGGCGGATTGAAGATTGGGCGGATTGGCCGATTATCGATTGACCAATCAACAATCGACAATAAAAAAGACCGCCAGTCCCACTGGCGGTCTGAAAGAGTCCCGATTTCTACGGGTTTTCATCTAATGATGTGTACGACTCCTACCGAAGGTCCTACTGGCATGAGAACGGTCCCCGCCATAGCTGACGCATCTTCCATGGTGATGAGCAGACCAAAATCTTTAAGCTCTATCTCAGACTTTAGCTCTGCCTCATCGCGTCCTTCTGCACTGACAATCTGGCCGAGCTTGACGAACTTCTGGTCCGGTGACACTGCCCACAAAGTGAAGACTTTCCCTGCAGGAGCCTGCTTGAGATCGTCGAATTCCATCCTTACCTCAGTAGGTCCATCCGTGCGCGGAGTAATATGGACATTTGCTTTCGCGTCAGAGAGTTCGCCGGTAAAGTTCACCGAGATCTTTGTGTCATCCCCCTTTTCGTAGGCAGGGATGTTTAGCATTGGCACAGTGTAGGCCGGCGTTGTTCCAGGAGTAGTTGTCGCCCCAACACGTTCACCCACTGGTTGAGTCGTATGGGGAATTACTGCAAAACCGGTAGGTACCGCGCTTCTGAAAATTACCGGAGTATCTGTTCCGTACACAGCCAGATTCGCCTCAGGCGAAGCAATTATCATGAACCGGTTAAGCGGGGTTGTCGTCGTCAGGGTTCCTAACCCCTTCGTCAAGGTAACTGGCCCCAATGAGGTGACGGTGCCGCTCGGATCAATGGCGTAAACGTTTAGGGTCGTAACTTCCTCAGGTACCCCAGAAACATTGAGTTGAATTCGAGTACCATCGTCATCTCGTAGGATCGTGGCTAGGCCTGTGGCGCCTTCAATACCTACTGGATTCAATGTGACTCTTACTTCTTTACCGGCGGGATACTCAATTATCGTATACCTGTCATCGTGTTTAGTTACCGTTGTTTGTGGTGTTTGTGCGGGAATTTCTGTTGGTGTCTGTTCAGGTGTTTGTCCAAGTGTCAAGACGGCTGTTACAAGCCCGAGAGCCCCCGCCAGTCCTACACTCATTACTTTTTTGACCATGAGTTTTGCTCCTCCTTATACTCAGCTGAGATGTAGCTTCGTCGGGGAGATCGCTACGGGTTGATGCTTTCAGTGCTGAGCGGGCAATACATATGCCACTTGAGAAAGCTAAACGATGTTCAGGGTTTTGTGGTTGGAATGGGTTCACAACACTTTTGGGAGAAACGAGCAGGAGGAGGAACCTAGAGTTCCGACACAATTCAGTACACGCATGTACTGCAACCTATCGTATTTCTTTGAGTGCGTTAGTAGCTTTGCAGTTCTTTTATCGCTTCTGCGATGTCAGCCACTTGAGGGAGAATTGCATCTTCGAGTTCGGGTGCGTACGCAACGAATGTATCGAGTGCCGCTACGCGTTTTACCGGAGCATCGAGGTGCTCAAAAAGTTCGGCCGCTATGCGGGCAGCAATTTCAGCGCCATACCCAAACGACAGAGCGTCTTCGTGGGCGACGATCACTCGGTTCGTCTTTTTCACAGAATCTTTGATCGCACTCCAATCATAAGGAGAAAGGCTGCGAAGGTCGATAACCTCCACGCTGATTTCAAGTTGAGCAGCCTGTTTAGCGGCGACCAAGGATCTTTGCACTAAAGCCCCATACGTAATAATCGAAATGTCAGAGCCCTCACGTACTGTTCTGGCCTTTCCAAACGGAATCATGAAATCATCCGGCGGGTATTGCGATTTGTTATAGGCTTGGCGATAAAGATGCTTGTGCTCCAGGAACAACACCGGATCGTCACACCGAATAGCAGTACGTAGCAGGCCATTAGCATCCAAAGCGTTCGAAGGATAGACGACGCGGAGGCCTGGTATCTGCGTGAAGGTAGAGACTCCTGACTGTGAATGATAGACCGCTCCGCCTTTCAGGTACCCTCCAATCGGAACGCGAATCACGAGCGGGGCTTTCCATTCATTCCCTGAGCGCCAGCGCAGCAGGGCGAGCTCGTTGCGAATTTGATGCATAGCTGGCCAGATGTAGTCAAAAAACTGGATCTCGACAACCGGTTTTAGATCACGTGTGGCTAACCCGATAGCCCGACCTACTATGTTGGCTTCGGCGAGTGGAGAGTTGTAGACGCGACTGCTACCAAAGTTACGTTGAAGGTTAGCTGTTACCTTGAAGACCCCGCCTTTGCCTTTAACGGTAGCGAGATACTCCTCGCGCGAGCAATCCGCAACATCCTCACCGAAAACGACGATCCGGGGATCACGAGCCATCTCTGTGTGCAGGCAACGATTGATAAGATCGACCATGGTGCCAGGATTCCCACTTAACTCGACTCCGCCTTCAGTATCGAATTCTTTACTGGTGGGATCGACATCAGGTGAATACACATATTGTGTGGCTGTTTGCGCCGCTGGCCTGGGACTAGCTAGAGCAGTATCAGCAGCCTCAGTAACTTCCCTATCCACTTCATCTTTTAGCCGCTGAAGTTGATCCTGGTCGACCACTCCTTCCTCAATCAAGAAGGCTCCGAATCGTTTGATCGGATCCCGCTCTGATTCAGCAAGACGCTCTTCATTGGGCCGGTAGAGGCGTTCATCATCCGACAATGAGTGTGAGTAGGGCCGGATTACTTTGGCGTGGACCAAAGCTGGACCTTCACCTTCGCGACAGTGCTGCACGGCCCTTCGCAGTGCCTTTAGCGAGTCGAGTACATCGGTACCGTCGCATCTTTCCAGGTGAAGATTAGGAAAGTTCTCAATCAAACGGGATACATCCCCACCGGCTGTTTGAACCTCCACGGGAACGCTGATCGCATAACCGTTGTCCTCAAGAAGAAACAGTACTGGCAGTCTTAAGTTAGATGCAGTGTTCAGAGCTTCCCAGAATTCTCCCTGACTACTGGTGCCCTCACCGAGAGAAACATAGACCACCTCATCAGCATGGAAACTCTTTACCCGTTCCTTCAGCTCCTTAACTAACTTGATGCGATAGCCCGCTTCCGCACAGCCTACAGCCTGCAAGAGCTGCGTTCCCGTCGGCGAAGACTGCGAGACGATGTTTAATTTCCTGTGACCCCAATGAGAGGGCATCTGGCGTCCGTGAGAATTCGGATCCGCTTCGGCCGCAACAGATGCAAGGAGTTGCTCGAGAGGAGTCATTCCAAGTTGCAAGCAGAGAGCGCGGTCGCGATAGTAGGGGTAGAACCAATCATAGCCCGGCTTCAACACGGTTCCGGCTGCTACCAGGACGGCTTCATGTCCAGCACCGCTAATCTGAAAAAAGATCTTGTTCTGTCCCTTTAATTGGATCTCTTTGTCGTCAATCCGTCGTGAAAGATACATCGTGCGATAAAGCTGGACCATCTGCTCAGGACTTAGTGCATGGTCCTCACGAGGCGCCGGCTTTAAGCGAGAAGGGCCTTTCACCTTGGCTGGTTCAGCAGTTGCCGCTGCTGAACCGTGCATAGGTCTAGGAGTCGATATCGGCGCTGCTTCTGGCTTAGTCGCAGGCAAAGGCTGAGACGTTGAATTCTCAGATTCTTGCAGCGGTTCAGTCCTTCGGACTAACTTCAGTACTTTAGTGTCAGTCTTCATAATCGCTCGCTAACACCATACGGAACTCTTCAGCCATAGAAGGATGACCGTGCGCCAAAGCGGCCGTTATACC
The DNA here is from genome assembly GCA_964574785.1 of uncultured Chloracidobacterium sp. Classification (GTDB taxonomy): domain Bacteria; phylum Acidobacteriota; class Blastocatellia; order Pyrinomonadales; family Pyrinomonadaceae; genus PSRF01. The sequence continues at coordinate 7,979 of CAZNPP010000062.1, read as the reverse complement.
TCGATTATAAGCTTCCCTGGCTTTATCACGCTCTCCAACTGTTTCGTAGGCACGAGCAAGCATTCCGTATGCGTTTCCTTCGTCGTCTGAATTTGCTACATAAACATTCAGTGTTTCGATCAGCCCTTCATGATTCCCAATCTTTTCATATTCCTTAGCTAACCCGAACAGCACATCACTGTTGCCTGGATCGTTTGCCAGAAGCTGTTTGAAAATCTCAATGCGGGACGACGACATCCTTACCTACCACTGTTTCACTTGCCTATGAGCAGTTTTGCAATTGTTTGCAACTGCATGTTTGAAGTGCCTTCGTATATTGCTCCGATCTTCGAATCACGCCAATATTTTTCCACTGGATAATCTTTCACATAACCATAACCACCATATAACTCGATGGCTGTCGAGCAGATTCGTTCAGCCGCACGTGACGCATAGAGCTTGGCAATCGCTGCCTCTTTGACAAAGTTGAGCCCATTGTCCTTCATTCTCGCGGCGTTATAGACCAGCAGACGCGCGGCTTCCAATTCAGCTGCCATCTCAGCAAGTTGAAACTGGACCGCCTGAAACTGATTGATGGGTTTCCCGAACTGTTGACGCTCAGCAGTATATGCTAGTGCAGCTTCCAGCGCGCCACGGGCAAGACCAATCATTTGGGCCCCGATTCCGATTCGTCCTTCATTTAAGGTTTCAATCGAAACTTTGTATCCCTTTCCAACCTCGCCCAAAACATTCTCCTTCGGGACGCGACAGTCGACGAGTATTAATTCAGTAGTCGAAGAAGCTCTGATACCGAGTTTGTTCTCCTTCTTACCGACTGAAAAACCATCAAAGCCTTTTTCGATGATGAAAGCAGTAATGCCTCGATAGCCGGCTTCGGGGTTAGCATTAGCAAAAAGGATGAAGATTTCGGCTTCATTGCCGTTGGTTATCCAAAGCTTCTGACCGTTGATGACATAATGGTCGCCTTGGTCAGCGGCACGGGTCTGCATCGCAAACGCATCAGAACCGGAACCAGCCTCACTCAAGGCGTAAGCGCCAACCTGTTCACCAGCGAGTCTTGGTAAATACTTCTTCTGCTGCTCCGGGTGGCCCCAACGAATTAAAGCATTGTTCACGAGCGTGTTCTGCACATCCACCAGAACACCTACCGAGGCATCAACGCGCGAGAGTTCTTCTACTGCAAGGATTGCGCTAAAGAACGAGGCGCCAGCACCTCCAAATTCCTCGGGGGTCTCGATGCCCATCAGGCCAAGGTCGAAGCACTGTTTGATCAATTGCGGATCGAGTTTGGAGTGTTCATCCATCTCTTCGACACGTTTCCGGATCTCACCTTCGGCGAACTCTCGTACACTCGACCGAAACATTTGCTCGTCTTCACTAAGAGTCGTTAAAGGTAGAGCAGATCGCAGTTCAGTAGCTGAATAGGGTTGACTCATCTTGGCCTGCACTATTGAGAGAGGTAGTTACTAATTTAGCTACCCATCATAATAAAGCCTTAAGTAAAAACGCAAAACCTCAGAAGACTGAAGTCAGAAGACTGAAGTCAGAAGACTGAAGTCAGAAGACAGAAGTCAGGAGACAGAAGTCAGGAGACAGAAGTCAGAAGACAGAAGTCAGCGTCAGACCACCTGAAGGTGGTTACGAGAACCAGAAACTCTCGTTGCGCCCATTTGTCATTTGTAACTCGTCATTTTTCATTTTTCATCTGCCAGTCTTCGTAGTTTTCATGGTCGTTTTGCCGGCCTCAACTCATGCTCAGCGAGCGTTCAAATGGAAATGTACGAAGTATCAAAAAATGAAAAATCGGACTCAGGGAGTTTCTGGAGAGGAGACAGCAGTCAGCAGACAGAAGTTACCTCGCCAGGTGGTTTCCGCGTTCAGAATCTTCCATTCTGACTTCTGTCTTCTGTCTCCTTGGATCCATCACGAACTAGCCCGAACTTTCGAGCCTGGCTGACGCGTCGCCGCACTCCCATTCGCGCCAGCTTGTTCAAGGAATGGCGTGAAGAGCTCAATGGGAACTGGAAATACAATTGTGGTGCTGTTCTCACTACCCACATCAGCAAGCGTCTGCAAGAATCGCATCTGCATGGCCATCGGATGGTCTTTGATCGTCTCCGCAGCATCTCGTAGGTTAGCGGCAGCTTGAAACTCACCTTCCGCATGGATCACTTTAGCGCGACGTTCACGCTCACTCTCAGCCTGTTTAGCCATTGCACGTTTCATGGTTTCAGGTAAGTCAACATGTTTTACTTCCACGGTGGAAATCTTGATACCCCAAGGATCGGTTTGTAGATCAATGACTTCTGTCAGGTGCTTGTTGATGCGGTCACGCTCGGACAACAATTCGTCAAGCTCAGCCTGCCCAAGAATACTTCGCAACGTAGTCTGTGATAACTCACTCGTTGCATAAAGGTAGTTTTCAACTTCGAGAATTGCCCGGAGTGGATCAACCACACGGAAGTAGACTACCGCATTAACTTTAACTGAAACGTTATCTCGTGTGATCACGTCCTGCGACGGCACATCTCTAACTATTGTACGCAGGCTTAACCGCACCATGCGATCCACTGGCCAGAAGACCATCACAATGCCAGGCCCTTTCGGCTTGGGCAGAACCCTTCCGAGTCTGAAAACTACTCCACGCTCATATTCGGCTATGATGCGGATACAACTCAGGAAATAGAGGGCGATCAGTGCAATGAAAATACCAAGTGCCCCAATGGTATCTAGAATCATATTTTTCTCCTCCCTTTAGCGGAGTCTTCAAATCGCTGCTCGCGATTTCGATCCTCCTGAATAGACAAGACCTTCTTTTGCCCGGCTGGTTCAACAGTCAGAGTTAACCCCTCCCGATCTTCGACCTGTAGATGTTGTCCCGAAACAATAGGGGAGGTACTGATTGCCCGCCACAATTCGCCCCTGGTTCGCACCAATCCTCGATAGCGCTCACCCTCGGTCATGAAATCTTCCATCGCAACCGCTTCGACTGTTAGCAATTGGTCTCCGCCAGTGTATGGACCAGCTCGTTGGGCCTTAACGATTCTGCTAACCAGGAAGAAAGTGATGCCAGCCGTAGCCAAAGCAATCGGTATTAGTATCCTTAGCGACACGCGCATGAAACCGGCGGGTGAGTCCACGAGCATCACACCGCCTACTACAAGACAGATCACACCTCCGATGGTAAGGAACCCATAGCTTGTCACGAATGCCTCGGCTAGAAACAGAGCCAAACCAATACCAATTAGCGCAAGACCAACATAGCTGATCGGCAGTACCGCCAGTCCAAAGAACGCCAGCACCAAACAGACAATCCCCAGGATGCCTGCAACGCCCCAACCCGGAGTGTAAAGTTCGAAGAGGATGCCGTAGAACCCGAAGATCATCAAAAGAAACGCCACATTTGGGTTCGATATCACAGCGAGGACGCGCTCGCCCCACCACATCTCATGTTGGATGATGGTGGCAGCAGTCGTCCTCAGTTGCACCGAGCCAATCGCCAGATTGATTTCTCGACCATCAATCTCAGCGAGCAAACTCTGCTCATCCACTGCGATGAGATCCACAACTCCGTTATTAACGGCTTCAGTGGCCGAAGCAGATAAGCTTTCAGTCACCGCGCGGGTTATCCAATCGACGTTGCGCCCCCTTAACTCGGCTAACGAGCGAGCCCAAGCCACTGTGTCATTTACTATCTTTTGCTCAAGCGGGGTCTGTGCCGGAGCTTTTTCATCATTATCAGGTTTTTGGGGTTCTTGTTGGGGGGACCCGGGCAGTCCACCAATTTGTACCGGGTGAGCAGCACCAATGTTGGTCCCAGGCGCCATAGCAGCCACATGAGCGGACAGAGTGATAAAAACTCCTGCGGATGCAGCTCGGGCACCGGAAGGCGCAACGTACACGATAACGGGGACGGGACTATTCAGAATGCTCTTGACGATCTCGCGAGTTGAGTCGACCAATCCTCCAGGTGTATCCAGGACAATCAGCACTGCTTGGGCTCTCTCCTCTTGAGCTCGCCTAACGGCTCTCTCTACAAATTGCGCTGTTACCGGTGTGATTGCTTCGTTTGCTATTCGTAGGCGCAAGACTACGGGGGCTGTCTCTCCTTGAGCGGTCGCCCTCTCGGTAGCCGTCCAGATGGTGACAGCCACTATTAGAAAAAAGACAATACTCCAGACTCCACGCATTACATGTCCCAAAAAGCAGAACCGCGAGCCCTGGCTGTTGGCCGCTGCTGCGCACTAGTGGCGCCGCATTGGCTGGAAACGCCACTGCCCGCGGTTCTGGATAAAAATGGTCTCTACCTATCCGTTACAATCTTAACTTGCGGCGTGTCGCGCAATCGTCTGCGGATAGATTCTAATGCCCTGAGGCGCCTGCGCCATTGGCAGTACCGCGGCTTCAGTTAGCAACTCGCCCGCCGTTTTCCCCTGATACAGAGCTCGATTTAGATCGTTGTCCGGCGTTATTGCAACTCCCTGAAGCGATAATCCAGCAAACAGTCCTCGAGCCCGAGAATAAGAAAGTATACCAGCGTCAAGTGTAATATTCGTTGATGCCTGAGCCGTTCTTCCAACCGGACCAGCCGCAACGCTGGCATCGACTCCTATTGTGAATTTGTCTGCCGTCAACCCACGTAAACCATCTTCATTCATGATGAGCAACACAAAATCTGTGGACGTGGCGCCAATCTGCGGTCCAAAGCTGCCACCAGCCATATTGTAATAAGCAGGGGCGCTCCACGTACCATCTGGCATTTTGCGACTAATCAGACCTTTTCCACCTTGGCCGCCAATCCCAAGAGCAGCACGGAAAACGCCCGGGAAGACTGCGACAGCGTGAGCACGCTCAATCAATTCCTGCGGAATAGATTGGTCGGGCTTGGACATTATTTGATCGAGAACACGAGCCGACCTTGATGCTCGGCCTGTCGCCTCGTTCAACTTGCTTCGATCAATTTGTTGCGCCTGAACTTCGGGCGCAGCAGCAGAGGCTCCTGTAGGCTGGTACAGACTTATTCCTGTAACCAGCAAAGCAAACACAGGAATTAATGCAACAAACAGTTTATAAGTTTTTTGCCTTACCATTTTCTACCCCTCCTTTATCCCCCTTGTTGAAGTTGAAACATTTCGGTTAACCCTACTGCAAACACCCTAAATTCGAAACAGTGTGAGCACTAATCAGGCATAGGTATTTGCACCTATTCGTTTTCTGGGGTTTTCCTTTCGAAGATATATCGGGCTATTCCAACTCTATTTGACAGGTTTTTCTTCGCGAGAATATGTCTAATGTGATGCTCGACCGTTCTGGTGCTGATGTTGCACTCAGCAGCAATCTCTTTGTTAGAGAGACCTCGTGCTACTGCTTTAGCAATCCGCCACTCCCCGTCCGTTAACTCCTCGTCGCGAACAAAGACCTCCTCGTCTGGGGAATCCGTGGTTAGGCGAGTGATCTCTTTGTGCGTACGTTTAACCCGATTCAGAATATTTTTTACTACGGCCAGTAACTCCTCAGTTTCAAAAGGCTTTGTCAGGTAGAAATCTACCCCCATCTGCAGCCCTTCTACTTTATCTGACAGGCTATCCTTAGCAGTGAGGAAAACTATAGGTATTAATGACGTTCGTGAAGAACCGCGAAGTTTCTTAGCAAAACTATAACCATCCATTCCCGGCATGCGAATGTCGCTGATGATGAGATCCGGAAGCGATTCCGCCAGGCGCAGAAATCCCTCAGCCGCGCTTCGCGCCGTGAATACTTCAAAACCCTCAGCTTGAAACGTCAACTCCAATGCGCGTAGCAGCATTGGCTCGTCATCAACTATGAGCAACCGCTGCGACATGCTTGTCCTCCTGCTCGGAGTCCGCCTTCGATCTAACCTTCAAGACATTGCTCGCGGACAAATAGATGGTGAAGGTACTACCCTGTCCTATTTCGCTGACAACGTCGATATATCCACCGAGGTGTTTCATCAAGTTTTGCGCCAAGTAAAGACCCAATCCCACGCCTGAAGTCTCTTTCTGTCCACGGTCGCCGTGCTCAACCGCACGATAAAACTTCTTGAAGATATTCGGGAGATCCTCCGGTGAAATCCCACAACCGTTATCAGAGACATGGAGTGCCAATTCATGAGCATCCGTTACCGTTCCCCCTACTCTTATCTGTCCGTGGGGCGGAGTGTATTTGATTGCATTCTCGATCAGACTATTCAACACGCGTCTTAATACATTCCGATCAGTCTCAATTGTTGGCAGATCCTCAGAAAGGTCTTCTGTCAGCGTCTGTCCTTTCAATTCCGCTGTTCTGCTCTGGCTCTTGATACAGCTTCGTATAACTTCGACAGGTTCAACGCGTGTATGTAAGATGTCCAGTGCATCTGATTCGAGCCGAGTAAGATCCAGAAGATTCAAAACCAGATCGATCTGGCGATCACATTCGGTGGAGATAGTCTCTAACGACTCTAACCTCTCTACCTCCGTCATCTGCCGGCGCTTCATGAGTTGCGTCAGTGTCTTAATCGTTGTTAGCGGAGTACGTAGCTCGTGCGAAACACTGCTTACAAAATCTGACTTCAATTGGTCCAACTCTTTTAATTTCGCCTCACGAGTGGCAATTGACTCGGCCATTTCATTGAACGTGTCCCCGAGTTCGATAATTTCGTCATACCCTTTGTTGGGCGCCCTTGCGGAAAAATCCCCCTTACCAAAGCGCCGAGTAGCAATCACGAGACGTCTTAGCGGCTTCACCACACTGCGCGCTATGATAAGAGCAGCGAGCATAGTGAAGCACAGAGCTAGAAAAATCAGAATCAACTGCAGAGTCAACTGTCTCTGAGCGGGACGATACAAAGTCTCACTGGGAACTCCAATCGTTACCAGATAACCGCTTTGACCTGCCAAAGCGGCACTGTAAACCCGACTGATTTCATCGATTGCACTCTCTTCAAGGATCACTGGATGTTGTTGCTCTTCTACCATTTGAAACAACTTCGAGCTTTCGATGTTGGCGCCGATGTAGGACTCTGGGGCGTAACTCCGGTAAACAATTCGACGCTGAGGATCAAACAAGGTGATCAAGCTCTGAGTTGGAAGATTGAAATGCCGAAAGACCTGAGCTGTTGCTGCGCCATCGATGCGTGCGATTATTGCTCCACCTGTACTAATGGGTTCCGCAAGAGTGAGCAGATATTTCCCTTCACCGCCCGACCAATCGGTCTCTATCGCACGTTGATCATGGCTGAGGAGGTTAAGAAGTTTTGCATCAAGTCCTGGCGGTAGGGGCCCAGCTTCAGCGGGCATCGTCAGAACGGTTTCACCTTCACTGTTGAGCACTCGTAAGTCGAGCCAATGAGTTCTGGGCCGCTTGATATCGGATAAATACTCCTGAATTTCGGTAGGATTACCATCTCGGGCTGCAACGTAGCTCGCGATAGTAATTAGCGGTTGACGTTGCACATCCAGCCAATGCTCAAACGCTAATGCTGCAAATTCGACCTGTTGCCGCAAGGAGTCATTGATCTGCCGGCGGGTATCACTCCAAGTCCCCCACAGATCAAGAACAGCAGCGAGTACCAGCGGGATCGTCGCTCCAATAGCTAGCCCTAACAATCGTCCTCGAATATCCAACTGTACAACGTCCCTCCTTGAGGTTTCGTATTAGTAGGATGGTCCTCATCATAAACGGAGACGCAGGCCCGATGCATTTGGACCAGAAGCTCATTTTCTGACATTTTGGGGGTAGAACTATTTTAACCGATGAACCGAGAATCTTTGAGCCCACAATCAGTGAAGTCACCGAAGCATTGGATATCCTTCCATCAACCGATGCTAGAGTGTGACACCTAAAAAGGAGTTTCTCGCTCTCGCACCCCCCCGCAAGCGGTCCTACGCTGACTCTGACCACTGACTTCTGACTCCTGTCTTCCAACTTCTCTCCAGAAACTCCTTAAGGCCCATTTTTCATTTGTAACTCGTCATTTT
>CAZNPP010000061.1:9464-23197 GCA_964574785.1 uncultured Chloracidobacterium sp. | reverse complement strand
AATGGTTGCCGAGAGTTTCTGGTTCTCGCAACCACCTTCAGGTGGTCTAACGCTGTCTTCTGACTCCTGACTCCTGACTCCTGAATTCTAAATTCTACTCATCACTCGTCACTTCCCCCCTTCCTAGAGCTCGGATGCCACGAAATACTGGATAACTGGCGGCGAGAAGTAGTAAAGCGTAAATGCTATTCTGTGTGTCACTCGCAACTGCTCCTACAAGAAAGGCAATCGATCCAGATAACGCCAGCCCGGTGGTCCAAGGGTATCCCAATGCGCGATACGGCCGCTCCTTCTCAGGTTCGCGACGTCGCAAAACAAAAACTGAGGTAAAGGACAACGCATAGTTGGCGACAAAGAAGAAGGACAAAATCGTTATGACCTTGCCAAAAGTCTGACCAAATAGAATAAAAAGCAGTGCCACAGAAGTGCTGAGTACTAGTGCCACTCTCGGCGTTCCCCCGCGGCTCACATTTTCTGCCCACCTGGCAAACAGACCATCTCGGCTCATCGCAAACAGCACTCTCGTGGCCATAAGTTGCAGGGCGTTGATGCCACTGAGCATGGAGATGATCGTCAATGATCTAAAGATCGTATCACCATAAACGCCAAAAATAACCTGGGCAGCAGCGCCGGCTGCAAACTCCTTTCCGCTGATCTCTGTGATGGGCAGCACATAAAGCAAAGCGAGATTTACCATCAGGTAAATGGAGATGATCAGGATCAAGCCCCCAAAAAGCGACCGTGGAATGTCTCTCGCCGGATTCTCTACTTCTTCAGAAAAGTAGACCACACCGGTCCAGCCATCATATGTGAAGATCACTGATTGCAACGCCAGGATGAACGCTGCGATTAATGACATTCCTGCAGGAACGGTAACTGATTCGATCGCTGATGTGGTGTCAGTACTCCCGAGTAGGAAAGCTGCCATGATAAGAACAATGAAGGCGAGCGCCTTAAGCAGACTGGTCACGTTTTGGATATTGCTGCCCCAGATGATTCCACGCCACTGCAGAGCAGCAAAGAAGATCGCGATGAATGCGGCAACGGCTGCTGCCCTATTACTAAGTACCGGGAAAAGGGCGCCTGCAAATTCCCCGACCACCAATGCGACTGCCGCCGTGCTCCCGCAAGTCGAGATCCAATCACTCCAACCAACAATGAATCCAGCGTATTCGCCTAGTGCGTATCTGGAGAAAACGTACTGGCCTCCTGAGCGCGGCAACATTGTGCCCAACTCAGCGATTGACAGTGCCCCGAGCAGAGCATATAGACCACCAACTAGCCAGACACTTAAGAAAAGCCACTGGTTGGGGAGGTGTCCCGCAATTTCACCAGGTGCACGAAAGATACCCGCCCCAATCGTGTTACCGATGATTACGGCGAGTCCAAATCCAACGCCGAGAACGCGTAATAGCCTTCCGCGTGCCGGCCGTCCGACAAATTTCAGTTTGTCGTTATCTACCAAAATGAGATTCTCCCGAAAAGAGAGATTCTGTCCGAACTGAAAATTTGTCCTCAGTTGCCAAACGCGATCCTCCCGAGTGTTCCTTTTGGGTGGATAACGACAAACTGAAGAAGTTTGTCGGACATTGGTTCGTATGATTGGCGCACTTCTCTAACTTGAGTTTGTCCAAAATTATGTGTTCAAGCTATATTACGGCCTTCCACAAACTTCTCCACCTAAATTCTTTTAAAGGAGATGAGTATGAGAAGGACCGCACTTGCCTTTGTAGTTCTTATTTTAGTTGCTGCGCTCGTAGCAACTCATGGCCTGTCACAAGGTGGCGCCATCATTGCCGGTGACAACCTGGTAGTAGAAGGTGTGCCTGCTATTCCACAATCGCTGGCGGAAGAAGTTGGACGCTATACTGAATTCCGTAGCGCCAGCCTATCAAGTTGGCACCCTACGCGACGAGAGATCCTTATAAACACGCGCTTTGGCGATACAAATCAGGTTCACCATCTGAAGATGCCGGGCGGTGCACGTACACAGATGACCTTCTTTTCAGATCGCGTCGGCGGTGGCTCATATCGGCCAAAGACCGGCGAGTATTTTGTTTTTAGCAGGGACACAGGTGGTAATGAGTTCTTTCAATACCACCGCTACAATCTCGATGACGGTAGCATCACCCTACTCACTGATGGTAAGTCCCGCAACACTGGCTGGACGTGGTCTAACTCGGGGAGACAAGCAGTTTATGGCTCGACGCGTCGCAATGGAAGGGACGTCGATTTTTACATCATCGAGCCGGCTGATCCAAAGAGCAATCGACTCTTGCTCCAACTGGACGGCGGTGGCTGGGGAGTTGGCGACTGGTCGCCTGATGACACTAAATTGATTTTGGGGGAGTTCATCTCCGCAAACGAGACTTACGCCTGGCTGGTAGATGTGAAATCTGGCGAGAAAACGCTTCTCACACCAAAGGGAGGTGAAGAAAAGATTGCTTATGGTGGCGCCCAGTTCAGCAAAGATGGCCGTGGTCTCTACGTTACAACTGACAAAGATTCCGAGTTTCGTCGACTTGCCTACTTTGACCTCGGGACGAAAGAACATAAATATCTGACTGAGCACATTAAGTGGGACGTCAACTCGTTCGGTCTGTCACCGGATGGCAGTACGATTGCTTTTGTAACGAATGAAGACGGCGTTAGCAGGCTGCGCTTGTTGGACACAAAAACGGGAAAGGAAAACCCAGTCCCTAATTTACCGGCTGGTCTTATTGGTGGAGTTGAATGGCACAACAACGGTCGTGATCTCGGATTTACATTCATTTCTGCCCGGTCTCCGGCCGATGTCTATTCGATAGATGTACAAACAGGCAAGCTGGAAAGGTGGACTCAAAGCGAGAGTGGTGGGCTGAACACTCAAGGTTTTTCTGAAGCAGAAGTTGTTCGGTGGAAGACCTTCGACGATCGGATGATCAGCGGTCTCCTTTACATGCCTCCAGCGCGATTTACGGGGCCGCGTCCGGTCATCATTAACATTCACGGTGGTCCTGAAGCGCAAGCTCGTCCAGGATTCCTGGGCCGGAACAACTATTTTTTGAATGAGATGGGCGTTGCTATTCTGTTTCCAAACGTGCGTGGCTCGTCAGGCTTTGGCAAGACATTCCTCAAACTTGACAATGGATTTCTGCGGGAAGATTCCTACAAGGATATTGGCACCCTGCTGGATTGGATCGCTAAGGAGGGTCGCTTGGATTCAGACCGGATAATGGTTACTGGTGGCTCTTACGGTGGTCACATGACCTTTGTGGTGGCCCAAAGATATAGCGACAAGATTAGGGCTTCGCTTCCGGTGGTTGGCATATCCAATCTTGTTTCGTTTCTTGAGCGGACGGAAGCTTATAGGAGAGACCTGCGACGAGCGGAATACGGTGATGAACGTGATCCCAAGATGCGTGAGTTTATGGAACGAATAGCCCCATTGAACAACGCCAAGAGTATTACCAAACCAATCTTTATTGTTCAGGGTGGAAACGATCCGCGCGTTCCGTTGAACGAAGCGGAACAGATGGTGCGTACGGTGCGCGCGAACAACACCCCAATCTGGTATTTAATGGCGAAGGACGAAGGCCATGGCTTTGCAAAAAAGGCGAATCAGGATTTCCAGTTCTACGCCACCGTGATGTTCATTCGAGAGTATCTACTGAAATGAGGATTTAGGCCTTTGGGCCTTAGGCTTTTGCCCTTTGACCTTTGGCTTTGGGTGATCCAAAGACCAAAGACCCAAAGCCAAAGGCCAAAAACCAATTAACTTATGTTTTTGATAAAGGTTCGTTCTCACAAACGTGAGGAACTCGTTGAGTTCACTGAACAGGTACAAACAAAACTTAATGAAAGTGCAGTGCCTGAAGGTGTAGTTTTCCTTTACGTTCAGCACACTACGGCAGGTCTAACAGTAAACGAGAATGCTGATCCTGATGTGGCTCGCGATATGCTGCTGGCGTTGCGCACCCTGATACCTCAGCACGGGATGGGATTCCGTCATGGCGAAGAGAATTCCGATGCCCACATCAAAGCTTCACTAATCGGCTCTTCGGTCACGGTTCCGTTTAAAGATGGTCGGCTGCTTCTAGGCCGTTGGCAGGGAATCTTTCTCTGTGAATTTGACGGCGGACGTGAGCGCCACGTGATCATGATGGTCCGATAAATGACCCGCCCCACCTACGACGACATTGCGCCTTATTACGAAAGGGTAATGCGACCTCTGCAGCGCTGGTTCCTCGAGCGCCTCAGGTCTGAGACTCTCAGGTTATTGCCAGAAAACGCCCACATTCTCGAGGTTGGCGCCGGCACAGGTCTTAATTTTCACCACTATCCAGCACAGGCTGCAGGAGTGGCTAGTGAACTCAGTTTTGAAATGTTGAAGATCGCAAGAACAAAAAGAAGACCGGTCAACATCAGCCTGATGCAAAGTTCTGCCGAAGCCCTACCATTCAAAAACGCTGTGTTCGACGCAGCCTTTGCAACACTTGTCTTCTGTTCCGTCGAATCTCCTCAGGTTGGCCTCAGAGAGTTGCGTCGCGTGGTGAAGCCTGGGGGGACAGTTCTTTTGCTTGAACACGTTAGGCCTGGAGGTATCCTTGGCCCAATCTTTGATCTTTTAAATGTGTTCACCGAGAGACTATTTAACGATCATTTCAACAGACGTACTGCAAAGGAGGCTCAAGAGGTTGGCCTTGAGGTCACTCGGGTTGAACAGAGACTTGGTGGAATCATTAATCTAATTGCTTGCCGCGTCTGAATAGACTTACTCTTCATCCAACTTCTTCATGATCTCTGCAAATCTTTCGATGTCGTCCTTAGTGCGTTCAAGCGAGCGTCGGCTGTCCAGGTAAGCGCTCCAGACAGGAGTCTGCGTAAGAGCTTTTGTAGTATCTGCATCAAGCGCTTGGGCCATAACGGCTATAAGATCGCTAATGACGCGCGTGTGTTCCAGCAACGATTCGATTATCGAATAAGCAAGGCTGGCCTGTTCATAGTCTAGATCTCGCCGTAGATGCGCGGTTGAATTGTCCATCTCTTCTTTCATGCTGATCCATTTAGACGTCCTGACTATTTGAATACCAACTGCCGCGCACAAACGGAAGCTCAGTAACCGCGCCTGAGATCTCATCAGCTTCGGACGCGACCATTACTGCCGTTCCTCGCGACAGATAGGCATACCTCACATAACCTAGTGCGATGGAATGGCCCAGAAGCGGCGAATGAGTAACGGAAGTCAGTCTTCCAATCTCCTTGCCATCAGTCGATAGAATCTTTGCACCCTGCTGAACCCCAGTCGCGGCAAAGCTAATGCCAACGAGTTTCTTTGCAACGTGTCCTCTCCAGTGGATGCGGGCAATAATTTCCTGACCAATGTAACAACCCTTCGTGTAACTGACGGCCTCATCAAGACCAGCTTCGGTCACAATGTTTGTTTCGTCCATATCGACACCAAACCTTGGTTGGCCCGCTTCTATGCGCAAAATTTCCAGGGCGCTATGGCCTACGGGACGACCGCCACAACGCTTCAGTTCTTCCCAGAGCAGTGGCGCGTTTTCCGAAGCGATGATGATGTCAAATCCATCTTCGCCAGTGTGCGAAGCTCGCCCAATCAGCAGCTCTCGGTCTTGCCATTGCTTCCTTGTTATGCCCATTTTGGGAACATGGGCCACGTCGTTACCAACTAACGAACACACGATGTCAGAGGCGCGTTTGCCCTGCACACTTAGAAGCACAGTTTGCTGCGTCAGATCAGTCACGTGAAAATTGCCAGCCAAAGAAAATCTGGACAATGTCTGCAGCACTGTTTTGTGGGTCGCGGCTTCAGTGTCTATTAGGAAACCATCCTGGTCATGAATAACCCGTATACTTGCGATTAAGCGCCCTTGCACATTCGGAAACGCCGCGGGCATCCACCGATCTATTTCAAGAGTTTTGACGTCGTTTGTTATGAGTCCATTTAGAAATGGAACCGCTTCGGAACCGTTTACCCTTATTCGCGCACGCATCGAGAGATCAATTAGTCCTGTCCCGTCCTCGCGCACGGAGGAGTATTCAGTAAGCTGGTCTCCGTATCCTGCAGGGATTCGCCAGTCATCGCGCTCTTCGAGAACTGCGCCGCTAGTTATATGGGTCTCTTCAAGTGGCAACCTGTGAGTGACAATCTGTTCGGTTGATTCCCTGGTCATTTACCTAATTGCTAATTGGCGTAAGACAATGTCCAATGCTCTGTAATCGTTCAATTGAGTTGCTTCGCGACGGTGTGAAGCGAGTACTTGTGGGCTCGGATGGTAAATAGGAAACAGAAGTCTTCCATCCCATTCATGAACCTTACCAACAGCATCCCTCAGCTTCAGATCGTGATATTTAATCCGCTTTAGCGAGTCGAGCGCAACCGAACCAAGCGTAACCAGAAGCTTGGGATTCAAAATATCTATTGTGCGTTGCAGGAAATCGGAACAATTAGCTACTTCCAAGCGGCTCGGCTTGCGATTAGCTCCCGATTCAGTTCTCGGGTTGCAAAGGGCGGCGCTCGTTACGAAGATTTCAGAGCGCTTCAAACCAATAGAAGCAAGAAATCGGTCGAAGTTCTGGCCGGACTGGTCGCCAGTGAAAGGTATGCGGGTGCGGTCCGCGCCTTTACGACCCGGCGCTTCGCCAATAAACATAATCCTTGCGGTGAGTGGTCCATTCAGCTCACTGAGAACCGCCGATCGTTCACACATAGCTGCACAGCGAATGCACAGCGAGGCCTCAGTTACCAGATCAGCAAATTGTCGGTGCCTTGAATCACTGACGCTCATCGACGAGATTCGAACACAACTGTATGGCGTTTGGCGAATCCCCAATTGCGATCTTTGTTTAATTGGATGCGAAGCCTCTACTTAACAACTGTTATTTCACGAGTTGTCGTATTGTAAGCACCATTCTCTACTACAGATCCATCTGGTCCGATAAGTTCCAACCTGACGGAATGCTTACCTGCGGTCCATCCTGAAAGCCAGATGGGTTCCCACTTGTCGATATAGCGTTGTTCGTCGTCATCAATAATGTAGCGAACTCGATATTCGCCTCCATCATCCTTTAAGCGCGCATTTGTCAGCCAAAAATCGATCATGATTGGATCCGCTTCCTCTCCCTGATAATCTCCCTTGGGACGGCTATAGGTCAGAAGCGGACGGTGCGGATCAGGCAATTCCTGAGTTGGTGTTGTTCCAACGACAGGGGGACTGGGCGAAGCCATAGGACTGGGTGTAGTCGCCGGGCTTGGTGAAGCCGCGGGGCTAGGCGAGGCAGCGGGGGTCTGATCTCCCCTGACGGTGAATGTCACCATCTGGAATGAGCCCTCATTTTTGTAGCTCTCGTGCCACGAACGAGAAGCAAATACTCGGATCGTATGCTGACCTGGAGACACGTCGCGAAAAACGAAAGGCTCACTGAGATCGTAGTAGGCTTCATATGGTTCATTATCGAGGATCACATGAATGTGATCGCCCTCACCGGTAGCCGGATCTTTTCCTGGCTTGTACCCTCTTAAATCACCACTTAGGGCCAACCGCACTTCAACAGTAGAACCCTCCAAGACAGCATTGTTTTTTGGTAAAAGAATTTGGAGCACGGGATGGGCCTCCTCCAATTCGCCTCGCTGTTGCCTCATCTGCGTGATCCTGTCCGGAGCTTGGACCAAGTTCAGGGTTTGCGTAGGTGGAGGCGTAACCGTGGTGGTTGCGGTTGTGTTGGCATTGTCGTTAGGAGTTCTGCAAGCAGCTATAAGAGAGCCAGATATCAGAATCGCAGTAATGACCAAGGCGTTCTTTGAGCGAAGCATGTTAGCCTCCAGAGTCTTATTGTTTGGACGGGCATAAAAATAGCCCAGGAGTATCGCAAATCTTCAGCAGGACTGATTCGAAATCCCAAATGTTAAAACACTTTGGTGACTAATAAGCGACACATCGGCCTAGACTTTTAGTAGAAGCAGTGTAAGATCCGCCCGAATTACCGCAAAAATCAATCTATAGCCGGGAGAAGTTTATGCTGACCAAAATATCTCCTTTTAAATTCCTCCTGTTTGTAGTTCCCATCCTTGGAGTTTTGTCGTTATACGGCTGTAAACGAGAAGCTGAGCTTGCGGAGTTTCGGCCGGAGATTTTGCCCATCCCGCCCCAACTAACCACTTACGAACCTATGACAATACCTGAGGATAATCAGATGACGCCGGAGAAGGTGGCGCTCGGACGGCAGTTATTCTTCGATGAACGATTAAGCGGCGACGGTTCCCGGTCGTGTTACTCCTGCCACGTCTGCGAGAAAGGCTTGACTGATGGTTTGGCAAAATCAGTCGGCGCTTTCGACAAACAGTTACCGCGAAGCAGCCCTACGCTATGGAACATTGGCTACCACAAAGAGTTTTACTGGGACGGGCGCAGCCCGTCACTCGAAAAACAGGCGATGGCGGCATGGACTGGGGCGAACATGGGAGCAAATGCAGAGGAGATTGCCGCTAAACTCAATTCAATTCGCGGATATCGTACGCAGTTTGAAAAGGTTTTTGGCGCCGCAGCAACTCCCGACAATATCGTAAAAGCAATTGCGGCATATGAGCGCACCATTATCAGTGGTGATACAGCTTGGGACCGTTTTAGGGCCGGTGATGATTCTGCACTTAGTGAGAGCGAGAGGCGTGGTTGGGAAGTTTTTCAAGAGGTGAAGTGTACCAATTGCCACGATGGTGTTCTCTTTACAGATCAGCAGTATCACAACGTTGGTATTGGTATTGATCAAGAAGAACCGGATGTAGGAAGGCACAAGGTTAGCAGCCGCCCCGAGGATACCGGCGCTTTCAAAACACCAACCTTGCGTGACATCGCAAAATCAGCTCCGTATTTTCACGATGGAAGTGTGGCAACGCTGGAAGAAGCAGTGGACTTGATGCTCAGTGGCGGGAGACCCAATCCACACCTTGATCGGAAAAATCTTGAAAAGCATACAATCACGCCGCAGCAACGCGAGGACCTGCTGAATTTCCTGCGAGCACTTAATGTCGACTGTAATCTAACAAAGCCGCCGCTACCCTGAACAGTCCGATAAACTTCAGTTTGTCGTTATGGTCGGAGGATAGTTTCCTCTCTAAGTGAGTGACCTCCACAAAGCGACAAACTGAAGTTTGTCGGACATTTAAGCACTCACCCGCTTTGTTGTCTCTGCTGTTAAACGTCGATCTACAGCGGACCAATCAATGTTAGAAAAGAAAGCCTCAATATACTTGGGACGTTCTGCCGGTTTGTAATCTAACAGGAATGCGTGTTCCCAAACATCCATCACCACTATTGGCGTGAATCCGGCTACGTTCCCGGTTTCATGAAGAGTTATCCAGTGATTTGATAACCTGTCGTTCCGGGGATCTTGATAGCAAATCGCCCAGCCGACACCGCGCATCTTGCCGATCCCAACGAAATCGGCTTTCCAGATCTCGTAACTGCCAAAGCTACCTTCGGCCGCTTTTATGAATTTCGAATTTCGTTCGGGATCGCCTCGGCCACCGCCACTCTGGAGGTTCTCGAAGTAGTATTCGTGCAAAACCATTCCGTTATATTCGAATCCCAAACGTCGGCTCAGTTCCGAATAGGCAGGCATCTCTTCCTGGTCAACCTTACCGTCCTTAATGAATTCGGTGATCTTTTCAGTAAGCGTGTTTGTTTCCTTGACATAACCTTCATAAAGTTTGAAATGCATATCAAGGGTTTCATCAGAAATGCCCTTGAGACCACTCAAGTTGAATTGCCGAGCTTTGTAAGGAGTCATCGTACTCATACCCATACCTCCTGATTTTTCCAGGCAGCCGCCCGGGCGCCGCAAAGTTTCCGAACTCCGGAGAGTCTACAAATTACTATTGCGCTGAATTGTGACGAATAGATGAAATGTGTAGGTCTTTAATGTCACAGAGGAACGGCACGAGGCTTCCTGATTCCATTATCAGTTGTAAATGCCTCGTGCTTCCTATTACTAGTTCTTTCCAAATATGACCCAGTCACCGTGAGAAGTTCCCATAAAGAGGAGCATAGGAAGTGACAACCAGGCATTGGTACGTGAGGCAATAAAAGCCTGGCGGGCCAATTCTGGCGGTGCGGCTGGACCCTTTCCAGCAGTGGCAGCAATGATTCGTTTGTTATTGGGCCAAATAATGCCCCAAACGTTCAGCATCATCACGATACCGTACGCTCCACCGATTCCTATTGAATACGATTTGTTACTGGCCCAGCTTTCGCCTGCAACCGTTAACATAGAAGTGAAGAACCTGACCAGGCCCCAGGTAACAATCAGAATCAGAACCAACATGACGACTGCAAATATGCGGCCGTCCTTAGTCACCGCTGGTACTTTCTTGATTAGTAGGAACTCGATGGCAAAAAGAACAATGGGGTAGGTAAGCCACGCTGTTAACACCCACCACACATTAATGTTGCCGCCGCCGATGGCGTTCGCGTTCCTCACATCTGGGCTGAGGATGTACATTGCAAAGTACATCAGGCCGACAAATACGGTAACTACGGCGCCCCACCTGAAGTACCACAATGTACGGGAGAGCAGGTCGGGATTAACTATCTTCTTAGTCTCTGCATCTAGATTCTTTTGAAAGGGAACGTTGACTAGATTGAAGAAATAAAGGAGTCCAATCCAAGCGATGCCGGCAACAAAGTGAAGCCACCGCAAAATTATTCGCATTAAGGCTTCGGCATTTGGTGCGTGAAAGACATCTTGAAACATAGCCAGACTGATGGGGAGATGAACAGTTGACTCAAGCAACATACGTCCTCCGATGTGTTTGAAGAACAGGTGCTCCTGCTCAAAAAGCGTTTAGCCTTCGACACAGAAATACCTGTTTTTAAGTTTTGATTACACGCCAGAAACTCTGAATTACGCCGCGAAGATTACACCAGACCATGATATGACGCAATAAATCTGATCGTCTGAACCGGGAACGCTATTCGTCTAGCGGACGTGGGCCGGGATCCAAACCTCTCACGCTTGATTGATTAATGACGCGGACCTTCAGATCGTTTTGAAGGTGTATCTGGCAAGAGAGTCTGGTATTTGGTGCAAGTTCGGCTTCAACTGCAAGGCGGTTTCTCTCCAGGTCCATCATCTCACCAGGTTCGCCTTCAAGAACCTCTACGCGGCAAGTCGTGCAGCGGGCATTGCCGCCACAGCGATGCAGGATGTCGATTCCAGCATCTTCAATTGCAAGCACAAGCTTTTTACCGGGAGGCGCTTCGAAACTCTTTAGGCCCTCCGCTGTTTCGGCTTCAATTCTTGGCATCAATACTCTCCAATTGGATTGTTTATGGCAGCTGAGAGAATTTGTCACAAGTTCGCGTCCTCGGCAAGTCTACCCACTCGCTCCTCAAGCATCAGTTCCATGAACATCACTGCTTCAGCAGGGTTGTGATAGTAAGCTGGAATCTGTTGGAAGCCGAGCGACTCATACATGGCAATCGCTCGATCCATTCTGCCCGGTAGCGTGTCAAGACGTATTCGGTTATAGCCAATCCGCTGTGACTCATCGATGAGAGCTTCAGTGAGTATGCGCCCGAGGCCTTGACTGCGATATGAGGGACGGACAAACAGACGCTTCATCTCGCAGATACCTTCATCGAGCCGCCTCAACGCAACACACCCTGCATAATCGCCTTCCTGACGGGCGAGAAACAGTCGCCCCGACGGTGGTGCATAATCTCCGGGTAATTCAGCGAGTTCGCGCTCAAAATTCTGAAAGCAAAGATCGATTCCCAACCACAACGCATACTCCTCGAAAAGTTCTCGGGCGCTGGCGACCTCTGCCGGTGAATGAGCTTGAAAGATTTCCATCAAAAACAATCGCGGTACGCGAAGCAGGCCCGGAAGTCTAATGGACTACCGAGCCTCGCTATCGCGCACCGCGCACGTTCAAGTAGGGCAACCTTTGCTGCCGTTGAAACAATGAAATGAAACTACGCTGTGAACGACGAGCCACAGCCGCAGCTTCCGGTTGCGTTTGGATTCTTAAAAGCAAAACCAGAACCCATCACGCCGCTGACGTAATCGATTTCTACACCATTCAAGTACTGGGCACTAAACATATCGACGAACAGTCGAACACCCTTCTCATCAAGGATGTAATCGCCCTGCTTTGATTCTTCTTCAATGTTCAGACTGTACTGAAAACCGGAGCAGCCACCGGGGACTACACGGACTCGCAATCCTGCGGTCTCCGGCAACCCCTCTTCTCCGGCCATAAACTTCTTAATCTCGGCTGCAGCCGACTCACTTACGTTAAGCGCAACAGTTGGCGCTGTGGTTGCTGACATTCTCGAACTCCTTAACAGGTTTAGATTTGACATTTCTGATAAGCCACTTTGCCTCCAGAAATGCAAATCGCAAGTAAAGTTTACTGGCCTTTGGTTAAAACGACAAGTTCCGGTTTCATGGCCTCAATTGATACCTGGCGGGCCACCTCTTCCGCTACCCTCCGAAACGCTTGCGATTCTGGTGAATCGGGGTTGCTAATGACAACTGGTACTCCTTTGTCCCCGCCCTCGCGCACTTGGATTCCAAGCGGAATGCTGCCCAGGAAGGGAACTCCATACATGCCAGCAAGCCTTTCGCCACCACCAGCACCAAAGATATCGTAACGATTCCCAGTATCTGGAGCGATGAAGTAACTCATGTTTTCAACCACTCCAAGAATGGGAATAGCAACAGTCTCAAACATCCGCAGGGCCCGGCGCACATCGGCGACTGAGACGTTCTGTGGTGTCGTCACGAGGACTGCCCCTTGCACGGGTACCAGTTGTGCCAAAGACAACTGGACATCGCCGGTACCTGGAGGCATATCGACAATCAGGTAATCGAGTTCACCCCACTTAACGTCTGATAAGAATTGCTTAACCAAACCGTGCAAAATAGGCCCACGCACGATCATCGGCTTATCGCCCGGCTGTAGCAGAGCCATAGACATCATGCGGACGCCATAGGCTTCGATTGGAACCAGGCTATTACCTTCCACTTCCGGCCGAACTTCGCTTGCGCCCATCATGATCGGCACATTGGGACCATAGACGTCTGCATCCATTAATCCAACCCGCGCGCCATTCAATGCGAGGGACACAGCCACATTTACAGCAACTGTGGACTTGCCAACGCCGCCCTTTCCGGAGGACACGGCGATAATGTTCCGCACTCCCTCGACAGTTACTTTATCGCCAAGGCCGCGTCCTTTAGGTACTTCAGCATCCATCTTGACGTTAACTGTTTGGACACCCGGTAAGGCGCCAACGAAATCTCTTGCTGCGCCCTCCATCTGTTCTTTTACTGGGCAGGCCGGAGTGGTTAAGACAATGCGAAAGTAAACATCGCCGCCGTCGATCTTCAGATCCTTTATGAAGCCAAGGGAGACGATGTCTTTATGGAGATCTGGGTCGACAATCTGTCGCAAGGCATCAAGCACAATCTGTTCTGTTATTTGTGACATATGGTTGTTTGGGATTATGCCTTTTTGCTAAATACGATTTGCTGTGGTTGAATTGTACCAGGTCATAGAAGGAATTATGCCGTAGTGTCATGAAGAATGTCGAATAGCTCTCTCAGGTGATCGGTAGAAAAGTGCCGCGTGACAGACTCACTCACAATAAAAACTAAGCGCGCCCTACTGTCCTTATGACACTGCCAGGTGATCAGCAAAACTCTCATTGAGAGATAGATTCAAATTA
>CAZNPP010000061.1:0-9364 GCA_964574785.1 uncultured Chloracidobacterium sp. | reverse complement strand
TGAGCACGCATATTCCCCCTGGGACAAAACTTGGTCGGTATGAGATCCGCTCCCAACTCGGCGCCGGTGGCATGGGTGAGGTCTATCTGGCGTTTGATACCGAGCTCGCTCGCACCGTAGCGATAAAGTTACTTTCTCGAGAATTGGCTTCAGATCCTCAACGGGTGCGGCGCTTTGTTCAGGAGGCTAAGGCCGCCGCCGCCCTCAACCATCCCCACATAGCGCACGTTTACGAGATTGGAGAAACTGACGCAACAAACTTTATAGCAATGGAGTTTATTGATGGCGTCACGCTGCGCGAAAAGATTCATCGTGAACATACTGAACTGCGGAAACTCTTGCGACACTTGCAACACGTAGCCGAGGGTCTGGCAAAGGCCCACGCCGCCGGAATTGTGCATCGCGATCTGAAGCCCGACAACATCATGATCACAAACGATGGTCACGCAAAGATTCTCGACTTCGGGCTGGCAAAACTACTCGAGCCGCAAGGAACCCTTCAAGGAGGCCGAGACACTTCGGGTTCCAGTGAGATTGCCACGGCCGTGCTACCACTCCACTCCACACCTGGCATGGTTATGGGAACTGCCGGCTACATGGCACCGGAACAGGCCCAGGGTAGAACCAATGAAATAGACCATCGCTCGGACATCTTTTCCTTCGGCTGCATCCTGTTCGAAGTAGCTACCCGCCAGAAGCCTTTTAGCGGAACTGATGCGCTGGATTCCCTGCACAAGATTGTTCACGCACCAACGCCCCAAATCAGGCACCTTAATCCGGCCGCTCCGGATGAACTGCAGCGCATTGTGCGGCGTTGTTTGGCCAAAGATCCGGAAGACCGCTACCAATCGATCAAAGATTTGGCCATCGAATTGAAGGAGTTGCGGCAGGAGATGAAGGCCATCGCAGACGTTGATACCACTGTGCCGCCGCCATCAAGGTTCGCATCACCTGAAAACCAGAGTGGTACTGAATCCTATACCTCTGAAGTTTCGCGAGTACCTTCAAGTGCTGAATACATCGTCAATGAGATCGGGCGACATAAGACAGCGGCTGCAGTTGTCCTGCTGTTGATCCTGGTCGCAGCCGGAGGTCTAGCCTTTGGCCTCTACCGAATGTCCTTTACTTCTAGTTCCACCGTCACGCATTTCAAGAATGTGAGACTTACGCGTCTCACGGCTGAGGGCCAAGTAGAGAGTGTCACGGTTTCGCCTGACGGAAAGTACATTGCCTACTCGCTAAACGAGAGTGGACGACATAGTTTGTGGACAAAACATTTGGCAACAGGCAGTCGCGTGCAAATAGTCGCCCCTGTCGAAGCACTGACTATGAACTCTAGTCAGTTCTCACATGATGGAAGCTACGTCTATTTCACGAGAGTGGACGAACAAAATCCACGAGGCACGCTCTACCAGGTACCGGTTCTGGGCGGTTCGCCAAAAAAGATTCTCAATGATGTCTCGCAGCCGATCTCAATCTCTCCTGATGGTAAACAGATAGCATTCGGACGCTTTCATCTGACCGAAACGGAAGACGAACTGTTCCTTGCAAACATCGATGGGACCAACGAGCGGCGCCTCATCACAGTGAAGGAACCCGAGTGGCTCAGCGGTGCCAGCGCGACTTGGTCGCCGGATGGAAAGATGCTGGCGGTTGGCTACGGCAGCGGAGGCATGACACCTGCCATCATTTTAGTAGCGGACGGGACGCTGAAGCCGACTACTTCACGACACTGGGTTTATGTCGGACGGGTAGAGTGGTTCAGCGACGGCAGCGGGTTGGCCTTTACGGCGCGCGACCAAGTATTAGGATCTCTGCAAATCTGGCAGGTGTCTTATCCCGAGGGCGAGGTCCGTCGCATCACAAACGATCTATCCTCATATGGCTTCTATAGTCTGGCCCACGTTGCCGATTCGAGCGCACTCGTCTCAGTGCAAGATGATCCGGCCTCTAATATCTGGTTGGCACCCGATGGGGAGGCAAATCGCGCGCGCGCACTGACTACCAGAAGGAATGTGCAGGAAGGTCACTACAATGTAGCGTGGACGCCTGAGGGGAACCTGGTATATGACTCGAATGCTAACAGTAAAGCAAGTATATGGATGGTAAGGACGGACGGCAGCGATCCCAGTCCGATATCGGACAGTAGCGTCGACGATTTTGCGCCGGAAGTCTCCCCAGATGGACGTTACATTGTATTCAGTTCGACTCGCTCGGGAGTCCCTCAAGCCTTTCGCGTGGACATTGACGGCACCAATCCGAGACAGTTGACTTTCGGAGAAGGCGGAGTGGCCACTTGTTCAATAACCCCGGATGGGCGCTGGGTACTGTATAACCCTTTCACTGGAGGAATCCGGAAGGTCTCACTCGATGACGGAACCGATTTCGAAGTAGTGGCTAAAGGAAATCTGCGTTACCCCCAGCTATCTCCGGACGGGAGGATGCTGGCGTATTTTCTAGATGACCCACGAACGAACCGTCCGCAGATTGGCATTATCGATTTTGCGAGCGGAGCGCCTTTGAGAACATTAGACCTGCCGGTAACCAGTCAAACCAGCCTTTACGAAAGTCTTTTTTACCGTGGCTTTCATTGGACTCATGATGGTCGGGCAATCGTGTACATAAACACACTTAGCGGCGTTTCTAATCTTTGGAGCCAACCTCTTGATGGGGGAAAGCCGGTGCAACTCACGAACTTTAATGCGGATCGGATTCTCAGTTTTGCGTATTCGCGCGATGGTCGCCAATTGGCTCTGAGCCGCGGCAATCCGAGAAGCGATGCGGTGCTGATCAGTGACGTGAAAGAATGACGTTGCTGGAAACCCAAAGTAATGGTTCAAACAAACACTGATATCAAAAGCCGAATCTATCTTGACAATAACGCCACAACCCGGATTGCACCTGAAGTTGTTGAAGCGATGCAGCCGTACCTCAATACGTTCTACGGCAATCCATCCTCTGCACATTCGCTCGGTCGTAAAATGAAGAAAGCAGTCGAACATGCGCGTGGGCAGGTGGCCGAACTTCTAGGTGCTGCTGACCCAAGTGAAATCGTCTTTACATCCTGTGGGTCAGAATCCGACAACTGGGCAATTCGTGGAGCACTCGAAAACCAGCCGGCTAAGAAGCACATTGTCACCACTCGTGTGGAACACGAGGCTGTAAGAAACCTATGTTTACGCCTTGAACAACAAGGCTACGAAGTTACCTGGCTTGAGGTGAATAGTGAAGGCGAACTGAATCTGCTCGAATTGCAAGCCGCTTTACGTCCAGATACAGCCCTGGTGTCTATCATGCTCGCGAACAACGAAACAGGCGTGCTTTTCCCGATCGAGCAGATCGGAAATATTGTTCGTCAGAATTCGAATGCCCTATTTCACGTTGATGGGGTGCAAGCAGTGGGAAAGATCCCGATCAACCTCAAGGAGACCGAGGTGGATCTGTTTGCATTATCAGGACACAAATTTCACGCTCCCCAAGGAGTTGGAGCTCTCTACATCAGAAGCCGTGTTCAGCTTCCGCCTCTGATCATTGGTGGTGGACAGGAGGGAGGTCGTCGAGCAGGTACGTCTGCGGTATCAAACATAGTTGCTCTCGGAGCCGCTTGCGAACTTGCAAAAAACTTTGACGGACATGAAACGGTTAATGAACTCCGGAATAAACTGGAAGACTGGATACTAACAAACATCTCGAATACCCGTTTGAACGGAGCACGAGACCGTGTAAAACGGTTACCAAACACAACGAATATTTCGTTCAAAGACGTTCCCGGGGATCGATTAATGGAGCTACTCGACGAAGCAGAAATCTGTGTCTCCACTGGTTCGGCCTGCCACTCAACAACACGCATCACCTCACCAACATTGATCGCCATGAATGTTCCGACTGAATGGGCTATGGGATCGATCAGATTCTCAGTGGGTCGCTACAACACAGCCGCTGAGGTTGATTTCACTTTGAAAGTTTTGGATCAGATTATTGCCTCGGTTAAACCACTCAAAAACGAAAGACCAAAAGCCAAAAACCAAGATGTATACTAGCTTGCTTTTGCGCTTTGGCCGACTTTACTTTACTGCTAGAATTTCCCCGTGAATTCTTCCCACACAAACTCGCACGCTTCGGAGCTTTCCTTAGATGCCTATTGAACCAACCGCTGTTAGTACTCAGGCGCTGTTGAAAACGAAAACCGATGCCGTGGGGCACGTTCGCAGTGACAGCGTAAGCCTCCTGGAAACAGATGATTACGTCTGCATTCTCCCGAACACTCCGCTGGCGGATGCCATCGAAGTGATGAAAAAGGATGAGGGCGGATGTGCAATTGTTTGCGACAACGAAGGGCGAGTTGTTGGCATCTTCACGGAGCGAGACTTGTTAACAAAGGTGATAGGAGAAGCTGTAGATCTGAGTGAGCCGGTAAACAAATGGATGTCACCGATAGTCGCAACACTCAACCCGGATGCGACAATCGGTGATGCGGTCGCGCTAATGAATGAGAAGAGCTATCGCAACATCCCACTGGTGAGGGAAGGGAAACTGGTGGGGTCAATATCGGTTTTTGACATCATTAGCTACCTGGCTGAGAGCTATCCAGAGGCAACAATGAATCTGCCACCAAACCCCGACCAGGTGATGGATAGTCCAGAAGGAGGCTAGGGATTTCGAATTGGCGATTAACGATTTGTTGATCGAATGATTCTTGTAAAGTAACAGGTTGCGGAAATCGTTGAAATGAATTCGACAATCAACAATCGACAATCAACAATCGGCACTCAACAATCGGCAATCAACAATCAACAATCGGTAATCGACAATACTTAAACGCGTATGAGCACAATTATTGAACCGCCTGTTGCACAGGCTGAGAAAAACCTGGAAGAGGTCGAAACTGTCACCATTCGCTTCGCCGGAGATTCTGGTGATGGTATGCAGTTAACCGGCACGCAGTTCACAAATACTTCGGCCGTAGTCGGAAACGACATTTCAACGCTACCCGACTTTCCCGCAGAGATTCGTGCGCCGGCCGGCAGCTTACCCGGGGTAAGCGGCTTCCAGCTGAACTTCTCAAGCCAGGACATCAAGACGCCTGGTGACCAGCCAAGCATTCTTGTGGCTATGAACCCCGCCGCGCTTAAGGTCAACCTTCCGGACCTTGAGGAGGGCGGCACGATCATTGCCAACAAAGACAGCTTCACGCCAGAGAATTTGAAGTATGCCAATTATGCTTCGAACCCTCTTGAAGATGGCTCGCTTGCTGGGTATCGCGTTCACCGTCTACCTATTTCAACTCTCAACATGAATGCTCTGAAGGGTAATGTCGAGTTGACACGTAAAGAGATCGACCGGTGCAAGAACTTCTTTGCGCTAGGTGTGCTCTATTGGCTCTACGACCGGCCAATGGAGAATACCCTCAACTGGATCCACAGCAAGTTCGGTAAGAATCCGGAACTTGCAAAGGCTAATGAGATCGCACTGAGGACTGGTTACAACTTCGCCGATACCACTGAGGTCTTCACGACGCACTACACCGTCAAAAAGGCCAAGATCGCTCCCGGGAAGTATCGAAAGATTACCGGAAACGAAGCCACTGCAATCGGATTTGTGGCAGCTTCTCAACTCGCAGGACGCCCGCTCTTTTACGGGTCTTATCCAATCACTCCGGCGTCTGACATTCTGCACGAGTTGGCGCGTCATAAGAGTTTCGGAGTTAAGACATTTCAGGCCGAGGACGAGATTGCTGCGGTCTGTGCAGCCATCGGCGCCAGCTTTGCCGGTCAGATCGGACTAACCGGAACTTCTGGTCCAGGTGTCGCTTTGAAACAGGAAGCTATCGGGTTGGCAGTAATGACGGAGTTGCCGTTGGTGATCGTAAACGTCCAGCGTGGTGGTCCATCGACGGGCTTGCCAACTAAAACGGAGCAGGCTGATCTTTTCCAGGCTGTTTGGGGCAGAAATGGCGAATGTCCCGCAATCGTTATAGCGCCAGCCACTCCTGCCGATTGTTTTCAGATGGCCATAGAGGCTGTTCGCCTCGCGTTCAAATACATGTCGCCAGTCTTTTACCTATCAGATGGTTACCTCGCAAACGGCGCCGAACCTTGGTCTGTTCCGGAGATTGAAGATCTGCCAAAGATTGAGGTGAAGTTTGCTACTGATCCTGCGAACTTTATGCCTTACGCTCGTGATGAGGAGACTCTGGCGCGGCCCTATGCGATTCCTGGTACTCCGGGCCTCGAGCATCGCATCGGCGGCATCGAGAAACAGCACATCACCGGTAATGTTAATTACGATCCGGAAAATCACCATCTGATGGTTCGCTTACGACAGGAGAAGGTGGATCGGGCGGCCAACGATATTCCTCCAGTAGAAGTGTTTGGCGCGCCTACTGGAAAGGTACTGGTGCTTGGCTGGGGCTCCACATACGGATCCATTACATCCGCAGTGGAAAGACTGCAACGAGAAGGCAAAAGCGTATCGTCAGCGCATCTTCGACATTTGAATCCATTTCCTAAGAATCTTGGCGAGGTGCTTTCAGGATTTGAAACCATCATCGTGCCCGAAATGAATCTTGGTCAGCTTTGCACGATGGTGCGAGCCCGTTATCTGGTCCAGGCAGTCCCCTTTTCGAAGGTGAAGGGGCGGCCGTTCCAGATTCGTGAGATTGTCAGAAAGGTTGAGGAGTATTTGTAAGTAACTGGTTCTATTCCTCCCATGGAACTAGCAGGATAACGCATGAGTACGGCAGCAACACAAATGACCGCTGACGAGTTGTTGAAACTGCCGCGTGGGCAGTTCAGGTATGAACTTGTAAATGGAGAACTTAGAACCATGTCACCCACCGGACATGTACACGGGCGAGTTACGATGCGTCTCGCAGCCCCGATTTTTGAGTACGTACGAGAGAAACAGCTTGGAGAAGTATACGCAGCCGAGACTGGATTCAAGCTCAGCTCCAATCCCGACACAGTACTCGCGCCGGATATTGCATTTGTCCGAGCGGAGCGGCTTGCTGCATGTGCATCAGAATCAGGTTACTGGCCCGGCCCACCCGACTTGGCGGTCGAGGTTTTGAGTCCCGGCGACAGAGATCGTGAAGTGAAGGCTAAAATCGAACGTTGGTTGACGGCCGGCACTCGCATGGTGTGGGTCGTCAGTCCCAAGCTTAACAACGTGACGGTGTATCGCTCGATGGCTGACGTTGTTAGTCTAACGGAGAAGGACACAATCGACGGCGGTGATGTGGTACCCGGTTTTCGAATAACCGTCGCGGAAATAATCGAGCAGGGTTAGTAAATTATGACGTCGCTTTTAGCCAACAACTCGAGATCGGTTCTCGATGCATATGCGGAAGGATTGCGCTACTTCATGGGAGAAGGAAGTGTTAACAACACGCTGATGGAGCTTACAACCGATCTGAAGCAACATGGCATTGAGTACATGGTAATTGGCGCTGTTGCCCTGCTGGCCCATGGATATCCGAGATTTACGGAAGACATTGACCTTGTGCTGACGCGGGAGGGACTTGATACTTTTCACCGGGAACTGGTTGGACGTGGTTATGCGCCCTCCTTTCCCGACGCGAGAAAGAGACTCCGATCAACAAAGGATGGCGTTCCCATTGAGGTGATTACGACTGGCGAGTACCCCGGAGACGGCAAACCCAAGCCAGTCGTCTTTCCGCGTCCGGCCGAGGCTTCGACTGAGATCAATGGGGTTAAATTCGTCACTCTTGAGCGGTTGATTGAATTGAAGCTGGCCTCCGGGATGACCGCGCCGGATCGGTTGAAGGATCTTGCCGATGTTCAGGAGCTAATCAAGATACGTGGACTGGGGGCCGATTTCGTCGAACAACTCGATGATTATGTTAAGCCCAAGTATCTCGAGCTATTAGCTGCGGTCGAAAAAGGTAAGCAAAAGTAAATGGTGATGGTGAATAGTTAATGGTGAAAGGGATTTATTTACCTTTAACCATTTACCATTCACCAATAAAAGGAGCAATGATGACAACTGGAAACGGTAGCAGTGGAAACGGAAACAGGAAGATAACTGAGGCAGCGGTCTCGGCTGATAGTGAAGTCGGTTCAGCCGTATCAGGAAAGATTGCACCGCCACCCGGCCAACTTAAGAAAGCTGACTTCGTTTCCGATCAGGAAGTGCGATGGTGCCCCGGCTGCGGCGACTACGCCATCCTCAACAACGTGCAGAAAGTAATGCCCGAACTCGGCATTCCGCGCGAAAAGATCGTTTTTGTTTCGGGCATTGGCTGTTCATCACGATTTCCTTACTACATGAATACCTACGGGTTCCACGGCATCCATGGCCGTGCTCCCGCGATTGCAACGGGCATCAAGTGCGCGAATCCCGATCTCAGCGTCTGGGTGATCACCGGTGATGGTGACGCACTGTCGATCGGTGGTAATCATTTCATGCACGCCATCCGTCGTAATCTGGATATCAACTACATACTCTTCAATAACCGCATTTATGGATTGACAAAGGGACAATACAGCCCAACATCAGAGTTTGGAAAAAAAACAAAATCAACTCCGATGGGCACCATTGATTATCCGGTCAATCCTCTCTCGCTGGCCATCGCAAGCGAATCTACGTTTGTCGCACGTTCAATTGATATTGATGTGAAGCATCTGGGAGCGATGGTAGAAGCTGCCGCAAAACATAAGGGCATCTCCTTTATCGAGGTCTATCAAAACTGCAACATCTTCAATGACAATGCCTTTGATCAATTTGCCGAGCGCAGCGTGCGCCCTGATCGTGTGCTCTATCTTGAGCACGGTAAGCCGATGATCTTCGGTAAGGACCGCAACAAAGGTATTCGTATGAACGGAGCTCATCCCGAGGTCGTAACAATAGGTGAAAACGGGATTACAGAAGCTGATCTTTTAGTACACGACATCTACCTCCAAGATCCCTCGGTGGCGTTCATGATGGCCCGAATGGAGCATCCAGACTTTCCCCAGCCGGTGGGTATCTTTCGTGCCGTGGAGCGGGCCACCTACGAAGATCTGATGGAAGAGCAGATTGAGTTTGCGGTTTCGAAGTCGGGACCAGGTAATCTTGAGAAGTTAATCAATGCGGGAGAAACCTGGGTAGTTGACTAGCCCTGCTTAACGCAAAACGAAGACGCAAAGGAATTGTGGAGCTGCTCTTTCTTCCTTTGATGAGTCTTTGCACTTTTGCGGATTCTTAGAACATCCTTCTCCTTCCGCCTTCATCCTTTCTTCTTCGTGGCTCCGTGGTGATTTTTTCCGTCGTCTTGTTTCATATCTGCGCGTAAATGGCGAGCTGAGATATCTTGTGTTGAGAATCTTTTGACAAATTACCGTCGGTCAATTCGGAAATTGCGCCA